>NZ_KV787915.1:124506-199663 GCF_001807145.1 Enterobacter sp. HMSC16D10
GTAGGCCGGGTAAGGCGCAGCCGCCACCCGGCAATTAAGGAGCCGATATGGTCACCGCACTCATTACCGTCGCCGCCCTCGCCTGGATCTGCCAGATGGCGTTTGGCGGCTGGCAAATCCATCGGTTTAACCGCGCGTTTGACGCCCTGTGCCAGAAAGGCCGCGTGGGCGTCGGGCGTTCCGGTGGACGCTTCAAGCCGCGGGTCGTCGTCGCTGTTGCGCTGGATGAAAACAACAAGGTCTGTGATTCCCTCATCATGCGCGGCATGACCGTCTTTGCCCGTCCGGTGAAAATCCAGGCAATCAACGGCATTTCGCTGCAGGAATTGCAGCCCGATGTGATCTTTCCCCATGATCCACTTTGTCAGAATGCACTATCATTAGCGCTTAATCTGAAACATGGATAATTTCGTTGTGAAAGATATAGACTTGCGAAATTATCATTTCGCAACCTAAGGAACGAAGCGCCTATGAAACCTCGTCAGCGGCAGGCGGCCATTCTTGAGTATCTGCAAAAACAGGGAAAATGCTCGGTGGAGGATCTGGCCCACTACTTTGACACCACCGGCACGACGATACGCAAGGACCTCGTATTGCTCGAAAACTCTGGCGCCGTCATTCGAACCTACGGCGGCGTGGTGCTCAATAAAGACGAAGCGGACCCGCCTATCGACCACAAAACGCTGATCAATACCCACCAGAAAGCGCTGATTGCCGAAGCCGCCGTAAAATTTATCCACGATGGCGACTCGATCATTCTGGATGCCGGCAGTACCGTCCTGCAGATGATCCCCCTGCTCAGCCGCTTTAACAACATCACGGTGATGACCAACAGCCTGCATATCGTCAACGCCCTGTCGGAGAACGACTGCGAGCAGACCATCCTGATGCCCGGCGGCACCTTCCGTAAAAAATCCGCGTCGTTCCACGGGCAGCTGGCGGAGAACGCCTTCGACCACTTCAGCTTCGATAAACTGTTTATGGGTACCGACGGCATCGACCTGAACGCGGGCGTCACGACGTTTAACGAGGTGTTCAGCGTCAGTAAAGCCATGTGCAACGCCGCGCGGGAAGTGATTTTGATGGCGGACTCGTCGAAGTTTGGCCGCAAAAGCCCCAACATTGTCTGTAGCCTTGAAAGCGTTGATAAGCTGATTACCGACGCGGGTATCGACCCGGCGTTCAAAAAAGCGCTGGAAGAGAAAGGCATCGACGTGATCGTAACCGGAGAGAGAGATGAGTGATTTTCTGTTAGAAACGGGCCGCCAGACGCTGATGCTGGAGCTGCAGGAAGCCAGCCGCCTGCCGGAACGTCTGGGCGAGGATTTTGTCCGCGCGGCCAACACCATTATCCACTGCGAAGGCAAAGTGATCGTGGCGGGCATCGGTAAATCCGGCCATATCGGCAAAAAGATTGCCGCGACGCTGGCCAGCACCGGCACCCCGGCCTTCTTCGTGCACCCTGCCGAAGCGCTGCACGGCGATCTGGGAATGATTGAAAGCCGCGACGTGATGCTGTTTATCTCCTACTCCGGTTCGGCGAAAGAGCTGGATCTCATTATTCCGCGCCTGCAGGAAAAATCGGTCGCCCTGCTGGCGATGACCGGGAAATCCCGCTCGCCCCTGGCGCTGGCCGCCAAAGCAACGCTGGATATTTCCGTTGAGCGTGAAGCCTGTCCGATGCACCTCGCCCCCACCTCCAGCACCGTAAATACCCTGATGATGGGCGACGCGCTGGCGATGGCGGTAATGCAGGCGCGCGGGTTTAACGAAGAAGATTTCGCCCGTTCGCATCCGGCGGGTGCGCTCGGAGCGCGCCTGCTCAACAAGGTTCACCACCTGATGCGCACAGAAGATGCGATTCCACAGGTCAAACTCAATACCAGCGTCATGGACGCGATGCTGGAGCTGAGCCGTACCGGTCTGGGGCTGGTGGCGGTGTGCGATGACGACGGATACGTCAAAGGCGTGTTCACCGACGGCGACCTGCGCCGCTGGCTGGTGGGCGGCGGTAAGCTGGAAACAGACGTGTCGGACGCCATGACCCAGGGCGGGCTGACGCTGAACGCCGAGAGCCGCGCCATTGAAGCCAAAGAGGTGCTGATGAAGCGCAAAATCACCGCCGCACCGGTGGTGGATGACACCGGCAGGCTGTGCGGTGCCATCAACCTGCAGGATTTCTATCAGGCCGGGATTATCTAACCCTTCAGCCCGAGACGCTTCGCCAGCCGGTGCAGGTTGGCGACGTCCATCTCCAGCGCCCGGGCGCACGCCGCCCAGTTGCGGTTGTTCTGCTCCAGCGCGCGGGTAATCATTTGACGCTGAAACGCCTCCGTGGCGTCACGCAGATTTTCATGCGCTCTCTCTGGTACAGCCTGCGCAATAGACGCAATTTCATCATGCTGCGCAAAATGCCGGGCATGTATAACCACTTCATCACCCGAACGCGTCGCTCGCGCCAGCACCACCGCGCGGTGAATCGCGTGTTCCAGCTCGCGCACGTTGCCCGGCCAGCCGTAGCTCAGCAGATGCGCCCTCGCCCCCGGGCTTAACACCACGCGGGAAAGCCCCATCCTGAGACGGCACTGTTCGCAGAAATAGCCCGCCAGCAGCACCACGTCGTCCCCGCGCTCGCGCAGCGGCGGCACGGTAAGCGGAAACACGCTCAGGCGGTGGAACAGGTCGGCGCGAAACTGCCCGGCCAGCACCGCCTCACGCAGGTCGCGGTTGGTCGCCGCCAGCACGCGCACATCCACTCTTAAGCTGCGGTCATCCCCCACGCGCTGGATATCGCCGTACTGCAATACGCGCAGAAGTTTGGCCTGGAGCGACAGGGAAAGCTCGCCTATTTCATCCAGAAACAGCGTGCCGTTATCGGCCATTTCGAACTTGCCGCTGCGGTTGCTGATGGCGCCGGTAAACGCCCCTTTGACGTGGCCAAACAATTCGCTTTCCGCCACGCTTTCCGGCAGCGCGGCGCAGTTGAGGTACACCAGCGGATTGACCGCGCGCGGCGACGCTTCGTGAATCGACTTCGCCACCAGCTCCTTGCCGGTGCCGGTCTCCCCGAAGATCAGCACGTTCAAATCGGACGCGGCAACAATCTCAATCTCTTTTTTGAGCTGCGCCATGCCCGGCGAGAGGCCAATCATCTCCGTGTGCGTCACCTGCTCAAACGCCGCCGGGCTGCCGGGAGAAATATTCTGACTCTCCAGCTGTTCAATCAGCAGCGCATTGTTCAGCGCCCCGGCGGCCAGGGCGGCAATCAGGCGAAGCTCCTCATCGCTGAAGGTATCGAACTGGTCCGGCGACAGGCCGTCGAGGGTCAGCGCCCCAATCAGATTCTGCCCTGCAAACAGCGGCAAGCCAATACAGGCGTGCACCTTCAGGCTCTCCTGGCCTGGAATCAGCCCGTCATATGGGTCGGGCAGATCGCTGTCCGCCGGGAAGCGCACCACGTCACCCGCGCGGGCAATGGTCTCCAGACGCGGATGGCCTTCAAGAGTAAAGCGCCGCCCGAGCACGTCCTTCGCCAGGCCATCGATGGCCAGTGGAATAAACTGCCGTCCTTCGTAGCGCAGCAGCGCCGAGGCGTCGCACGCCAGCACGTGGCGCAGCGTGGAGATCAGCCGCTGGAAGCGGTCCTGATGACCAATACCGGTTTGCAGTTCAATGGCGATTTTCGCCAGCACGTCTACGGAAAAGCTCATCTCTGCCTCGCTGTCATTTTGACAATACATGTTGTCATAGTGACACTGTTTTTAATAGTCATAATGACTACCCATTTCGGATCATAAAATTATTAACCTATAAAAATCAATAGATAAAAGTTGGCACGCGGCTTGATATAAGCAAACCATCCTATTTGAAAACGCGATATTACGCTGAGGTTTGCTATGTCTATTCTGGTTAAAAATAACATTCATTGGGTGGGTCAACGTGACTGGGAAGTGCGCGATTTCCACGGGACGGAATATAAAACGCTGCGCGGCAGCAGCTACAACAGCTATCTCATTCGTGAAGGTAAAAATGTGCTGATCGATACCGTCGATCACAAGTTCAGCCGCGAGTTCGTGCAGAACCTGCGCGGCGAAATCGATCTGAACGCCATCGACTACATCATCATCAACCACGCGGAGGAGGATCACGCCGGGGCCCTGACCGAGCTGATGTCGTATATTCCGGACACCCCGATCTACTGCACCACCAACGCCATCGACTCAATCAACGGCCACCACCACCATCCGGAGTGGAACTTCCACACCGTGAAAACGGGCGACGCGCTGGATATCGGCAACGGCAAGCAGCTGATCTTCGTGGAAACGCCGATGCTGCACTGGCCGGACAGCATGATGACCTATATGACCGGCGACGCGGTGCTGTTCAGCAACGACGCCTTCGGCCAGCACTACTGCGACGAACGTCTGTTCAACGACGAGGTGGATCAGACCGAGCTGTTCGAACAGTGCCAGCGGTACTACGCCAACATCCTCACCCCGTTCAGCCGTCTGGTGACGCCTAAAATCACCGAGATCCTCGGCTTTAACCTGCCGGTGGAGATGATTGCCACCTCCCACGGCGTGGTGTGGCGTGAAAACCCTACCCAGATCGTGGAGCTGTACCTGAAGTGGGCGGCGGATTATCAGGAAGATCGCATCACGATCTTCTACGACACCATGTCCAACAACACCCGCATGATGGCGGACGCCATTGCCCAGGGCATCAACGAAGTGGACCCGAACGTGGCGGTGAAAATCTTCAACGTGGCGCGCAGCGATAAAAACGAGATCCTCACCAACGTCTTCCGCTCCAAGGGCGTGCTGGTAGGCACCTCCACCATGAACAACGTGATGATGCCGAAGATTGCCGGCCTGGTCGAAGAGATGACCGGCCTGCGTTTTCGCAACAAGCGCGCCAGCGCCTTTGGCTCCCACGGCTGGAGCGGCGGTGCGGTCGACCGCCTTTCCACCCGTTTACAGGATGCAGGGTTTGAGATGTCGATGAGCCTGAAAGCGAAATGGCGGCCGGATATCGACGCCCTGGAAATCTGCCGCCAGCACGGCCGCGACATTGCCCGTCAGTGGGCGCTCGCACCGCTGCCGGAAACCGCCCCCGCCGCGGCGGTTGCGCCGGAAGCCATAGCTGAAGCCGCCGCTGCCGACCTCGGTCCTTGCATGCAGTGCAGCGTGTGCCAGTGGATTTACGACCCGGAACGGGGCGAGCCGCTGCAGGATGTCGCCCCGGGCACGCCGTGGAGCGAGGTGCCGGACACCTTCCTCTGCCCGGAATGTTCCCTCGGGAAAGACGTCTTTGATGAACTGGCAACGGAGGCAAAATGAGCCACGGCATCGTCATTATCGGCTCGGGCTTTGCCGCCCGCCAGCTGGTGAAAAATATCCGCAAGCAGGACGCTAACGTGCCGCTGACGCTGATCGCCGCCGACAGCATGGACGAGTACAACAAGCCTGATTTAAGCCACGTCATTAGCCAGAACCAGCGCGCAGACGATCTCACCCGCCAGACGGCGGGGGCGTTCGCAGAACAGTTTAACCTGCGTCTGTTTCCGTACACCTGGGTCACCGATATCGACGCCAACGCCCGTCTGGTGAAAGCGAAAGATAAAACCTGGCAGTACGACAAGCTGGTGCTGGCCACGGGTGCCTCTGCGTTTGTGCCGCCGGTTGAGGGCCGCGAGCTGATGGTCACGCTCAACAGCCAGCAGGCGTATCAGGCCAGCGAAACGGAGCTTCGCGACGCCACGCGGGTGATGATTGTCGGCGGCGGGCTGATCGGTACCGAGCTGGCGATGGACTTCTGCCGTGCGGGTAAATCCGTGACCCTGGTCGACCACGCGGCGAGCATTCTGTCAGCGCTGATGCCCGCGGAAGTGAGCAGTCGCTTACAGCATCGTCTGACCGACATGGGCGTGCATCTGCTGCTGAAATCGCAGCTGCAGAGCCTGAGCAAAACCGGCAGCGGCATACGTGTGACGCTCGACCGCAGCCGCAGCGTGGAGGTGGATGTGGTGATTGCGGCGACGGGGTTGCGCCCGGAAACGGCGCTGGCGCACCGCGCAGGCGCCGAAATCAACCGCGGCGTGAAGGTTAACAGCTACCTGCAAACCACGCAGCCGGACATGTATGCCCTGGGCGACTGCGCGGAAATTAACGGCCAGGTGCTGCCGTTCCTGCAGCCGATTCAGTTAAGCGCCATGTGCCTGGCGAAAAACCTGCTCGGCGGCAGTACGCCGGTGAAATTACCCGCCATGCTGGTAAAGGTCAAAACGCCGGAATTGCCGCTGCATCTCGCAGGCGAAACGCAGCGTCAGGATCTGGACTGGCAGATTGCCCTTTCGCCGCAGGGCATGGTGGCGCGCGGCACCGATACCGACGGTCAGATGCGCGCCTTTGTCGTCAGTGAGGACAGGATGAAGGAGGCCTTCGCCCTGCTGAAATCGCTCCCTGCTTAACCCTCCTGTTGCCGGGTGGCGCTGCGCTTACCCGGCCTACATGCAGACCCGTAAAAGCGTAGCGCCACCGGACTGGGTCGTTCAGGAACGTACCACCAGCGCGTCGTAGCCGCGCCAGCGGTAATTCGCCATGGAGATCAGCCAGCAGGCGACAAACAGACCCACGACGACAAACCCGGCGTTGCCCAGATTGTCGTTTACCGCGCCAATCAGATCCCAGAGGCCGCCGCTGAGGGCAAATTTATCCATCAGCAGACCCAGCGCTTCCAGCCCGCCGATAAACAGCGCCACCACCACGGAGGTGCCGGTGATGGTCATGTTGTAGTAAAGCTTGCGCTGCGGTTTGTTAAACGCCCAGCCGTAGGCACCCACCATCAGCAGGTTGTCGAGGGTATCCACCAGCGCCATGCCGCTGGCGAAGAGTGCCGGGAAGATCATGATTGACCACACCGACATTCCGCTGGACGCGCTGGCGGCAGAGATCCCCAGCACGCCGATCTCGGTGGCCGTGTCAAAGCCGAGACCAAACAGGAAACCGACCAGGTACATCTGCCAGCTTTTATTGACGAGGCGGAAGGTCTTGCCGAACAGCCAGTTCATTACCCCGCCCTGAGCCGGTAGCGTGATGTCGTCCTGCACCGGCCTGCCGCGTTTTAGCGCCTGAAAACTGCGCCAGACGCCGCGCAGGATCACCATATTCACCATCGCCATCGCCAACAGGAAGGTCGCGGAAACGGCGGTACCAATCAGGCTGCCGGTTTCGTGGAACCACGCCATGTTCTTTTGAAACGCCGTGGCGGTAGCGGCGATGGCAATGGAGGCCAGCACCACGATGGTGGAGTGGCCCAGCGAGAACCACGCCCCCACGCCGGACGGGCGTTTGCCCTGCTGCATCATCTTACGCGTCACGGTATCAATGGCGGCAATGTGGTCAGCGTCCACCGCATGACGCAGCCCGTAGCACCACGCCAGCAGGCTTGCCGCCATCAGCGCCGTGCTGCCGCTAAAGGTGTGCCATGCCCATCCCCAGGCCAGCAGGTTTGCCATTACCAGAGCCAGCAGCAGGAGCGCGGCGCGAGGTTCATTGCGTAACAGTCGTAACATTTTAATTCCTTTGTAAACATGACCGGGCAGCGGCGACCACCGCCTGCCCGAAGGAGATCGCTCCGTCACCTGCGGGCAGGCGCGAAGGAAAAAGAAGCGTAAAGTCAGAAAGATAATGACGCAGACGCGCGCGCAGCAGACGGTTGTGCAATACCCCGCCGCTGAGGCAGATTGTCGACAGCGACAGGCGCCGGGCGTGAAACGCGGCGAGCTGCGCCAGCCCTTTTGCCAGCGCGTCGTGAAACGCCCAGGCGCGCGCGCAGGGCTCCGCCTGCCAGCTCAGCCACTGCTGCCAGAAAAGCGCGAGGTTATCCACTATCAGCGTCACCGGATGGTCGACACCCGCGCACTGCGATGCCAGGGCTTCCAGCCGGCAGGCGGCTTCACCTTCCCAGGATTGCGTTTCGATACCCAGCGCGCAGGCGACTGCATCAAACAGGCGACCGCAGGACGAGGCCCGCGGCGCGTTGAGGCCACGCTGGATCGCCGTCGCCAGCAGCGGCCAGTTCTGGCGCTGTACCGCGTGGGTTTCCGGGTACTGCTGCCAGTCAGGCACAAACGCCAGGCAGTGGGCGAGCAGATTGCGCCACGGCTGCCGCGCCGCCAGATCGCCGCCCGGCAGCGCAACGGCAGGCAGGCCACCCAGATGCGCGTATTCGAGATAGCTGACCCGCAGACACTCTCCGCCCCACAGCGCGCCGTTTTCCCCCATGCCGATCCCGTCCAGCGTCAGGGCGATAACGTCTCCGCCCTCGCGCGGCCAGCCGTTTTCGGCCAGGCACGCCGCCGCGTGAGCGTGATGGTGGTGTACCTCTTCAAGGGGCAACGCCTGCGCCTGCGCCCACTGGCGAGCGCGGTATCCCGGATGGGCATCGCACACCACGCGCGTCGGCTGAAAGGCGTAAATGTCCTGCATCACCGACAGCGCGGAACGCCACTGCGCTTCCACACCCTCGTCACCGAGATCGCCAAAATGCTGGCTCAGCACCGCCTGGTTCCCACGCACCAGGCAGAAGGTGTTTTTCATCTCCGCCCCGGTGCATAACATGGCGGGGATATTGTCGAACCCGGCAGGCAGCGTGACGGCATCGGGCACAAAGCCGCGCGCGCGGCGCAGCATCGCACCGTCCCGATCCATCACCGAATCGTCCATCCGCTGCAGGATATCGCGGTTATGCAGCAGGAAGCCGTCCGCGATGTCGCTGAGCTCATCCAGTGCCTGGCGGTTGGTGACGGCAGGCGGTCTGCCGCTGAGGTTGCCGGAGGTCATCACCAGCGGGCGCTGACAGTCCATCATCAGAAGATGCTGCAGCGGGTTCGCAGGAAGCATGATGCCCACGGTATCCAGACCGGGCGCGATACCTTCCGGGAAGGCGGGCAGCCAGGCTTTTGGCGTGAGCACAATGGGTGCGGCGGGTGAGCGCAGCAGTGCCTGAACCGTCTCCGGCAGGTCATCCGCATGCGGGATCATTACCGCCAGCGGCTTCGACGGGCGCTGCTTGCGTGACCGAAGCGTCGCGACCGCCTGCGGGTTACGCGCATCGCAGACAAGGTGAAAGCCGCCCAGCCCTTTAACCGCGACAATACCACCGCTTTTCAGCATCGCCACCGCCGCGCGCAGCGCAGCCTCGCGCTCAGCGGTCATGTCGCCCGCACGCCACGCCAGCGCGGGTCCGCAGTCCGGGCAGGCGACCGGCTGGGCGTGAAAACGGCGGTCGGCAGGATTACGGTACTCTGCTTCACACGGCCCGCAGAGCGGGAACAGCGCCATTGCCGTGGCCGGGCGGTCGTAGGGCATGGCGCGGATAATGGTAAACCGCGGCCCGCAGTGGGTGCAGTTGATAAACGGATAGCGATAGCGGCGTTCGCGTGGGTCGCCCATCTCAGCCAGACACGCCGGGCAGGTCGCGGCATCGGGGACAATCTGGGTGTCCATCGTCCCGGCCCCGCTGTGGCGGATGGTAAAGTCCTCCGGCACGTGCGCCCAGGTAAACGGCTGCGTTTCCACGCGATCAATGCGTGCCAGCGGCGGGCAGTCCTGATGCAGCCTCGCGGTAAAGGCCCCCCCATTACCCGCGAGGCGCACCAGCACGCCCTCTCCGTCATTGCAGACGTCACCGGTCAGCTGAAGCGCCTGCGCCAGCTGCCAGACGAAGGGACGAAACCCCACGCCCTGCACCTTGCCGCGCACCCGCAGCTGAACGCCGTTGCTGCTCATACGGTTCAGAACAGCAGTGATGACGAGGTGTCGAACGCCGCGCGACGGCGCTTTTCGGCGCTCATCTGCTCAAGCTTGTCGCGATCCACGCAGACCAGCGCGTGCGTCGGGCAGGCTTCCATACAGGCCGGGCCGGCCTCACGGTGGTAGCACAGGTCGCACTTGTTGGCTTCGGCTTTCTCCGCCCGCACGCTCAGCCCCATGCCGCTGTTGCGCACCACCGGACGGACCACCACCTCCATCGCGCCATACGGGCAGGCAACCACGCAGGTTTTGCAGCCAATGCAGCGCTCCTGCATCACGTGCACAAAGCCTTTCTCGCGTTTAATCGCCCCGTTCGGGCAGACGTTCGCGCACGGAGCGTCTTCGCACTGGCGACAGATGGCGGCGGTGGAGATATTCACGCCTTTGATGACGTGGATGCGCGGCAGGAAGGTGTCAGGGGTGAGCGACGCACAGTCCTGCTCCGCCTGATGGGAAACCACGCACGCCACTTCACAGGTACGGCAACCAATACACTTACTGGCATCGGCCATAATAAAACGGTTCATCTGCTTCTCCAGCATTACAGTTATGCGCGGAGATATTCATAAACCGTGCCAATAAATAACACATTGATTTTATAGAACTTTAAAAATCGCAGCGGCGCTGTCATCGTCACTTATGACGATGACAGCTGTCGACATCAGCGGTGTGGGCCGTCAATAACCGAGTCGCGCAGGACAAGCTCGCCGGAGAAGGTTTGCTGATATTTAAACTCGCCGCCGTCGAGCATGAAGATCAGGCGGCTGATGGTCTCCTGAATCATCTCCGTTACCGGAATGCGTACGCTGGAGAGCGACGGCACGATGTAGGGTGCGATGGCCACATCGTCGAAACCGATCACCGACACCGCGTCGGGCGTGGCCACGCCGCTGTCGTGCAGCTGCTTCAGGGCACCGATGGCCATATCGTCATTGCTCGCCACCAGCGCCGTAAAGCGTTCGCCGCGCGCAAGCAGGTCGGACACCGCCGCCGCGCCGCTGGCGGGGTTCCACTTCCCCTGCGCGATCAGCCCCTCGCGCAGCGGAATACCGTGCTGCGCCAGCGCGTCCTTGTAGCCGGAGAGACGCTCGACCCCGGTGGGGGAATCCATCGAGCCGGTGATAAAGGCGATCTCCCGATGCCCTTTCGCAATCAGCTGTGACACCGCGTCCTGGCTGGAGGCTTTATGATCGGACCAGACGCTGTGGCTGCTGTTTTTCCGCAGGCGGCGGTTGAGCACCATAATGGGCTGCTCGCACTTCTCGACGATCGCATCCATCTCATCCACGCTCAGAAAACGCGGATAGATGATCACCGCGTCGCAGCGCATATCCAGCAGATACTGGATCGCCTCGCGCTCCTCATCAGCGCTGTGCTTGCCGTCCGCGAGGATCAGCTGTCGCCCTTTCTCTTCGGTCATGCGCGCGGCGTGAAACAGCAGTTCGCTAAAGTAGACGCCGTGATAAAGGGTGTTCGTCACCACCAGGCCCAGCGTCTGGGTGCGTTTGGTCGCCAGGTTGCGCGCCAGCAAATTTGGGCGATAGCCGCTCTCTTCAATGGCCTGAAACACCCGGTCTTTGGTCTCCTGGCTGACGTAGCCATTACCCGACAGCACCCGGGACACCGTCGCTTTCGAAACGCCTGCCCGCTTCGCCACTTCCAGCATCGTGGTCATGTTTTTTTTCCATCCGAAACTCATGCGGGCAGTGTACTGCACTGCAGAAAAATTGTCGCAGCGGCGACATCACGCTTTCGGCACCTCATTGCGACATTCATCACGAAACGAAAAAATGGTCAAAAAGCAATCTTGTTTCATTCATAAAAACTCATGATGATTATGTGGAACCGGTTTCCTACATTTCACACAACGATAACAGGATCACATCCGATGGCCAAAAATTACGCTGCGCTGGCGAACGACGTTATCAGCGCGCTGGGCGGCAAAGAGAACATCGTCGCCGTCACCCACTGCATGACGCGACTGCGTTTCGTTCTGAAAGACGAAACCCTCACCGACGCCGCGCGCCTGAAAAGCATCAGCGGCGTGCTCGGCGTGGTGCGTAACGACAACCAGTGCCAGGTGATTATTGGCAATACCGTCTCTCAGGCGTACCGCGAGGTGGTAAGCCTGCTGCCCGCTGACCTGCAGCCCGCGGTGCCGGAAGGCCCGCAAAAGCTGACGTTACGCAGCATTGGCGCCGGGATCCTCGACGCGCTGATCGGCACCATGTCCCCGCTGATCCCGGCGATCATCGGCGGCTCGATGGTCAAGCTGCTGGCGATGATCCTCGAGATGACCGGCGTGCTGCCCAAAGGCGCACCGACGCTCACCATTTTGACCGTCATCGGCGACGGCGCGTTCTTCTTCCTGCCGCTGATGGTGGCGGCCTCGGCGGCGGTGAAATTCAAAACCAACATGTCGCTGGCGATAGCCATTGCGGGCGTGCTGGTGCACCCGAGCTTTATCGAGCTGATGGCGAAAGCCGCGCAGGGCGAGCACGTTGAGTTCGCCTTTATCCCGGTGACGGCGGTGAAATACACCTACACCGTCATCCCCGCGCTGGTGATGACCTGGTGCCTGTCGTACATCGAACGCTGGGTGGATCGCATCACCCCGGCGGTGACGAAAAACTTCCTCAAGCCGATGCTGATCGTGCTGATTGCCGCCCCGCTCGCCATCGTGCTGATTGGCCCGCTGGGGATCTGGATCGGTAGCGCCATCTCCGCGCTGGTCTACACCATTCACGGCTACCTGGGCTGGCTCTCCGTGGCGATCATGGGCGCATTGTGGCCGCTGCTGGTGATGACCGGGATGCACCGCGTCTTTACGCCGACCATCATTCAGACCATTGCCGAAACGGGCAAGGAAGGGATGGTCATGCCGTCGGAAATTGGCGCCAACCTGTCGCTCGGCGGTTCGTCGCTGGCGGTGGCGTGGAAAACGAAAAACCCGGAGCTGCGCCAGACGGCGCTGGCGGCGGCGGCCTCCGCCATCATGGCGGGGATCTCTGAACCGGCCCTGTACGGCGTCGCGATCCGTCTGAAACGCCCGCTGATTGCCAGCCTGATCAGCGGCTTTATCTGCGGCGCGGTGGCGGGCATAGCCGGTCTTGCCAGCCATTCGATGGCGGCACCGGGGCTGTTCACCAGCGTGCAGTTCTTCGACCCGGCCAACCCGATGACCATCGTCTGGGTGTTTGGCGTGATGGGTCTGGCAGTGGTGCTGTCGTTTATTCTGACCCTGATACTGGGCTTTGAGGATATTCCGGTCGAAGACGAGGCTGAAAAAGCGCGCGCCCTGCAGACCGCACCGGTACAGAACAACGCAGCAAAAGCATAAATTGAAAGCGAGGTAAGAATGTCTGTTTTTCCACAAGGATTTTTATGGGGCGGCGCGCTTGCCGCCAACCAGAGCGAAGGGGCTTACCGTGAAGGCGGCAAAGGGCTGACGACGGTCGATATGATCCCCCACGGCGCGAATCGCCTGGCAGTGAAGCTCGGTAAGGAAAAGCGTTTCTCGCTGCGTGACGACGAGTTCTACCCGAGCCACGAGGCGATTGATTTTTACCATCGCTATAAAGAGGACATCGCCCTGATGGCGGAGATGGGCTTTACGGTGTTCCGCACCTCGATCGCCTGGAGCCGCCTCTATCCGAACGGCGACGAGCCGCTGCCGAACAAAGAAGGCATTGCCTTTTACCGCGCGGTGTTCGAGGAGTGCAAAAAGTACAACATCGAGCCGCTGGTGACCCTCTGCCACTTTGACGTGCCGATGCACCTGGTGACGGAGTACGGCTCCTGGCGCAACCGCAAGATGGTCGATTTCTTCGCCCGCTACGCCCGCACCTGCTTTGAAGAATTTAACGGGCTGGTGAAATACTGGCTGACCTTCAACGAAATCAACATCA
Organism: Enterobacter sp. HMSC16D10; assembly: GCF_001807145.1. Classification (NCBI taxonomy): domain Bacteria; kingdom Pseudomonadati; phylum Pseudomonadota; class Gammaproteobacteria; order Enterobacterales; family Enterobacteriaceae; genus Enterobacter; species Enterobacter sp. HMSC16D10. The sequence goes on from NZ_KV787915.1 coordinate 138,230, forward strand.
TGCTGCACAGCCCGTTCTCCGGGGCGGGACTGGTGTTTGAGGAAGGCGAAAACGAAGACCAGGTGAAATACCAGGCCGCGCACCACGAGCTGGTGGCGAGCGCGCTGGCGACCAAAATTGCCCACGAGGTAAACCCGGAAAACCAGGTCGGCTGCATGCTGGCGGGCGGTAACTTCTACCCCTACTCCTGCAAGCCGGAAGACGTGTGGATGGCGCTGGAGAAAGACCGCGAGAACCTGTTCTTTATCGACGTGCAGGCGCGCGGCCGCTATCCGGCCTATTCTGCCCGCGTGTTCCGCGAGAAAGGCGTGGTAATTGTGAAAGACCCGGGCGATGACGAACTGCTGAAAAATACCGTCGATTTTGTCTCGTTTAGCTACTACGCCTCGCGCTGCGCCTCGGCGGACATGAACGCGGGCAACACCAGCGCGGCGAACATCGTGAAGTCCCTGCGCAACCCGCACATCCAGGTAAGCGAATGGGGCTGGGGCATCGACCCGCTCGGGCTGCGCATCACCATGAACATGATGTACGACCGCTACCAGAAGCCGCTGTTCCTGGTGGAAAACGGCCTGGGGGCGAAAGATGTCGTTGATGAAAACGGCGAGATTAACGACGACTACCGCATCAGCTATCTGCGCGAGCATATCCGCGCAATGGGCGACGCGATTGAGGACGGCGTGCCGCTGATGGGCTACACCACCTGGGGCTGCATTGACCTGGTCTCGGCCTCAACCGGTGAGATGAGCAAGCGCTACGGGTTTGTATACGTCGACCGCGACGACGCTGGGAACGGCACGCTGGAGCGCAAACGCAAGAAATCGTTCGGATGGTATAAGAAGGTGATTGCGAGTAACGGGGCGGATCTCGAGTAGCCTGTTTTGCCGGGTGGCGGCTTCGCCTTACCCGGCCTACAAATCCGTAGGCCCGGTAAGCGTAGCGCCACCGGGCGCTGCTCAGAGCTGAGAAAAACCTCCATCCCCAACCCACCCGGCAAGCCGTGAATACACCACGTCCACCGCCTCTTTCACCGGCGGCGTCATCGGGTAATAAAACCCGACAATATCCGGCTGAATGCCCAAAAACAGCACCTCGCCCACGTCACCTTTGATCTGATCCACGAGGTAGTTCAGTGGCATATTGTGGGTGGTCATCATAAACATCTCGGCGATGTCGTCCGGGTCAATCAGGCGGATCTCGCCGGGGTTGAGCCCCATATCGGTGGCATCGACGATTAACAGCCTGTCCGGGCACAGCTCGCGGATGGCCACCACGTCGTTTTCCGGCGCGCTGCCGCCGTCAATCACCACCCAGTCGCCCTGCGGGTTGGCGGCACACATCTCTGCGAGCAGCGGACCCGCGCCGTCATCGCCCATCATGCTGTTGCCGACACACAGTAAAACGTCAGTCACGTAATCTCCTCACCATCAGGTAGATGGCGCTCTCCTGATGAATATCATGCAGCATGCCGAGCAGCGTTTTGCTCCACGCCTGCTGCTCGGGGGTTTGCCTGCCCAGCGCCGCGTCAAAGGCGTTGGCGAGCATGGCAATGTGGTTCGCATCGATCACGATCTCGCCGTACTTCGGCACGCCTTCCATTTTGCGCCGCGCCATACTGCCCTCCTCCAGCGTGGCAATCCACGCCAGGTATTCCGGCCAGGGGCAGTTCAGCGCGGCCTCCAGGCAGTCAATTACCCCGAGGTGATGCCCAATCGCCAGGCTGTAATAGACCACCTGCTGCGCCGCATCCGGCGTGGCATCGTTCTCATCAATAAACTTACGGCTCAGCTGGCTGAACACCACCGTTTCACTCATCGGATACGCGCCTCGTCGACGATGCTGTTCAGGTTCGCCACAATCTCATTGAGGCGCGGATCGTTTTCCGCCTCCAGCCAGCGTGCGACCTGGTGGTCACCCTGGCTCAGCAGGCGCAGATAGTCGTCGGCAATCTGGCGCCCGTAGCGGTACCCCGCCAGCCTGCGCGCCGTGCGGTCAACCTTCACCCGCAGCGGCTGCACCATGTCCGGGTGCAGAATGGCGGCCGGCTGGTTGTCGAGTTCGCCCGGCTCGCGGGCGTGGATTTTCTGCTCCAGCAGGCCGAGCGCCATCGCGAAGCCGTACAGCGTGGCGGCGGGCGTCGGCGGGCAGCCCGGGATGTAGACGTCCACCGGCACGATTTTGTCGGTGCCGCCCCAGACGCAGTAGAGGTCATGGAAGATGCCGCCGCTGTTGCCGCAGGCGCCGTACGAGATGCAGATTTTCGGGTCCGGCGCGGACTGCCAGGCGCGCAGCGCGGGCGAGCGCATTGCGCGGGTGACGGCCCCGGTGAACAGCAGGATGTCCGCATGACGCGGGGACGGCACCACTTTGATGCCGAAGCGCTCGGCGTCAAACAGCGGCGACAGCGTAGCGAAGATCTCAATCTCGCAGCCGTTGCAGCCGCCGCAGTCCACGCGGTAGACGTAGGCCGAGCGTTTGATTTTTTTCAGCAGCGACGCCTTCATGCTGGCGATGGATTCGTCCACCGTCATCGGCACCGGAATGCCGTTCGCGTCGCGCGGGCCCAGTAGGTTTTCCATCAGCTGGCCTCTCTCATGTGGCGGGTGATATCAATGCGGTCGGACGGCAGCAGGCACTTCTGTCGCTTGCACGCCGGGCAGGTTTCGAAGCTTTCGCGGTGGTGTTCCGCGCGCGCGTCGCCGTTGTGCTGCAGCAGCGCGATGGCGTAATCGATCTCTTTTTGCACGGCGAACGGGCGCTGGCAGACCCGGCAGTGGCACAGGTCAAAGCGCGACTGCTGCAGGAAATCCTCTTTCTTCCACACCGCCAGCTCGTACTCCTGAGACAGGCGAATGGCGACCGTCGGGCAGACCTCCTCACAGCGGCCGCAGAAGATGCAGCGTCCAAGGTTAAACTGCCAGGCCAGCTCGCCGGTTTTGAGATCCGTTTCCACCGTCAGGGCGTTCGACGGGCAGGCGTTGACGCAGGCCGCGCAGCCGATGCACTGCTGCGGGTTGTGCTCCGGCTTGCCGCGAAAGTTTTTGTCGACCGGCATCGGCTCCAGCGGATAGCGGCTGGTCTGCGTGCCGGTTTTGATCACTTTTTTGATGAAGGTAAACATGACGAATCCTTATTTCAGCGGCGAGTTCTTACGCTCGATGCTGTAGCGCTCAAGCTCTTTGTACGGCACCACCTGGCTTTTCTTCTTGCGCACGTCCACGACGGTCATGCGGTCGGTGCAGGAGTAGCACGGGTCGAGGCTGCCGATGATCAGCGGCGCGTCGGAGACAGTGTTGCCGCGCAGCATATAGCGCAGGGTTGGCCAGTTGGCGTAGGTCGCCGCACGGCAGCGCCAGCGGTAGAGCTTCTGGTTGTCGCCGGTCATGCTCCAGTGGATGTCGTCCCCGCGCGGCGCTTCGGCAAAGCCGAGGGCAAAGCGGTTTGGAATGTAGGTGAAGCCTTCCACCATCAGCGGGCCGCCCGGCAGGTTGTCCAGACCGAAGTCGATCATGTTCAGCGCGGTGAACACCTCGTTGATGCGCACCTTCAGGCGGGAAATGACGTCGCAGCCCTGCTCGCTGTGCACGGTCATCGGCAGCAGGCCATAGCCGACGAACGGGTGATCGGCGCGGGTGTCGCGGGCGTGGCCGCTGGCGCGCACCATCGGGCCGACGTTGCTGAAGTCGCGGGCAATCTCCGGGTCAAGACGGCCAATGCCGACGGTGCGCTGCTCGATGTTGGGCGTGCTGAGCAGCATGTCCACCAGCTCCTGCACGTCCCGGCGCATCTGCTGCGCCAGCAGGCGGGTCTGGATCATGTCATCCTTCAGCAGGTCGCGGCGGATCCCGCCGATCAGGTTCAGACCGTAAGTTTTGCGCGCCCCGGTGAGGATCTCCGCCATCTTCATCGACGCCTCACGCACGCGGAAGAACTGCATAAACCCGGAGTCAAAGCCGACGAAGTGGCAGGCCAGGCCGAGGTTCAGCAGGTGCGAGTGCAGGCGCTCCACCTCCAGCAGGATGGCGCGGATCATCTGCGCGCGTTCCGGCACCACGATCCCCATGCCGTTCTCTACCGAGGTGGTGTAGGCGGTGCTGTGGGCGAAGCCGCAGATGCCGCACACGCGGTCAGAAAGAAACGTCACTTCGTTGTAGCCCATGCGGGTCTCCGCCAGCTTCTCCATGCCGCGGTGGACGTAGAACAGGCGGTAGTCGGCGTCGATAATGTTTTCACCGTCAACGAACAGGCGGAAGTGGCCCGGTTCGTCAGAGGTGACGTGCAGCGGGCCGATCGGCACCACGTTATTCTTCTTGCTGCCCAGCTCGTTGATGAACTCGTAGGTTTCGCTGTCGGTAGTCGGCGCCGGGCGCTGGCGGTAGTCCATGCTGTCTTTGCGCAGCGGATAGAGTTCGTCCGGCCAGTCGTCCGGCAGCACCAGACGGCGCTCGTCCGGCAGGCCAACCGGCACCAGGCCATACATATCGCGCACTTCACGCTCGCCCCAGACGGCGGCGGGCACGCGCGGCGTGACGGACGGGTATTCCGGTTTATTCGGGTCGACCTCGACGCGCACGGTGATCCAGCACTTCTCGCCCTGCTCCATCGACATCACGTAATACACCGCGTAACTGCCGCACAGCTGGCGCTCGTCGTTACCGAACAGCACCGACAGCCAGCCGCCCTGCCGGTAGTAGAGAAACTCCACCACTTCCGGCAGATAGTTCACCTTAATGGTGACGGTGATCTGGTCTTTGGTTTGCCAGGACTCCTCCAGCACCACGCCCGGGAAAGCCTGATGCAACGCGGCGAGATACTGCTGACCTTTCTTTTCTTCAGACATAAATACTCTCTTTAATCACGCCACCAGCAAGGAGACGAACGCTAAAAATGCAAAACCAAACCCGGCCCAGGTGATGCGGGACGTTTCCACAAAACGCAGGCGCGCCATGCTGTTTTCGAACAGGGCAATGACCAGCACGCCGACCAGTAGCTTGAGGGCGGCAACCACGACGGCCAGCAGCAGACCGCCCGCGGAGAAGTGCGTCATCTGCCCCCACGGGAAGAAGACGCCGACAAACATCTGCAGCACCACCAGCTGTTTGAGGCTGATGCCCCACTTCAGCACCGCAAAGCCGTAGCCGCTGTATTCGGTGAGCGGCCCTTCCTGCAGCTCCTGCTCGGCTTCGGCCAGATCGAACGGCAGCTTGCCCATCTCGATAAACGTGGCGAACGCGCAGGCGCACAGCGCCAGCACCAGCGGAAGGGAGCGGGCAACTGGCCAGTGGTAAACGGTGTCGGTGATAAAGCTGATGTGCGTGGAACCCGCAACCTGCGCGGCGACCCACAGCCCCAGCAGCAGGATCGGCTCAACCAGCACGCCGAGCATCGCCTCGCGGCTGGCACCGATGCCGGTAAACGGGCTACCGGTGTCCAGGCCCGCAATCGCAAAGAAGAAGCGGGCGATGGCGAAGAGGTAGATAAGGGTAATCAGATCGCCAAGCACGGGCAGGGGCGAAGCCACCGTCACCACCGGCAGCGCGGTGGCGACGGTGAGCATCACGCCCACCATCACAAACGGCGTCAGGCGGAAGACCCAGCCTGCGGCATCCGGGGCCACACTCTGGCGAGAAAGCAGCTTGAAGAGATCGCGGTACTCCTGCAGTACGCCAGGCCCACGACGGTTGTGCATCCGGGCGCGCGCCACGCGCGTGATGCCCGACAGCAGCGGCGCGGCGGCGAACAGCACCAGCGCCTGAAGAATTGCCAGTAACAGACTCATGTCAGGCTCCTCGTGAAATCACAATCACTACCAGTACCGCCAGCTCGATCAGCGCCAGACGGCGGAACAGCGCGGGCGCGGCAGCGTTCTGCCAGCCGGGTACCCAGCCCACCGGGTTCAGCCAGTGGCGCAGCTTCAGCACGGCGGCGAAGTTCTCTTTCACCGGCATAGCAAAACCGTGGGCGGTGATGACCATCGACTGTTCGTGTTCATAACCGCAGGCCCACGCGGCACCGCGCGAGCGGGAGGTGAGCCGGTCGCGTTTGAAGAACAGCATCAGCACGAACGGCAGCAGCGGCGCGGCAATCAGCAGCAGTGCAATCATCGGCTGGGAAACGACGGTGTGCGCCGTCTCAAGCGGCAGAGGAATGGCGTGGCCCAGCAGCGGCAGCAGCCACGGCGCGGCAACCCCGCCCGCGATGCAGCACAGCGCCAGCGCGACCACGCTTACGCCCATCAGTACCGGTGCGCAGCAGGCGTTCTCAGCCTCACGCGTACGCGGCGCACCAAGGAAGGTCACGCCATAGACTTTCGCCATGCACATCACGGCCAGCGCCCCGGTAATCGCCAGCCCGACCGCCAGCAGCGGCCCCAGCAGGCGGGCGATAAACGCCTCGCTCTGACCGAGGGCGAAGAAGGACTGATAGATCACCCACTCCCCGGCAAAGCCGTTCAGCGGCGGCAGCGCGGCCATCGCCATCAGCCCGACCAGCATCGCCAGCGAAATCACCGGCATTTTTTTGCCAATCCCACCGAGCTTTTCGATATCCCGATGGCCAGTGCGGAACCAGACGCTGCCCGCCCCGAGAAACAGGGTGCTTTTAAACAGGCTGTGGTTAATCAGGTGATACAGACCGCCGATAAAGCCGGCGGCAATCAGCGCCGGTTGATTAAGCGCCAGCCCGGTCACGCCCGCGCCCATGCCGAGCAGGATGATGCCGATATTCTCCAGCGTGTGGTACGCCAGAAGACGCTGGATATTGTGCTCCATCAGCGCGTACAGGCCGCCGATGAAGGCGGTGATCATGCCCGCAATCAGCAGCACCACGCCCCACCACAGCGGCGGCTGGCCGCCGGTCAGCGTCATCGCCAGAATCCCGAACAGACCGACCTTCATCACCACCACAGAAAACAGCGCGGCAGCGGGCGCGGAGGCATTCGCATGCGCCTGCGGCACCCAGCCGTGCAGCGGGATAATCCCGGCCAGCAGGCCAAAGCCGATCACGCCCAGCAGCCAGACGTCATTGCCCAGCGGATGCCCGTTAAGCGCAGCGAACTCCAGCGTGCCGAAACGCTGCCACACCCGCCAGCAGGCCAGCGCCAGCAGCAGCGTCCCGAGGCGTCCCAGCGCAAACCACACTTTCCCGGAGGCGCTGCAGCCGGTCAGGAACACGCCGCACAGCGCCATAATCTCCGCCATCACCACCAGCGCGCCGAGGTTGCTGGCGATCACGGTGCACACCGCCGTCGCCATCAGCAGGTTCACCAGCAGGCCGTTGGCTTTGGCGTGCGGATGGCGGTGCCAGTCGATATTGAACAGGCTGATAAACAGCCCGCACAGGCCAAAGGTCACCAGCCAGATGGCGTTCAGCGGCGTAATCGCAACGGTGTGGCGAATCAGCGGCATCACGGCCTCTGCGGACTGCCCGCCGAGCAGGACAACTCCACCCGCCGCCAGCGTCATCAGGCTGCCGACCGCCCCGCCGATCCCGGCGATCCAGCCGCTCAGGGTTTTATGGAATGACAGAAGCCACGCCAGCACGGCGGCGGCGGCAAAGTACGCCACGGCGCTGGTAATCATCGTAATCGCGTTCATTTAACCCCCTCGTTGAGCGCCTGCAGAAGCGAAAGATCGCCGACGTCGGTATTAATGGTCAGCTCGCGCTTGCGCTTGCTGGTGCGGGCGATGTCGCGAATGTTCACCAGAATCAGCGCTTTGGTTGGACAGGTGCGCACGCAGGCCGGGCCCTGTTCATCGAAGCTGCACAGGTCGCACTTCACCGCCACGGCGCGGATGCCGGGCACCCAGTCCAGCAGCGTGCTGACGCGTGCAGGCGCCGGAGGCGCGGGCGGGGCTTTAGGCGAGTTGGCATTAGCCGGAATATGCAGCGGGCGGCTGCCGGAGAATTCAATCGCGCCGAACGGGCAGGCAATGCCGCACAGCTTGCAGCTTACGCACAGGCTTTCGTTCAGCTGGACTGCGCCATCCACGCGGGTGATGGCGTTCACGGGACAGACACCCGCGCAGGGGGCATCTTCACAGTGATGGCAGAGCTGCGGGGCAGACTCTTTTTCATTACGCATGACGTGCAGGCGCGGCATGGACTGTAGCCCATGCAGGCGATGCGTTTCCGAACACGCCGCCTCACAGGTTCGACAGCCAATACAGACCGTCGAGTCAGCAATTACAAAACGGTTCACCGGGTTATCCTCTGGTGATAGTCATTTTTGACGAAAAACTGTCTTGTCGACACTTCTCGACACACTGGGGGTCAGGCCACGTTCGCTGAGGTATTTCCGTCCATCAGCTGCTTCAGGTTGACCGGGAGATCGTGTTCAACGGCGGTGTACAGGCCGTTATAAACCGGGGCGATTTTTTCCAGATAGTGCTCCAGTACCTGCTGGCGATCGCGGTTGCTGACGTGGCCGTCCACCATGCCGTCAGCCATCAGCTGCGCCTTTGCAATACACTGTTTTTCACCGTCTTTTGTCTCGAGGTAGTACTCGATGGTGTGGCTGTTGAAGTTATCCGCCAGGGTGACGTTGATGATGAAATGGCCGAAGAGGACAAAGCGCATATCGCCCTGCGCCGCACAGCTCATCGCGTGGTGAAGACGCGCTTTCGACAAGGTAATGCCCTGAACCAGAGAGTTGCAGTAAAGGTGCCACTGGTCCTGTAACTGCTGATGACGCTGCGCGATGTATTCCGCTTTTTCGCTGATTTCCCAAATAGTCATAAAAGGTATCCGTTTAATGGAGATAGCGGCTGTTAAGCAGATTCCATGCCAGTTTTTATGCTTATGATTTTCAATGGATTTAATTAAAAATTCGCTGTCAACATCGCGGTGTCGACGTGTCATTTCGACAGCGGTGACATCGACACGCCTTAACAAAAATCAAGCTGGCACTGTTATTGCATTACCGGGGCAATTCATTGAGGAGGCGTCATGCACGAAATCACCCTCTGCCAGCGGGCTCTGGAACTTATCGAACAGCAGGCTGTGCAAAACCACGCGAAACGCGTCACCGGCGTCTGGCTGAAGGTCGGGGCGTTTTCCTGCGTCGAGACCAGCGCCCTGACCTTCTGTTTTGAGCTGGTGTGCCGCGGCACGCTGGCGGAAGGCTGCGAACTGCATATTGAGGAGCAGCAGGCGGAGTGCTGGTGCGAACAGTGTCAGCAGTACGTCACCCTGCTCTCATCAAAGGTACAGCGCTGTCCGCAGTGTCAGAGCACCGGGCTGCGCATCGTGGCGGATGACGGCATGCAGATCCAACGCCTCGAAATCGAGAAGGAGTAAAGTATGTGTAGTACCTGCGGTTGCGCCGAAGGCAACCTGTATATAGAAGGGGATGAGCACCGTCCCCACTCCGCGTTTCGCTCCGCGCCCTTTTCCCCTGCCCCGCGCCCTGCGGCAGCCCTGACCGGCATTACCTTTGCGCCGCAGCGTTCCGACGCGGGCGACCTGCATTACGGCCACGGCGAAGCGGGTACCCACGCGCCGGGCATGAGCCAGCGCCAGATGCTGGACGTGGAAATCAACGTGCTGGACAAAAATAACCAGATCGCCGCCCGCAACCGCGCCCGCTTTGCCACCCGCAAACAGCTGGCGCTGAACCTGGTCTCCAGCCCCGGATCCGGTAAAACCACGCTGCTGACCGAAACGCTCAAACGCCTCAACGGGCGCGTCTCCTGCGCGGTGATCGAGGGCGACCAGCAAACGGTAAACGACGCGGCGCGCATCCGCGAAACCGGCACCCCGGCAATTCAGGTTAACACCGGCAAAGGCTGCCACCTGGATGCGCAGATGATTGCCGACGCCGCCCCGCGCCTGCCGCTGGCGGATAACGGCATCCTGTTTATTGAAAACGTCGGCAACCTCGTCTGCCCGGCGAGCTTCGATCTGGGTGAACGACACAAGGTGGCGGTGCTTTCGGTGACCGAGGGCGAAGACAAGCCGCTGAAATACCCCCACATGTTCGCCGCGGCATCCCTGATGCTGCTGAACAAAGTCGACCTGCTGCCGTACCTGAATTTCGACGTGGATAAGTGCCTGGCGTATGCCCGCGAAGTGAACCCGGAGATTGAGATCATGATGGTCTCCGCCACGCGCGGCGACGGCATGGACGGCTGGTTACGCTGGCTGGAGAACGAACGATGTGCATAGGCGTACCGGGACAAATCCATTCCCTCAACGGTAATCAGGCCAAAGTCGAGGTCTGCGGCATCCTGCGCGATGTAGACCTGACGCTGGTGGGCAGCACCGATGAAACGGGCGCGTCGCGTCTCGGCCAGTGGGTGCTGGTCCACGTGGGGTTTGCCATGAGCGTGATTAACGAAGCGGAAGCCCGCGACACGCTGGATGCGTTGCAAAACATGTTCGACGTGGAGCCGGACGTGGGCGCGCTGCTGTACGGCGAGGAGCGGTAATCATGCGTTACGTTGATGAATACCGCGCGCCGGAGCAGGTGCTGCAGCTTATCGGACACCTCAAAACGCGCGCGGCGCGGCTGGACTACACGAAAGAGAAACCGCTGCGGATCATGGAGGTGTGCGGCGGGCACACGCACGCGATCTTCAAATTTGGCCTCGACCAGCTGCTGCCGGAGAACATTGAGTTTATCCACGGCCCCGGCTGCCCGGTCTGCGTGCTGCCAATGGGACGCATCGACAGCTGTATCGAGATTGCCAGCCGGCCCGACGTCATATTCTGCACCTTTGGCGACGCGATGCGCGTGCCGGGGAAAAACGGCTCGCTGCTGCAGGCGAAAGCGCGCGGGGCCGACATCCGGATCGTCTATTCGCCGATGGATGCCCTGACGCTGGCAGCGGATAACCCCGCGCGCAAGGTGGTATTTTTTGGCCTGGGGTTTGAAACCACCATGCCCGCGACGGCCATCACGCTGCAGCAGGCGAAAGCGCGCGGCGTCGATAACTTTTTCTTCTTCTGCCAGCACATTACGCTTATCCCCACCCTGCGCAGCCTGCTGGAAGCGCCAGGCAACGGCATTGACGCCTTTCTGGCACCGGGCCACGTCAGCATGGTGATTGGCACAGACGCCTACGGTTTTATCGCTGAACAGTACAATCGTCCGTTAGTGGTGGCTGGTTTCGAACCACTTGATCTACTGCAAGGTGTCACCATGCTGGTTGAGCAGAAAATAGCGGCCCTGAGCGCGGTTGAAAACCAGTACCGCCGCGTGGTACCGGATGCCGGCAATGAACGGGCTCAGCGTGCCATTGCGGAGGTGTTCAGCGTCGAAGGCGACAGCGAGTGGCGAGGACTGGGGCTGATTGCCGAATCCGGCGTGCGCCTGACGCCAGCCTATCGCGCGTTCGACGCCGAAGCGCATTTCCGCCCGCAGCCGCAGCAGGTTTGCGACGATCCCCGGGCCCGCTGTGGCGAGGTGCTCACCGGCAAATGCAAACCGCATCAGTGCCCGTTATTTGGCAATACCTGTAACCCGCAAACGGCGTTTGGCGCGCTGATGGTCTCCTCCGAAGGGGCATGCGCCGCGTGGTATCAATATCGCAACCAGGAGTGTGAAGCATGAACACGGTGGAAATGGCGCACGGAAGCGGTGGACAGGCGATGCAGCAGCTGATTAACCGGCTGTTCATGGAGGCCTTTAACAACCCCTGGCTCGGCGAGCAGGAAGACCAGGCGCGCATTGACCTCGCCACCCTCACCGCCCAGGGCGACCGGCTGGCCTTCTCCACCGACAGCTATGTCATCGATCCGCTGTTCTTTCCCGGCGGCGATATCGGCAAGCTCGCCGTCTGCGGCACGGCCAACGACGTGGCCGTCTGCGGCGCCATTCCCCGCTACCTCTCCTGCGGATTCATCCTTGAAGAGGGTCTGCCGATGGAGACGCTCTCGGCGGTGGTGAACAGCATGGCACACACCGCGCGCGAGGCGGGTATCGCTATCGTCACCGGGGACACCAAAGTGGTCCAGCGCGGTGCGGCCGATAAGCTGTTTATCAACACCGCCGGAATGGGGGCTATCCCCGCCAACATTCACTGGGGCGCACAGCGGCTTAGCGCGGGCGACGTGCTGCTGGTAACCGGCACGCTGGGCTGCCACGGAGCGACTATCCTTAACCTGCGTGAAGGCTTAGGGCTGGACGGTGAACTGCGCAGCGACTGCGCGGTGCTCACCCCGCTGATTCAGACGCTGTGTACTATTCCCGGCGTGAAGGCCTTGCGCGATGCCACCCGCGGCGGGGTGAATGCGGTGGTTCACGAATTCGCCGCAAGCAGCGGGTGCGGGATTGAACTGACCGAGCGTGGCCTGCCTGTAAAAGCTGCCGTGCGCGGGCTGTGCGAACTATTGGGACTTGACCCACTGAACTTTGCTAACGAAGGCAAGCTGGTGATCGGCGTGGAACGCGCGGCGGCGGAAGCCGTTCTTGCAGAGCTGCGCGCGCATCCATTAGGGAAAGAGGCCGCCATCATCGGCGAAGTGGTTGAGCGCAAGGGGGTGCGCCTGACCGGACTTTACGGCGTGAAGCGCACGCTGGACCTGCCGCACGCGGAACCCTTACCCCGAATTTGCTAGAGCCGCGCCATAAGCGGTCAGCACTGAATGTCTCTTTTTTGCCAGTTTCTATTGGAAAGCAATAATGCCGTATACACCGATGAGCGATCTTGGACAGCAGGGCCTGTTTGATATCACGCGCACACTTTTACAGCAGCCCGATCTCGGCGCGCTGAGCGATGCCCTGACGCGGCTGGTCAGGCAATCAGCGCTGGCCGACAGCGCGGCGATTGTACTGTGGCATAGCGGAACGCACCGCGCGAGCTACTACTCAACGCGCGATAATGGCAAAACGTTTGAGTACGAAGACGAAACGTATCTCGCGCATGGCCCGGTGCGCCGTATTCTCTCCCGGCCTGAAGCGCTGCACTGCAACTTTGAGGAGTTCCGCACGGCGTGGCCGCGGCTGGCAGAGAGCAATCTTTATCAGCCTTTCGGCCACTACAGCATGCTGCCGCTGGCGGCGGAGGGCCATATTTTTGGTGGCTGCGAGTTTATTCGCACGACCGACCAGCCCTGGAGCGAGGCGGAATACGAGCGTCTGCACACCTTTACCCAGATTGTGGCCGTCGTCGCGGAGCAGATCCAAAGCCGCGTGACCAATAACGTGGATTACGACCTGCTGAGCCGCGAACGCGACAACTTCCGCATTCTGGTCGCCATCACCAACGCCGTACTATCACGGCTCGATATGGACGAGCTGGGCAGCGAAGTGTCGAAAGAGATCCATCACTATTTCAAAATCGATGCCATCAGCATCGCGCTGCGCGGCCATCGCAAGGGCAAGCTGAACATCTACTCCACGCATTATCTGGATGAAGCCAACCCGGCGCACGAGCAGAGCGAAGTGGACGAAGCGGGCACCCTGTCTGAGCGGGTGTTTAAAAGCAAAGAGATCCTGCTGCTCAACCTGAGCGAGCAGGACCCGGTGGCACCGTACGAGCGGATGCTGTTTAACACCTGGGGCAACAAGATTCAGACCCTGTGCCTGCTTCCCCTGATGTCCGGCAACACCATGCTGGGGGTGCTGAAGCTGGCGCAGTGCGATGAGGCCGTGTTTACCACCGCCAACCTGAAGCTGCTGCGCCAGATCGCCGAGCGTATCTCCATCGCGCTGGATAACGCCCTCGCCTATCAGGAGATCCACCGCCTGAAAGAGCGGCTGGTGGATGAGAACCTGGCCCTGACCGAACAGCTCAACAACGTGGACAGCGAGTTTGGTGAAATCATCGGGCGCAGCGACGCCATGTACAGCGTGCTCAAGCAGGTTGAGATGGTGGCGCAAAGCGACAGCACGGTGCTGATCCTTGGCGAAACCGGTACGGGTAAAGAGCTGATTGCCCGCGCCATCCACAACCTGAGCAACCGCAACAGCCGTCGGATGGTGAAGATGAACTGCGCGGCGATGCCCGCAGGCCTGCTGGAAAGCGACCTGTTCGGCCACGAGCGCGGTGCATTCACCGGGGCCAGCAGCCAGCGGCTGGGCCGTTTTGAGCTGGCGGACAAGAGCTCGCTGTTCCTCGACGAAGTGGGCGATATGCCGCTGGAGCTACAGCCGAAACTGCTGCGCGTCCTGCAGGAGCAGGAGTTTGAACGTCTTGGCAGCAACAAGCTTATCCAGACTGACGTGCGGCTGATTGCCGCCACCAACCGCGACCTGAAAAAAATGGTCGCCGACCGCGAGTTTCGCAGCGATCTCTACTATCGCCTGAACGTCTTCCCGATCTTCCTGCCGCCGCTGCGCGAGCGCCCGGAAGATATTCCCCTGCTGGTCAAAGCGTTTACCGCCAAGATCGCGCGTCGGATGGGGCGAAACATCGACAGCATTCCTGCCGAGACGTTACGTACCCTTTCATCGATGGAGTGGCCCGGCAACGTGCGCGAGCTGGAAAACGTCATCGAGCGTGCGGTGCTGCTGACGCGCGGCAATGTGCTGCAGCTCTCCCTGCCTGAAGTGACGCTGCCTGACGTGACCGTGCCCGCCGCCGAGACGGCGAAAGAGGGAGAAGATGAATATCAGCTCATTATGCGCGTACTCAAAGAGACCAACGGCGTGGTTGCCGGGCCAAAAGGTGCCGCCCAGCGTTTAGGGTTAAAACGCACTACCCTGCTGTCGCGCATGAAGCGTCTCGGGATCGACAAAGAGAGCCTGGTTTAAGCCCCCAATCCGGCGGTGTTTTTCTGGCACCGCCTTTCGTTACCCTGCGCAATTGTCCCTCATTGACACAAAATCGTTTCCTCTGTATAAAATTCCGCCTTAATAATGAGTTTCATTTGCATCAATAATAATATTAATCAAGGGTAGCGTTTCATGAAGAAGGTCATCTGCGCGTTAGGCCTGGCGGTTGCGTCGGTCAGTTCTGCTCTGGCAACCACATATCCTCTGACGATTGAAAACTGTGGCTATAAAGAGATATTCACCAAAGCGCCGGAACGCGTCGTGGCTCTGGGTCAGAATACCGTCGAAATTCTGCTCCTGCTGGGGCTGGAAGATAAGGTGAAGGCCAGCGCCTTCTGGCCGACGAAAGTGCTGCCGCAGCTGGCGGAACAGAACGCAAAAATCAAAACCCTGACGGTCGAAATCCCTACCCTTGAATCCGTGCTTGCGCAAAATCCCGACTTTGTCCCCGCACAGTCACCGCTGCTGCTGGGGCCAGAAAGCAAGGTCGCAAAACGCGACGATCTGATGACCCTGGGCGTGAACAGCTACGTGTCCCCGGGCATGTGTGCGACCAAAAAAGCCACCGGCGATATGTACGGCAGCCGCCAGAAACTGTGGGATATGACGTATCTCTATCAGGAGATTGAGGATTTCGCCAAAATCTTTAACGTTGAAGACCGCGGTCAGGCCGTGATTGCCGATTTCAAAAAACGTGAGGCCGACTTGCGTAAGGAATTCGGCAAGAACAAAAAAGATCTCTCCTTTGTTTTCTGGTTCTCCAGCTCATCCCCCTCTGCGGACGCCTACGTAGGCGGTAAAAATAGCCCCTCCGGGTTTATCGCCAGCCTGATGGGCGGGCATAACGCCATCACCTCCGAGACCGAATGGCCAACCGTGGGCTGGGAAAGCATTATTGCCGCCAATCCGGATGTGATTGTGGTCTCGAGCCTGGATCGCAACCGCTGGGCGCTGGATAACGCGGAAGAGAAAATCAAATTCCTGAAAAGCGATCCGGCCGTCAGCCAGCTGGACGCGGTGAAAAAAGGCCATATCGTGGTGATGGACGGTCAGGCCATGAACCCGACAATTCGCACGATTTACGGGGCTGAGCAGGTTGGCGAACAGCTCAGAAAACTGGGGCTGAACTGATGACCACCGCTGTCCTTCAGGCCAGGCAGAGCCTGGTTCTGACGACCTCGTGTTTGCTCGCCTTTGTCCTGCTATTTCTGGTTATCGCGCTGAGCGTCAGCGTCGGCGAGCTGTCCATCCCGCTGGATAACGTGTTTTACGCCATCAGCAATAAAATGGGGCTCACCAATGTTCCGCTCACTCGCATCTATGAGAGCGTGATCTGGGACTTCCGCCTGAGCCGCGCGCTGGTGGCGGCCTGCTGCGGCGCGGGGCTGGCCATCTGCGGGGCCGTATTGCAGAGCCTGCTGAAGAACGCACTGGCGGAACCCTACGTGCTCGGCGTGTCCGCGGGCGCATCGACCGGGGCGGTTTCTGTCGTCGTATTGGGGATCGGCACCGGTGCGGTGTCGCTCTCTGCCGGGGCCTTTGCCGGGGCGTTCGCCGCGTTTGCGTTTGTCGCGTTTCTGACGAACGGCGCGCGCGGCGGGAATGAACGTACGATTCTGGCAGGCGTCGCCGCCTCGCAGCTTTTTAACGCCATTACCGCCTACACCATTAGCACCTCCGCCAGTGCCCAGCAGGCACGCGACGTGATGTTCTGGCTGCTGGGCAGCTTCAGCGGCGTACGCTGGCCTGAATTCCAGCTGGCACTGGTCGTGGTGCTGATTGGGTTAGCCGTGTGCCTCTACTATTCCCGGGCGCTGGATGCCTTTACGTTCGGCGATGACGCCGCGGCGTCGCTGGGCATTGCAGTCCCCTGGGTGCGCCTGGCGCTCTTTACCACCACCGCGCTGATTACCGCAACCATCGTCAGCATGGCGGGCTCAATCGGCTTTGTCGGGCTGGTGGTGCCGCACGTCATGCGTTTCCTGTTCGGGCCGCTGCACCGCACGCTGCTGATTGCCAGCGCGCTGGCAGGCGCGATCCTGATGGTGCTGGCAGACATTGCCTCGCGCATGCTGATTGCGCCGCAAAGCCTGCCCGTCGGCGTGGTCACCGCGCTGGTTGGCGTTCCGTTCTTTGCCGTGATTATCTACCGCTCAAGGAATAAGTGATGAGCATCTGCGCTGAAAATATTACCTGGAAGGTCGGCAAAAAAGTCATCGTTAATGACGTCTCGCTGAAGGTTTCCCGGGGCGAAACGGTAGGACTGCTTGGCCCTAACGGCTGCGGTAAATCGTCTCTTTTACGAATCCTCGCGGGGCTGCGTCGCCCGGATGCGGGCTGTGTGACGCTGGACGGCCAGGACATCTCTCGTATTGCCAAAAAGCAGCTGGCCCGCCGGGTCGCCTTCGTGGAGCAGCACGGCATGACTGACGCCAACATGCGCGTGCGCGACGTGGTCAAACTCGGGCGGATTCCGCACCACTCCGCCTTTTCCAACTGGAGCACGCACGATGACGAAACCGTCACCGCCGCTCTGCAGCGCGTGGATATGCTGGATAAAAGCAACCAGGGGTGGCTGAGCCTCTCCGGCGGTGAGCGTCAGCGCGTCCACATTGCCCGCGCGCTGGCCCAGATCCCGACGGAAATCCTGCTGGATGAACCAACAAACCACCTGGACATTCATCATCAGATGCAGCTGATGCAGTTGATCAGCGACTTACCGGTCACCAGCATTGTCGCTATCCACGATCTCAACCACGCCTCGATGTTCTGCGACTCGCTGATTGTGATGCAGAAAGGCCAAATTGTGGCGACGGGGACGCCGCAGGACATCCTGTCCGAGTCGTTGCTCTGGGACGTCTTCCGGGTCAAAACCAAAATCGAGATCTCGCCGTTCCATGGCAAAAAACACATTCACTTTATCGTTTAGGGGCGAGTGACCAACGATGCCCCTTCGCCCTGCCACCACGCTCTGGCCCCCCGTTTTACTGGGTAGCCAGTTTGTTTTTAACATCGGCTTTTACGCCGTTGTCCCCTTCCTGGCGATATTCCTGCGCGACGATATGCTGCTCTCCGGCGGGCTGATCGGGCTGATCCTCGGCCTGCGCACGTTCTCTCAGCAGGGGATGTTTATCGTCGGCGGCGCGCTCTCGGACCGGTTTGGCGCGAAAATCGTTATCCTGAGCGGGTGCATTATTCGCGTCGCGGGGTATCTGCTGCTGGCGCTTGGAGAATCGCTGTGGCCGATTATTCTGGGCGCGTGCCTGACGGGGGTGGGCGGCGCGCTGTTTTCTCCTTCTATTGAGGCATTGCTGGCGAAAGCGGGCACGCACAGCGAGGCGAAAGGTAAACGAAGCCGGGCGGAGTGGTTCGCGCTCTTTGCGGTCTGCGGGGAACTCGGTGCGGTACTGGGCCCGGTTGCCGGCGCACTGCTCACCGGCCTGGGCTTTCGCCAGGTGGCGCTGGCGGGCGCTGGCGTCTTTCTCGTTGCGCTGGTGGTTCTCTACTTTTGCCTGCCCGCGTCACGCCATGCCGCGCGGACGCTGAAGCTCGTTCCCTGGTGGACGACCTTTCGCCAGCCCCGCTTTGTCGCCTTTATCATTGCCTATAGCTCGTGGCTTTTAAGCTATAACCAGCTCTATCTGGCGCTGCCGGTAGAGATCCAGCGCGCCGGCGGTAACGAGAAAGATCTCGGCCCGCTTTTTATGCTGGCCTCTGTACTGATTGTTGCTTTACAGCTGCCACTGGCGCGATTCGCCCGGCGCGTGGGCGCGGTGAGGATCCTGCCGGTGGGCTTTTTATTCCTCTCCGCCGCCTTTGCAAGCGTGGCAATGTTTGCGCCGACGGCACCGCCTGAGGGCTGGCTTCGCCTGCTGCCGTCGGTCTGTTTCGTGACGCTGTTGACGCTGGGACAGATGCTGCTGGTACCCTCAGCTAAGGACCTGGTCCCCCGGTTTGCCGAGGAGTCCACGCTGGGGGCGCACTACGGCGCACTCGCCACCGCCGGAGGCATTGCGGTACTGGCCGGAAATTTGCTGTTTGGCAGCCTGCTGGATCGCGCGCTGGTGCCCTCAACGCAGGCGATGCTCCCCTGGCTGCTGCTGGCCCTCTTCCCGCTCTGCAGCGCGCTGGCCCTTAACGTGATTTGCCGCCCGCTCAGAAGCTGAACCGGTCACTTTTTCGGACGATACTTTTCCGGCAGTTCCGGTACGGGACGACGGTCATCCATCAGATGGCGGACGGTCAGAATGGGGTGACGCCAGAGCATTCGCGGGCCTGCCCAGCGCATAATCTGCTTCATCTCTTCGCGTTTTGCAGGCTGGTAGCAGTGGACCGGACACTGTTTACAGGCGGGCTTTTCCTCCCCGAAAACGCATTTATCCAGACGCTTATCGGCATAGGCATTTAGCGCCTGATAGTGCCCCTCTTCCACAGAGGCTTGAGGACACTGCTTCTGATACAGCGCGATCATTTTCGCGATGGTCTCTTTTTCGCGAGAAATTCGTTTACCGGACATAGCGACTTACCGAACAATAAAGTGCAAAAATAATACACCTTTCAATGCGGGATTTCAGTTATTGCATGTCGTTTTCTGAAGCCTGATTCCAGTTTTAGCCCTGCAAGGCCCAACCATCACTGGTATTTTATACAGGCATCAGTAATGACTTTTATCCGTGTTGTCAGGAGACCCTATGCAAGAACTCGCTATCAACAAACCCTATCGCCATTTAACAGTGGGATATTTCAGAAAGCGCCATGAAGACCGCAATACCAAGATACCGAAGCGCTACAGCGTGCATGCGGCGCTGAGCTTAAAAGGTGACTGGCTTGAAAAGGCAGGGTTTACCACCCACTCCCGGGTGCGAGTGGGTGTGGAGCATGGAAAAATCGTCATTGAGCTCATGTCGGAAGATGCCTCGTAAAACGGCGACATTTTTCTGCGCCGTACCTTTTTTTCATGCGACAATAGAAGGAACAAACGGCCACTGAGCCGCTCAAAACGGTTTATATTCAAAGAAATGGACATCATAACTCCATGAGCACACTCGACAATTTCGACGCACATACGCCGATGATGCAGCAGTATCTGAAGCTGAAGGCACAGCATCCGGAAATCCTGCTGTTCTATCGTATGGGCGATTTTTACGAGCTGTTTTATGACGATGCCAAACGCGCATCGCAGCTGCTCGACATCTCGCTGACCAAACGGGGCGCATCGGCTGGTGAACCCATTCCAATGGCCGGTATACCCCACCACGCGGTAGAAAACTACCTGGCGAAACTGGTGAATCAGGGTGAGTCTGTCGCCATCTGCGAACAGATCGGCGACCCCGCGACCTCAAAAGGTCCGGTGGAACGCAAGGTCGTGCGTATCGTCACGCCGGGCACCATCAGTGATGAAGCCCTGCTTCAGGAGCGCCAGGATAACCTGCTGGCCGCGCTGTGGCAGGACGGCAAAGGCTTTGGCTACGCGACGCTGGACATCAGTTCCGGGCGTTTTCGTCTGAGTGAACCGGCCGATCGTGAAACGATGGCTGCCGAACTGCAGCGCACCAACCCGGCAGAACTGCTCTATGCCGAAGATTTCGCCGAAATGGCGCTGATTGAAGGTCGTCGCGGCCTGCGCCGCCGTCCGCTCTGGGAATTCGAAATTGATACCGCGCGCCAGCAGCTGAATCTGCAGTTTGGCACCCGCGATCTGATTGGCTTTGGCGTTGAAAATGCCCCGCGCGGGCTGTGTGCGGCAGGTTGCCTCCTGCAGTACGTGAAAGATACCCAGCGCACCGCCCTGCCGCATATCCGCTCTATCACCATGGAGCGCCAGCAGGACAGCATCATCATGGATGCCGCCACGCGCCGTAACCTGGAGATCACGCAGAACCTGGCGGGCGGCGTAGAAAATACGCTCGCGTCGGTCCTCGACAATACGGTAACGCCAATGGGCAGCCGTATGCTGAAACGCTGGCTGCATATGCCGATTCGCGATACCGCTACGCTGGTTTGCCGTCAGCAGACGATTGCTGCCCTGCAGGATCGGTATACCGAGCTGCAGCCGGTCCTGCGCCAGGTGGGGGATCTGGAACGTATCCTGGCCCGTCTGGCGCTGCGCACGGCGCGACCGCGCGATCTCGCGCGGATGCGTCATGCTTTCCAGCAGCTGCCGGAACTGCGTGCGCAGCTGAGCGACGTTGACAGCGCGCCGGTACAGAAACTCCGCGAAACCATGGGCGAATTTACCGAACTCCGCGAGCTGCTTGAACGCGCCATTATTGATGCGCCTCCGGTTCTCGTGCGTGATGGCGGCGTGATTGCCCCGGGCTACAACGAGGAACTGGACGAATGGCGCGCGCTGGCCGACGGCGCGACGGACTACCTTGATAAGCTGGAAATCCGCGAGCGCGAGCGTCTTGGGCTCGACACCCTGAAGGTGGGGTATAACGCGGTTCACGGTTACTACATTCAAATCAGCCGCGGGCAGAGCCATCTGGCGCCGATTCACTACGTGCGCCGCCAGACGTTGAAAAACGCTGAACGCTACATCATTCCCGAGCTGAAAGAGTACGAGGACAAAGTTCTCACCTCGAAAGGCAAAGCGCTGGCGCTGGAAAAACAGCTCTATGAAGAGCTGTTTGACATGCTGATGCCACACCTGGCCGACCTGCAGCTGAGCGCCAGCGCGCTGGCGGAACTGGATGTGCTGGTGAATCTGGCAGAGCGCGCGGAAACGCTGAACTACACCTGCCCGACCTTTACCGACAAGCCCGGCATTCGCATTACCGAAGGCCGTCACCCGGTGGTCGAGCGGGTGCTGAACGAACCGTTCATCGCCAACCCGCTGAGCCTGTCGCCGCAGCGAAGAATGCTGATCATTACCGGTCCGAACATGGGCGGTAAGAGTACCTATATGCGTCAGACGGCGCTGATTGCCCTGCTTGCCTATATCGGCAGCTACGTTCCGGCGCAAAACGTGGAGATTGGCCCCATCGACCGTATCTTTACCCGCGTCGGGGCTGCGGACGATC
Organism: Enterobacter sp. HMSC16D10; assembly: GCF_001807145.1. Taxonomy (NCBI): domain Bacteria; kingdom Pseudomonadati; phylum Pseudomonadota; class Gammaproteobacteria; order Enterobacterales; family Enterobacteriaceae; genus Enterobacter; species Enterobacter sp. HMSC16D10. Next base: position 159,968 of record NZ_KV787915.1, read on the forward strand.
TGGCTAGCGGTCGCTCAACCTTCATGGTTGAAATGACCGAAACGGCTAATATTCTGCATAACGCGACGGAGCACAGCCTGGTGCTGATGGACGAAGTCGGACGCGGAACGTCAACCTACGATGGTCTGTCGCTGGCCTGGGCCTGTGCGGAAAGCCTCGCGAATAAAATCAAGGCCATGACGCTGTTCGCCACCCACTACTTCGAGCTGACGCAGTTGCCGGAGAAAATGGAAGGCGTGGCTAACGTCCACCTTGATGCGCTGGAGCACGGCGACACCATCGCCTTTATGCACACGGTGCAGGATGGCGCGGCAAGCAAGAGCTATGGTCTGGCCGTTGCGGCGCTGGCCGGTGTACCGAAAGAGGTGATCAAGCGCGCGCGTCAGAAGCTGCGTGAGCTGGAAAGCCTGTCACCGAATGCGGCGGCGACGCAGATCGATGGTACGCAGATGTCGCTGCTGGTGCCAGCGGAAGAGACATCGCCTGCAGTGGAAGCGCTGGAGAATCTCGATCCGGATTCCCTGACGCCGCGTCAGGCGCTGGAGTGGATTTATCGGTTGAAGAGTCTGGTTTAGTTCTCTGCGGTCTGTTTTGTCGGGTGGCGGCTTCGCCTTACCCGACCTACAAAACCGTAGGCCCGGTAAGCGCAGCGCCACCGGGCTTTTTTTTAGAGCAGCGGCGGGATTGTCGGCACCTGTGGCGCCTCGTCAATATCCTTCTGCGTCATGCGGAACGCTTCCGGGTAGTGCTCGCGGCTGGTACGACGCAGCGGTTCGGTATCGCGCCAGGTATACAGACAATGCTGGCACTGGTAAACGGTCCAGACCCCTTTCACCGGTGACGTCGCCATCACTTCAATATGCTCATCGGCACAACGTGGACAAATCATCTTTTCCTCCTTATTGGCGTGCAGCCAGCATCGCGGTCAGTTTTTCAGCCCAGGCTTTGGTTTCAGGCAGATCCTGAACCGGCTGGCTATAGTGGCCCCGGGTGTCCGGTGCGACAGGCGTGGTCGCATCAATAATCAGTTTGTCGGTAATGCCCGCTGGGCTGGATCCCGGATCGAGTTCAAGCACCGACATGTTCGGCAGCTGCACCAGATCGCCTGCCGGGTTGACCTTCGATGACAGCGCCCACATCACCTGCGGAAGGTTGAACGGGTCGACATCCTCATCCACCATAATCACCATCTTCACGTATCCCAGGCCGTGCGGCGTGGTCATGGCGCGCAAGCCAACCGCGCGGGCGAAGCCGCCGTAACGCTTTTTGGTGGAGATGATCGCCAGCAGACCGTGGGTGTACATCGCGTTTACCGCCTGCACTTCCGGGAACTCCGCTTTCAACTGCTGGTAGAGCGGCACGCAGGTGGCTGGCCCCATCAGATAATCAATCTCGGTCCACGGCATGCCGAGGTAAAGGGATTCGAAAATCGGTTTGGTGCGGTAAGAAACTTTGTCGATACGCACAACCGTCATGTTACGGCCACCGGAGTAGTGGCCGGTAAACTCGCCGAACGGCCCTTCAATTTCGCGCTTACGGCCTTCAATCACCCCTTCCAGGATCACTTCAGAACCCCACGGCACATCAAAGCCGGTCAGCGGTGCGGTGGCAATCGGGTACGGGCTTTCACGGAGCGCACCAGCCATTTCATATTCCGACTGATCGTATTTAAGCGGCGTCGCGCCCATCAGGGTGATGATCGGGTCGTTGCCCAGCGTAATCGCAATCGGCAGGTCTTCGCCGCGCTCTTCCGCTTTGTGCAGATGCAGGGCGATATCGTGCATCGGCACCGGCTGCAGGCCGAGCTTGCGCTTGCCCTTCACTTCCATGCGGTAGATGCCAACGTTCTGCTTGCCGAAGTTATCCGGGTCGAGCGGATCGCGTGAGACAACGCACGCTTTGTCGAGATAAAAACCACCGTCCCCGTCGTTCAGGCGGAACAGCGGCAGGATGTCGAACAGGTTAATGTCTTCACCGTCCACCGTATTCTGCGCCCAGGCCGGGTTGGCGCGGCGCTCTGGCGCAATCGGGAATTTATCCCAGCGGCGAATAAACTCGTCGATCTGCTTTTTCACCGGCGTGTTCGCAGGCAGCCCCATCGAAATAGCGTGATTTTGCCAGGAGCCGATGGTGTTCATCACCACGCGGGCATCGGTAAAGCCGCGAATATTGTCGAACCACAGCGTGGGCGCGCCGTCACCGATGCGGCCGGTCGCGTTGGCTGCCGCCGCCAGATCCGGCTCGGCGTTCACCTCTTCCTCAATTTTCAGCAGTTGCCCTTGCTCATCGAGCGCCTGCAGGAAGCTTCTCAGATCATCAAATGCCATCTTTATTCTCCTGTGAAAAATGTTTCGCCTCCCGCAACCCGTTCCAGCGACGCGCCTTTTTATGCTCCAGGCCAAACTGGTCGAGCACGCGGGTCACAATATGCTGGGTAATGTCATCGGCGGTTTGCGGGTGGTTGTAGTACGCAGGCATGGGCGGCACCATCGCCACGCCCATGCGGGAGAGCGCCAGCATGTTCTCCAGATGAATGGTGCTGAGCGGCGTTTCACGGGGCACCAGTACCAGCTTACGCCCCTCTTTCAGCACCACATCCGCCGCACGGCCCACCAGCCCTTCGGCATAGCCCGCGCGGATCCCGGCCAGCGTTTTCATGCTGCAGGGAATGACGATCATGCCGTCGGTACGAAACGAGCCGGAGGAGATGGTGGCGGCCTGGTCAGCCGGGCTGTGGATGACGTCAGCCAGGGCAGCAACGTCCTGGGCGGTGTAAGGCGTTTCCAGCTCAATGGTGGTTTTTGCCCACTTCGACATCACCAGATGCGTCTCTACTTCCGGCATTTCCCGCAGCGCCTGCAGCAGCGCCACGCCCAGCGGAGCACCCGTCGCCCCCGTCATTCCCACGATCAATCTCATTCATCACCTCAATCAATTTGTTCGTGTACGAACATTGTAGGTAAACTACTCCCGGATTGTTTTTCTGACAAGATTGTTCGTACACGATCACACAAAATGCTAAAAAATGCCGCATTATCATCCTGGACTTTAGCGGCTATCATAGGGGGTGATTTTTTCTGTCGGAGTGTTCATGGAACTAAGACAAGAGGCGTTCCACCTGTTACGTCAGCTTTTTCAACAGCATACCGCAAAGTGGCAACATGCCCTGCCGGAACTGACCAAGCCGCAGTATGCGGTGATGCGCTCGATTGCCGAGCATCCGGGCATTGAACAGGTGGCATTGACTGAAGTCGCGGTCAGCACGAAAGCGACCCTGGCGGAAATGCTGAGCCGCATGGAGGCGCGCGGGCTGGTCAAACGCGAGCACGACCCTGCGGATAAACGCCGTCGCTTTGTCTTCCTGACGCCAGAAGGTGAAGCCCTGCTTGCAGACTGTAAGCCGGTAGGCAATGAGGTTGATGAGGCCTTTTTAGGACGCCTTAACAAGGCCGAGCGGGAGCAGTTCTCTGCGCTCATCAAAAAGATGATGCACGATTAACTCACGCTGGTGCGCATAAAATCGATAAAGGTGCGCACTTTTGCGGGCACATGCCGGGCATCAGGATAGACCGCATAGATCCCCTGCCGCGCAAAGGTATACTCCGGTAAAATCGTCACCAGCGTTCCCGCATCAAGCGCTTCACGCACCATCCATTCCGGCAGTAACGCCACCCCACCGCCTGCGAGCGCAAAAGCCATAAGGGCCTGAGCGCTGTCGGCAAACAAACGCGGCGCCTTTTTTATCTCCAGCATGTCAGGCGCACCGCGGGCATCTTTCACCTGCCAGCGCAGCGGCGAGGCTAAGCGCTCGTGGATAATCCAGTCGGCCTGCGCCAGCTGCGCAAGCGATTCGATCGGGTTTCTCGCAAGCCACTCGGGCGTCGCGACGGGGAGAATAGAAAAGTGAGAAATCAGTGCGGCGTGGTTGCGCGAATCAACAAGCGTTCCCAGCCGGATGGCCACGTCAAAGCGCTCCGAGATAAGGTCTGCGTGCAGTGACGACGAAACATGTCGGACGCGAAGATCCGTGTGCTGCTGGCTAAACCTGGCCAGCAGCGGCACCACGACCCGGGCGCCATATTCAGGCGTGGTCGTGATCCGCAGTTCGCCGGTGAGCCCCGCATGGTTCGCACGGACATCATCCTGCAGCCGTTCGGCCTCCTTCAGAAGCGCGACGCTGCGCTGATGAAAAAGCACGCCCGCCTCGGTTAGCGTCAGGCGGCGGGTGGAGCGCAGCAGCAGCGTAACGCCCAGCTCATCTTCAAGCTGGCGGATATTGAAGCTAACCACCGCTTTTGTCAGCCCCATCGCCTCGGCGGCCGCCGTAAAACTGCCGGTGTCGGCCACCGCGACAAACATCTGCGTCCGCTGCAGGTTAATCATCATCACACCCTTTACTGTCAAAATATTTTTGACAGTATATCGCGCTTTGTCAGGTTTATCCGTGCTTCCCGGATCGATACGATACGCCACCTCACCGGAGGATCCACCATGACGTATCGCAGCCAAGTTGCCGTTGTCTATCTGCTGGGCTTTTTTCTTGATTTGATCAACATGTTTATTGCCAGCGTCGCCTTTCCGGCGATGGCTCACGCCTTTAACACCACGCCTTCGGCCCTTACCTGGGTCAGTAACGGGTACATTGCCGGCCTGACGCTGGCGATCCCGTTCAGCAGCCTGCTCTCGCGCCGCATTGGGCCAAAGCGCGTCATCCTGCTTTCGCTTTTTCTGTTCAGTGCCGCCTCCGCTGCGGCGGGCCTGTCTGCAACGCTTGAAAGTCTGATTGCCTGGCGAGTGCTTCAGGGCGTGGGAGGAGGCCTACTGATCCCCGTCGGACAGGCGCTGACCTGGCAACAGTTCAGGCCTCAGGAGCGTGCGAAGCTCTCCTCGGCGGTGATGCTGGTCGCGCTGCTTGCCCCGGCCTGCTCCCCGGCTATCGGGGGACTGCTGGTACAGACGCTAAGCTGGCGATGGATATTTTTCGCCACGCTACCGGTCGCTATCGTGACCTTCGTTCTGGCCTGCCTGTGGCTTAAACACGAAATGCCTGCGATGAACGCGGCCAGACTGCTAAACCTGTCATTGCTCGCGGACCCGCTTTTGCGTTTTTCCATGCTTGTCTATATCTGCGTTCCTGGCGTATTTATTGGGGTGAACGTCACGGGCATGTTTTATCTTCAGAACGTGGCGAATATGAGCCCAGCCGCTACGGGCATGCTCATGCTGCCGTGGTCTGTGGCATCGTTTATCGCCATCTCGGCAACGGGACGTTATTTTAACCGTACCGGCCCCCGACCCCTGATCGTCATCGGCTGCCTGCTGCAGGCGACGGGCATTCTGCTTTTGATTGACGTCAGTTCGGCTACGCTGTTGCCTGCCGTCGCGTTTGCCCTGATGGGCGCCGGGGGAAGCCTGTGCAGCAGCACGGCTCAGAGCAGCGCGTTTCTGACAACGCGCCGGGACGAGATGCCGGATGCCAGCGCGCTGTGGAATCTCAATCGTCAATTGAGCTTTTTTGCCGGTGCCCTGCTGCTGGCGCAGGTGCTGAACCTGGCGCAGGCGTGGCTGACGCCACACGCCGCCTGGCACGGGATGTTTATTTTTGCCGCAGGCATGACCTTGCTGCCTGTACCGTACGTTTTTCGTCTTAACAATACGCAGGTGCTAAACCCGCTGCGACAGGAGAATTCATGACGCCTTTCGAACACGACATTATCGACCTCCACATTGCGCTTGAAGCATGGTTAGGCAAAGGTGAAGGCGAGGCCGACGCCCTGCTCGCCCGTTTCCGTCGCGATTTTCTGATGATCCCGCCGGGCGGTGTGCAGGTCGACTATAACGGCCTGGCCAGTTTTCTGGAAAAACAGCGCGGAAGCCGTCCCGGGCTGAAAATCGTCATTGACGAATTAACCACGATCCAGAGCGGCGAACGGGGTGCAGTGCTTCACTACCGGGAGACGCAAACCCGGCCAGACCTGCCCGTTAACGTGCGCTGGTCAACCGCGGTGCTTAATCAGGAAGGTGACAAAATAACCTGGCGTCTGCTGCACGAGACGGCGACGCAGCCGTAACACAAAAGAAAAAGGCCCGTCTCACGACGGGCCTTTTTTGACGAAAGGTTGCTTATTCGCGGAACAGCGCTTCGATATTCAGACCTTGCCCCTGCAGGATTTCACGCAGGCGACGCAGACCTTCAACCTGAATCTGACGAACACGTTCACGGGTCAGGCCAATTTCGCGGCCGACGTCTTCCAGTGTCGCAGCTTCATACCCCAGTAAACCGAAACGACGCGCCAGCACTTCACGCTGTTTGGCGTTCAGTTCGAACAGCCATTTGACGATGCTCTGCTTCATGTCATCGTCCTGCGTGGTGTCTTCCGGACCGTTGTCTTTTTCATCGGCCAGGATGTCCAGCAGCGCTTTTTCGGAGTCGCCACCCAGCGGGGTGTCAACGGAGGTAATGCGCTCGTTGAGACGCAGCATACGGCTTACGTCATCAACCGGTTTATCGAGTTGTTCGGCAATTTCTTCTGCGCTTGGCTCGTGGTCCAGCTTATGGGACAACTCGCGCGCGGTACGCAGATACACGTTCAACTCTTTGACGATGTGAATCGGCAGGCGAATCGTACGGGTCTGGTTCATAATAGCCCGTTCGATGGTCTGACGAATCCACCAGGTCGCGTAGGTTGAGAAACGGAACCCGCGTTCCGGGTCAAACTTCTCAACTGCGCGGATGAGACCTAAGTTGCCCTCTTCAATCAGATCCAGCAGAGCCAGACCACGATTGCCGTAACGGCGGGCAATTTTCACGACCAGTCGCAGGTTACTTTCAATCATGCGACGACGCGAGGCCACATCACCACGCAAAGCACGACGTGCGAAATAGACTTCTTCTTCGGCCGTTAGCAGTGGGGAGTAACCAATCTCCCCAAGGTAAAGCTGAGTCGCGTCCAGTACACGCTGTGTGGCGCCCTGCGATAACAGCTCTTCTTCAGCCAAATCGTTATCACTGGGTTCCTCTTCTACTAAGGCTTTTTCGTCAAAAGCCTCTACTCCGTTCTCATCAAATTCCGCGTCTTCATTTAAATCATGAACTTTCAGCGTATTCTGACTCATAAGGTGGCTCCTACCCGTGATCCCTGAACGAGACACCCTGGCTGGCATGCCCCGTCAAATTATCGCTGCGGCAAGTACTGCAGCGGGTTTACGGATTTCCCCTTGTAACGAATTTCAAAATGCAAGCGTGTAGAACTGGTTCCGGTGCTACCCATGGTAGCGATTTTTTGCCCCGCCTTAACTTCTTGTTGTTCCCGGACCAGCATTGTGTCGTTATGGGCGTAGGCACTCAGGTAATCATCGTTGTGTTTGATGATGATAAGATTACCGTAACCGCGCAGAGCGTTACCGGCATACACAACGCGTCCATCTGCGGTCGCGATGATAGCCTGTCCTTTACTCCCTGCGATATCGATCCCTTTATTTCCCCCTTCGGAGGAAGAGAAGTTCTCGATAACCTTGCCGTCAGTCGGCCAGCGCCATGCAGAAATCGGCGAACTGGAGGTCATACTGCTGGCAGTCGGTTCAGTAGAGCTAACCACAGGTGCCGTAACCGGTGCTGTGACAGCAGTCGCAGTCCCTTTATTATTCGGCAACATTTTGTTAGCAGTCTGATCACCTGAATCCTCAGAATACGTAATTACAGGTTGTGAAGCAACCACCGTGGTGGATTTTTGTGCAGGCTTAACGCTGTTATTTTGAGCCGTCACATCGGCTGCTGAAACCGTGTTGCCAGGCGTAAGCGGCGTACCCGTCGCGTTGCCCACCTGGAGCGTTTGCCCGACTTCCAGACCATATGGGGCCTGGACGTTGTTGCGCTGCGCGAGGTCACGGAAATCGTTCCCGGTGATCCACGCAATGTAGAACAGCGTATCGCCGCGTTTCACGGTATAGGTGCTGCCACCGGTGTAGCTGCCTTTCGGAATGTTCCCATACTGGCGGTTATAGACTATGCGGCCGTTTTGGGTCTGAACAGGCTGTTCAACTGGCTGAACCTGCATTGGCTGTGTAACAGGATGTTGCACAGGCTGAATTTGTGGTGTTTGCTGCGGCGCAGCCGTTCCCATTTTAGGTGGCGGCGTGATTAACATTCCGCTGGACGTGTTACCGGAGCCGCTGTTTCCGCCGACGGAACTGACGGGCGCAGGCGCGTTGTTAGAACTTGTACAGCCTGCCAGCCAGAGCGAAACCAGTGATAATGCCGCAACACGGCTGATGGTGAATTTAGGGCTTCCCGCGCTCATTTATCCCCCAGGAATGTGTTAACTACCAGTGACTTAAAATTTACCGTGATGGCACGAATCTTTCGCGCCACACCATACGCTGAATTTGCCTTAATAACCCTGGATAATTCCGAGTCTCAGGCCAACTCCCCCTTCACCAGAGGCACAAAGCGCACGGCTTCCACGGTGTCGATAATAAACTCGCCGCCGCGCCGACGAACGCGCTTCAACAGCTGCTGCTCGTCCCCGACAGGCAGAACCAGAATGCCCCCCTCATCCAGCTGCGACAACAGGGCAGCTGGAATTTCTGGCGGGGCCGCCGTCACGATGATCGCGTCAAACGGGGCACGAGCCTTCCAACCCTGCCATCCATCACCGTGTCGTGTCGAAACATTATGTAAATCAAGTTGTTTCAGGCGACGACGCGCCTGCCACTGTAAACCTTTGATCCGCTCAACGGAGCATACGTGATGAACGAGATGCGCCAGGATCGCGGTCTGATACCCCGACCCGGTGCCAATCTCCAGCACGCGCGAATCGGGCGTCAGCTCGAGCAGCTCCGTCATGCGAGCCACCATGTAAGGCTGCGAAATCGTCTGGCCCTGCCCGATGGGCAGCGCCACGTTTTCCCACGCTTTGTGTTCAAACGCCTCGTCTACAAATTTCTCACGCGGAACCAGGGCGAGCGCTTCGAGCACGTGCTCGTCGCGGATCCCCTGCGCGCGTAGTTGTTCCAGAAGAGTTTGTACACGTTTGTTTACCATTGCGCGTTCACTCCTGCGCGTTCCAGCCAGCCCGACACCACATCATGCGCGCTATACGCGGTTAAATCTACGTGCAGCGGGGTAACCGAAACATAGCCTTCCTCCACGGCGGCAAAGTCGGTATCCGGACCCGCATCGCACTTATCGCCGGGAGGGCCGATCCAGTAAAGCGTGTTGCCGCGCGGATCCTGCTGCGGGATCACCTGATCGGCAGGATGTCGACTCCCGCAACGGGTGACGCGGATGCCTTTAATTTCATCGAGAGGAAGATCCGGCACGTTAATGTTGAGGATGCGTCCGGTACGCAACGGCTCGCGGCCGAGCGCCCGCAGGATCGAACAGGTCACCGCGGCGGCGGTGTCGTAGTGCGTGTAGCCGTTCAACGAGACCGCCAGCGCCGGGAATCCCAGATGGCGGCCTTCCATTGCGGCCGCCACGGTGCCGGAGTAAATCACGTCATCGCCGAGGTTAGGACCGGCGTTAATGCCGGAGACGACGATATCCGGACGCGGCCGCATCAGCGCGTTCACGCCCAGAAAAACACAGTCGGTTGGCGTGCCCATCTGTACGGCAATATCGCCATTTTCAAAGGTAAAGGTGCGAAGCGACGACTCCAGCGTCAGCGAGTTAGACGCTCCACTGCGGTTACGATCGGGCGCCACAACCTGCACATCCGCAAACTCACGGAGGTGTTTCGCCAGGGTCTGAATGCCTGGCGCGTGGATCCCGTCATCGTTACTCAGCAATATTCGCATAATCACCCGAGGTGTTGATAAGTTCCCTGACAACACTGGTGGCAAAGCTGCCTGCCGGCAGCCAGAAGCGTAACTCGACAGTCACGTCATCCCACCAGTTCCAGCTTAACTGCTGCGGATAGAGCAGCATCGCGCGGCGTGCCGCGTCGACTTTTTCCCGCACCAGCAAGGACTGCAATTCTGGCGCATCCGCCACGGCTGACTGCTCGGCGGCCAGCGCGTCGCCCTGTGTTCCCCAGTCGCCCGTACCGGGCAACGCGGCGGTGATCAGCAGCCCTTTTGCGTCCACGCGCGACTGGACATCGGCCATCTCTTCGGCCGTTGCCACAAACCAGCTTCCGCGTCCCGCTAATTGTAGCGCATCGCCAACAACAACTTGATTCGCGTCCGGTTTTTTCAGCCTTTCGCTCACAATCTGATTAAACAACGCACTGCGGGCCGCCGACAACCAAAAACTGCGTTTATTCCTGTCACGCACCGGCGCGTCGCTTTGCGCCCAGCGCAGTGCGCCCTGCAGGTTGCTGCCGCCGATGCCAAAGCGCTGGGCGCCAAAGTAGTTCGGTACGCCGCGGTCGCTGATGGCATTCAGGCGTTTTTCAACGTCTTCACGGTCAGTCACTTCGCGCAGCACCAACGTAAACGCGTTGCCTTTTAACGCGCCCAGACGCAGTTTGCGCTTGTGGCGGGCATATTCCAGTACCTTACAGCCCTCAAGCTCAAATTTGCTTAAATCAGGCATCGCATTGCCGGGAACGCGCGCGCAGAGCCACTGTTCCGTGACGGCGTGTTTATCTTTCTGCCCGGCAAAGCTCACCTCGCGGGCATGAATTTTGAGGAATTTTGCCAGCGCGTCGGCCACAAAGCGGGTATTGCAGCCATTTTTCAGAATACGCACCAGGATATGTTCGCCTTCGCCATCCGGCTCAAAGCCCAGATCCTCCACCACGAGGAAATCTTCAGGGCTGGCTTTCAGCACCCCGTTCCCCTGCGGCTTACCGTGCAGGTATGTCAGGTTGTCAAAGTCTGTCATTTGCTCGCCTTCACCAGCAGCGCCACGGCTTCACAGGCAATGCCTTCGCCGCGACCGGTAAAGCCCAGCTTCTCGGTCGTCGTCGCTTTGACGTTCACGTTGTCCATATGGCAGCCCAGATCTTCTGCAATAAACACGCGCATCTGCGGAATGTGCGGCAGCATTTTTGGGGCCTGGGCGATAATCGTCACGTCGACGTTGCCAAGGGTATAGCCTTTCGCCTGGATGCGGCGCCACGCTTCGCGCAGCAGTTCACGGCTGTCCGCCCCTTTAAACGCCGGGTCGGTGTCCGGGAACAGCTTGCCGATATCACCCAGTGCGGCCGCGCCCAGCAGCGCGTCGGTCAGCGCATGCAGCGCCACGTCGCCATCAGAATGCGCCAGCAGCCCTTTTTCATAAGGAATGCGCACGCCGCCAATGATAATTGGGCCTTCGCCGCCAAAGGCGTGTACATCAAAACCGTGTCCAATTCGCATTATGCCTTCTCCTGATGGGTCGAACGGGTAAGATAAAATTCCGCGAGCTGTAAATCTTCCGGACGCGTCACTTTAATATTATCAGCACGTCCTTCAACAAGCTCAGGGTGGAAACCGCAGTACTCCAGCGCAGAAGCTTCGTCCGTGATGGTCGCACCTTCGTTAAGCGCGCGCGTTAAGCAGTCGTGGAGCAGTTCGCGGGGGAAAAATTGCGGCGTCAGCGCGTGCCAGAGATCGACGCGATCGACGGTATGGGCGATAGCCCGTTTGCCCGGCTCGGCACGCTTCATGGTGTCGCGCACGGGAGCGGCCAGAATGCCGCCCACTTTGCTGGTTTCGCTCAATGCCAGCAGGCGAGCGAGATCGTCCTGATGCAGGCACGGACGGGCCGCGTCATGGACCAGCACCCACGGCGCATTACCGGCCGCCTGAATGCCTGCCAGCACGGAATCGGCGCGCTCGGCACCGCCATCGACAACGGTAATCTGTGGATGATTTGCCAGCGGGAGCTGCGCGAAGCGCGCATCGCCGGGGCTGATAGCGATGATCGCTCGCGTCACCCGCGGGTGCGCCAGCAGCGCCGCCACGGCGTGCTCGAGGATCGTTTTATCGCCAATAGAGAGGTATTGCTTGGGACATTCTGTCTGCATGCGCCGGCCAAAACCTGCGGCCGGCACCACGGCGCATACGTCCGAAAAAGTTACTGCCATGTCGTAATCCTGGGCCTGATTATCGATTGTTTTGTGCTGAGCCCTGATTGCGTTTAGACGCATCCGGAACCAGACGATAAAAGGTTTCGCCCGGCTTAGTCATACTGAGTTCATTGCGTGCGCGTTCCTCAATCGCCTCTTGCCCGCCATTGAGGTCATCAATTTCAGCGAAGAGTTGATCGTTTCGCGCCTTAAGTTTGGCGTTTGTTGCCTGCTGAGCCGCGACGTCATCGCTCACCCGGCTATAGTCGTGCAGTCCGTTCTTACCGAACCACAGCGAATATTGCAGCCAGATTAGCAAAGCCAGCAACAGCAGCGTTAGTTTACCCATCCTGCCCCCTGAAAAACGGCATCATCATCCCAAGACTTCCCCAGAGCACTACGCCGGGGTAACAGAGATGCCGCAACATCGCGGGCAAATGTACCACATTTTTTCCGCAGAATCGTCCTGCTCAATATCGTTACACAGTTGGTTACGGTTTGAATTATGGCTGAAGTTAGCCCATGAGCCACAAAAATAACAGACCAAACATCAGCACCACCGTCACAATCGTGACCACGGTACTGTACAGGAGCTTGCCGTTGAGCAGCGAGTGAAGCGCAATGCCGACGACAACCGCCACGGGCATCAGCGCCAGAAAGAAAGGCCAGGTGTAGAGAAAGAAAAACAGCGTGTTGCCGCCGTAGATAAGAAACGGGATACCCAGCGCCAGCAACCATGAGACGAAGCCAATGATGGCCCCAGGAAATGACCAGGTCGTTTCGTCGTCGGTCGCAAGCGGCTCCGACCCGGTGGTGGTGATGTAATGTTCACTGTTGCGCATAGCTAGTCCTGTGACCGTGACTCATCGTTCGGGAAGACAGCTCCCGAACGATACCGTCTCAGGATCTGATAATATCGTCCCGTCTGAGCAGGTCTAATAATTGGCTTACTAAATTTGTTACCAATTGTTGACCCTCCAGGTGAATTTCAGGCGATTCAGGCGCTTCGTATATCGCGTCAATGCCGGTGAAGTTGCGCAATTCTCCGGCACGCGCTTTTTTGTACAGCCCTTTCGGGTCGCGCGCTTCGCAAACCTCCAGCGGCGTATCCACAAACACTTCGATAAAGCGATCCTGGCCCACGCGTTCGCGCACCATCTGGCGCTCGGCGCGGTGTGGAGAGATAAATGCGGTCAGCACCACCAGCCCGGCGTCGGCCATCAGGCTGGCGACCTCCCCGACCCGGCGGATGTTCTCTTTGCGGTCGTCGTCGCTGAACCCTAAATCGCTGCACAGGCCATGGCGCACGTTGTCGCCATCCAGCAGGTACGTGCTTACGCCCTGCTGATGCAATGCCTCTTCCAGCGCGCCCGCCACCGTCGATTTACCCGAGCCGGAGAGCCCGGTAAACCACAGCACAACTCCACGGTGACCGTGGAGCTGTTCGCGCTGGGCGACGGTGACCGGATGAGGATGCCAGACGACGTTCTCATCATGGGCAGCCATTACTTGCCTCCCAGCAGATCGCGCGCGCCCCAGTGCGGGAAGTGCTTACGCACCAGCGCGTTCAGTTCCAGCTCAAAGGCGCTGAATTCTGAAGCCGCGGACGCCTGTTCGTTTGGCTCACGGACCATCCCCGCGCCGACGGTGACGTTCGTCAGGCGGTCAATAAAGATAAGCCCGCCCGTCACCGGATTTTGCTGATACGGATCCAGCACCAGCGGTTCGTCAAAGGTTAGATCGACCAGACCAATACCGTTCAGCGGCAGCTCGGTGACCTCGCGCTGGGTCAGGTTGTTGATGTCCACCTGGAACTGAATACCGTCCACGCGAGCGCGGGTCTTCTTGCCGGCGATTTTGATGTCGTAGCTCTGGCCTGCGGTCAGCGGCTGTTCCGCCATCCACACCACGTCCACGGACGCGCCCTGCACCGCCGCCAGCGTTTCCTGCGCGTCCACCAGCAGGTCGCCCCGGCTGATATCAATCTCGTCTTTCAGCACCAGGGTTACCGCTTCACCGGCGCCTGCGTCCTGGAGATCGCCGTCGAAGGTGACGATGCGTGCGATGGTCGATTCCACACCGGATGGCAGCACCTTGACGCGCTGACCCACCTTCACGGAGCCTGACGCGAGAGTACCGGAGAAACCGCGGAAGTCGAGGTTAGGACGGTTCACGTACTGCACCGGGAAGCGCATCGGCTGAGTGTCGACCACGCGCTGAATTTCAACCGTCTCCAGCACCTCCAGCAGCGTCGGGCCGCTGTACCACGGCATGTTCGCGCTCTGGGAGGCGACGTTATCCCCTTCCAGCGCCGAGAGCGGCACAAAGCGGATATCCAGGTTGCCCGGCAGCTGTTCGGCAAAGGTCAGGTAGCTCTGGCGGATCTCCTCGAACTTCTCTTCGCTGAAGTTCACCAGATCCATCTTGTTGACCGCCACCACCAGGTGTTTGATCCCCAGCAGCGTGGAGATAAAGCTGTGGCGACGGGTCTGATCCAGCACGCCTTTACGGGCGTCGATCAGCAGGATCGCCAGGTCACAGGTCGACGCGCCGGTCGCCATATTGCGGGTGTACTGTTCGTGCCCCGGGGTGTCGGCGATAATAAATTTGCGCTTCTCGGTAGAGAAATAGCGGTAGGCCACATCGATGGTGATGCCCTGCTCGCGCTCCGCCTGCAGGCCGTCAACCAGCAGCGCCAGATCCAGCTTTTCGCCCTGGGTACCGTGACGCTTACTGTCGTTATGCAGGGAGGAGAGCTGATCTTCATAAATCTGGCGCGTATCGTGCAGCAGGCGGCCAATCAGGGTACTTTTCCCGTCATCCACGCTGCCGCAGGTCAGAAAACGCAGCAGGCTTTTGTGTTGTTGCGCGTGCAGATACGCTTCCACACCGCCTTCGTTGGCAATTTGTTGAGCAATAGTGGTATTCATGGCGGCTCCTTAGAAATAACCCTGACGTTTCTTCAGCTCCATGGAGCCTGCCTGGTCGCGGTCAATCACGCGCCCCTGTCGCTCGCTGGTGGTCGACACCAGCATCTCTTCGATGATCTCCGGCAGCGTCTGGGCGTTGGATTCCACCGCGCCGGTCAGCGGCCAGCAGCCGAGGGTGCGGAAACGCACCATCTGTTTTTTGATCACTTCACCCGGCTGCAGGTCGATGCGATCGTCGTCGATCATCATCAGCATGCCGTCACGCTCCAGCACCGGGCGCTCGGCGGCCAGATACAGCGGAACGATCTCGATGTTTTCCAGATAGATGTACTGCCAGATATCCAGCTCGGTCCAGTTGGAGAGCGGGAAGACGCGGATGCTTTCGCCCTTGTTAATCTGGCCGTTGTAGTTGTGCCACAGCTCCGGACGCTGGTTTTTGGGGTCCCAGCGGTGGAAGCGATCGCGGAAGGAGTAGATACGCTCTTTGGCGCGTGACTTCTCTTCGTCACGGCGCGCGCCGCCGAAGGCCGCATCAAAACCGTATTTATTCAGCGCCTGCTTCAGCCCTTCGGTCTTCATGATATCGGTGTGTTTGGCGCTGCCGTGCACGAACGGGTTAATCCCCATCGCCACCCCTTCCGGGTTTTTATGCACCAGCAGCTCGCAGCCGTAGGCTTTCGCGGTACGGTCGCGGAATTCGTACATCTCGCGGAACTTCCAGCCGGTGTCCACGTGCAGCAGCGGGAACGGCAGCGTGCCCGGATAAAACGCTTTACGCGCCAGATGCAGCATGACGCTGGAATCTTTGCCGATGGAGTACATCATCACCGGGTTAGAAAACTCGGCGGCCACTTCGCGGATAATATGGATACTTTCCGCTTCGAGCTGCCGCAGGTGTGTAAGACGTTTTTGGTCCATAACCGTTCCTTAAGCCAAATTTACAACAGAAGAACCAAAGCCTTCTGTATCGGTTGTGTGCTGAAACCAGGCGAGCGTGCTGTGCAGCTGCACCACTTCCCCCACCACGATCAGGGCGGGCATAGGGGCGTCTTTCGCCAGGGTTGCAAGGTCTTGAAGTGTGCCGACAGCAACATGCTGATCGACGCGCGTGCCGCGAGAAATGACGGCAACGGGGGTCGTCGCCTCGCGACCGTGCTGAATAAGCTGTTCGCTGATGTCCGCCGCTTTCATCGTGCCCATGTATATCGCCAGCGTCTGGCGGCTCTGGGCGAGATGCGACCAGTCGAACGGCGTGCTGTCCGCCTTGTAGTGGCCGGTCACAAAGGTGACGCTCTGGGCGTAATCGCGGTGGGTCAACGGGATACCGGCGTAGGCCGTTACCGCAGAAGCCGCCGTGATGCCGGGCACCACCTGGAACGGAACGCCCGCTTCGGCTGCCGCCTGCAGCTCTTCGCCGCCGCGACCGAAAATGAACGGATCGCCCCCCTTCAGGCGCACCACGGTTTTGCCCGCTTTCGCGGCGTCAATTAGCATCTGGTTGGTGTCGTGCTGCGGCACCGAGTGTTCGCCCGCCCGTTTGCCGACGCAGATTTGCTCCGCGTCGCGACGGATCAGCTCGCGCACGCCGTCGGTGACCAGGTGGTCGTAGAACACCACGTCCGCATCCTGCAGCACCTGCAGGCCGCGCAGCGTCAGGAGCCCGGCATCGCCTGGCCCCGCGCCCACCAGAATGATCTCCCCGCCCGTACTGCCGGGGTTATCCAGTTCGTCCTCGAGGATTTTCTGCGCCGCTGTCTCATTACCGGCATGCATCAGGCTGGCAAAGCGGCCGCGAAACACGCGTTCCCAGAAGCGACGGCGTTCCGTCACGCTGGTCAGGCGGGTTTTCAGATGGTTGCGCCAGTAGCTGGCTTTCTCCGCCATGCGCCCGAGGCTGGTCGGCAGCAGCGCTTCGATTTTTTCCCGCAGCACGCGCGCCAGCACCGGTGCGGTACCGCCGGAGGAGATCGCCACCAGCAGCGGCGAACGGTCAACGATCGACGGGAAAATAAACGAGCATAAAGGCTGGTCGTCCACCACGTTCACCAGGCGGTAACGGGCCTGAGCGGCGTCGGAGATCCGCTGGTTCAGTTCACGATCTTCGGTCGCCGCAATTACCAGCACGACGCTGTCGATTTGTGACTCGTCGAAATCCGCCTCTTCAACGACCTGCACCTGGGCCCCTGCGCGCTGCAGAAACGCGATTTTGCGATCGGCGATTTCACCCGTGCCAACCACCAGCACCGGTTTCTCTTTAATCGCAGCAAATAAGGGCAGATAGTCCACAGGCAACAACTCACTAACAACGAGGAATAGAGGGACTATAGGGGGCGGCTTAGACCGAATGAAATTACGAATTGGAATGAGTAGTTACTCAATGGAATAACGCTGTGAAAAAGCTAATACCAAAAAGTGCTTAACGCGCGAAATTTCGGGCATTTAAGAACGATTCAAATTGTGTATGGACGATCACAGTTTCATACTAGGCGGGTTATTATTTTGCTCTGTTTTTAAGGACTCACTATGTTTTCCGCAACGCGCCACCGTATTGCTGCCCTGGCGCTCGGCGTTTGCTTTATTCTTCCTGCCCAGGCAAAAAACCAACCTTATGGTGAAATCGCCACTATGCAGGCGCGGCATATTGCCACCGTTTTCCCTGGCCGCATGACCGGATCGCCTGCGGAAATGCTCTCCGCGGACTATCTTCGTCAGCAGTTTGCCGACATGGGTTACCAGAGCGATATCCGATCGTTTCACAGCCGCTACGTCTATACCTCACGCAATAAAACGAAAAACTGGCATAACGTGACCGGCAGTACGGTGATTGCGGCCCACGAAGGCAGCGCAAAAGAGCAAATTATCATTATGGCGCACCTTGATACCTACGCCCCGATGAGTGACGCCGATACGGATAACAATCTTGGCGGGCTGACGCTGCAGGGCATGGACGACAATGCCGCAGGCCTGGGCGTGATGCTCGAACTGGCCGAGCGGATGAAAGATATTCCGACCCAATATGGCATTCGTTTTGTTGCCACCAGCGGTGAGGAAGAGGGCAAACTCGGCGCTGAGAATCTCCTTAAGCGTATGAGCGCTGAGGAGAAGAAAAATACGCTGCTGGTGATCAACCTCGACAACCTGATCGTCGGCGATAAGCTCTATTTCAACAGCGGGCAGAGTACGCCGGGTACCGTGCGGAAACTGACGCGCGACCGGGCGCTGGCGATAGCCCGCAGCCATGGTGTTTATGCCACCAGCAATCCCGGCGGTAACCCGGATTATCCGCGAGGCACAGGCTGCTGCAACGACGGGGAAGTGTTCGATAAGGCGGGCATTCCGGTGCTGTACGTGGAAGCGACGAACTGGGCGCTGGGCAAAAAAGATGGCTACCAGCAGCGGGCTAAATCGAAGGCCTTCCCGGACGGGACGAGCTGGCACAACGTGATGCTGGACAATCAGCAGCACATCGATCGCGCGCTGCCGCAGCGGATTGAACACCGCAGTCGTGATGTGGTGAAGGTGATGCTGCCGCTGGTGAAGGAGCTGGCGAAAGCGGGGAAAGCCTGAGGCCGTTAAGCATAGTGCGGCCTGATGCCCTCACCCCACCCCTCTCTTAAGCCTTTGTAGGCCCGGTAAGCGCAGCGCCACCGGGCAAAATAGTTATCACCCTTCGTGCAACCCGCACTCGCGCTTCAGCCCGAAGAATCGCGTCTCTTCTTCCGCCATGCCCGGTTCCCACTTACGCGTGGTGTGGGTATCGCCCACCGACAGATAGCCCTGGTCCCACAGCGGATGGTATTTCAGCCCGTGCTTTTGCAGGTACTGATACACCGTCCGGTTATCCCAGTCGATAATCGGCAGCACTTTAAAGACCCCGCGCTGCACCGCCAGCACCGGTAAGGTTGCCCGGCTGCCGGACTGCTCGCGGCGCAGACCCGCAAACCACGTCTGGGCATTAAGCTCTTTCAGCGCCCGGTTCATCGGCTCAACTTTGTTGATCTCATTGTATTTCTCAATGCCCTCAACGCCCTGCTCCCACAGCTTGCCGTAGCGCGCCTCCTGCCAGGCCGCGCTTTCCGTCGCGCGGTAAACTTTCAGGTTCAGCCTGAGCTTGTCCGTCAGCTCGTCAATGAACTGGTAGGTTTCCGGGAACAGATAGCCGGTATCGGTGAGGATCACCGGAATGTCCGGACGGATCTGATTCACCAGATGCAAACTGACCGCCGCCTGAATACCAAAGCTTGACGAGAGCACATAGTCTCCCGGCAGGTTTTCCAGCGCCCACGCCACGCGCCCTTCAGCGTCCAGCTTTTCAAGGTGGGCATTGGTTTCTGCCAGCGCCAGAATGCGTTCGACTTTTGGCAGGTCATTAAGGGCGTTTAGATCGAGTACGGACATAATTACCTCTCGTGTTTACTCCCAGAAATCCCTGGCGGGATCGAGCACCGGGCGAATAATGCCCGCACGCACCGTAAAGTCGCCGAAGCCTTCACCCGCTTCGCGCTCTTTCGCCCAGCGCCCGACAAGCTCGTCGATGGAATCAAGAATTTCCGGCTCGGTGATGTTCTCGCGGAACATACGCGGAATGCGCGTGCCGATACGGTTACCGCCCAGGTGCAGGTTGTAGCGACCCGGCGCTTTCCCCACCAGCCCCAGTTCGGCCAGCATCGCGCGACCGCAGCCGTTCGGGCAGCCCGTCACGCGCATAACAATATGCTCGTCC
This sequence comes from Enterobacter sp. HMSC16D10, assembly GCF_001807145.1. Lineage (NCBI taxonomy): Bacteria > Pseudomonadati > Pseudomonadota > Gammaproteobacteria > Enterobacterales > Enterobacteriaceae > Enterobacter > Enterobacter sp. HMSC16D10. The sequence continues at coordinate 179,617 of NZ_KV787915.1, forward strand.
GGAATGCCGTGTTTTTCCAGAATCGCTTCTACCTTGTCAGTGAATGACGGCAGGAAACGTTCCGCTTCGGCCATCGCCAGCGGGCAGGTCGGGAACGACACGCAGGCCATTGAGTTTTCACGCTGCGGCTTCACCGCATCCATCAACCCATGTTCGCGCGCCAGCTTCTCGATCTTCGCCTTCTGGCTTTCCGGCACGCCGGCAATGATCAGGTTCTGGTTAGCGGTGATGCGGAACTCGCCCTTATGGATCTTCGCAATTTCCAGCAGACCGGTTTTCAGCGGACGCCCCGGATAATCCAGAATACGGCCGTTTTCGATAAACAGCGTCAAGTGCCATTTATTGTCGATACCCTTCACCCAGCCAATGCGATCGCCGCGACCGGTGAATTCGTAAGGGCGGATCGGCTCAAACTTGATGCCCGCGCGACGCTCCACTTCCGCTTTGAACGTCTCCACGCCCACGCGCTCCAGGGTGTATTTGGTTTTCGCGTTTTTACGGTCGGTACGGTTACCCCAGTCGCGCTGGGTCGTCACCACCGCTTCCGCCACGGCCAGCGTATGCTCCAGCGGCAGGAAGCCGAACTCGCTCGCGGTGCGGGCATAGGTTTTCTTGTTACCATGCTCAATGGACAGGCCGCCGCCCACCAGCAGGTTAAAGCCCACCAGCTTGCCGTTTTCGGCAATCGCCACGAAGTTCATGTCGTTGGCGTGCAGGTCGATATCGTTCTGCGGCGGGATCACTACCGTGGTTTTAAACTTACGCGGCAGGTAGGTCTGGCCGAGGATCGGCTCTTCATCGGTGGTCGCGACTTTTTCCTGATCGAGCCAGATCTCCGCATAGGCGCGGGTGCGCGGCAGCAGGTGCTCGGAGATCTTCTTCGCCCACTCGTACGCTTCGGCATGCAGCTCGGACTCATACGGGTTCGAGGTGCAGAGCACGTTACGGTTCATGTCGTTGGCGGTCGCCAGCGCGTCCAGCCCAACGGAGTGCAGCATCTGGTGCACCGGCTTGACGTTCTTCTTCAGAATGCCGTGGAACTGGAAGGTCTGACGGTTGGTCAGACGGATGCTGCCGTAGATCGTGTTTTCACCGGCAAACTTGTCGATCGCCTGCCACTGTTTGGTGGTAATCACCCCACCCGGCAGACGGCAGCGCAGCAGCATCGCGTGACGCGGCTCCAGCTTCTGCTCTGCACGCTCGGCGCGGATGTCGCGGTCGTCCTGCTGGTACATGCCGTGGAAACGGATCAGCAGGAAGTTGTCGCCTTTGAAACCGCCGGTGAGACCGTCATTCAGATCTTCAGCAATGGTGCCACGCAGATAGTTGCTTTCCAGCTTCATGCGCTCGGCGTCTGTCAGTTTACCTTCGACCACCAGTGGCCCTGGATGTTTTTCGCTCATTAGTAGACATCTCGCTGATAACGGCGCTCAACGCGCAGCTCACTTAAAAATTCATCCGCCGCTTCGGCATCCATACCGCCGAATTCGGCAATCACTTCCAGCAAAGTCTGCTCAACGTCTTTCGCCATGCGATTGGCGTCGCCGCAGACATAAATGTGGGCACCGTCATTGATCCAGCGCCACAGCTCTGCGCCCTGTTCGCGCAGTTTGTCTTGTACGTATACTTTTTCTTTCTGGTCGCGGGACCAGGCCAGATCGATGCGGGTCAGTACGCCTTCTTTCACGTAGCGCTGCCACTCCACCTGGTAGAGGAAATCTTCCGTAAAGTGCGGGTTACCGAAGAACAGCCAGTTTTTACCCGGTGCGCCATCCGCCGCACGCTGCTGCATGAAGGCGCGGAACGGCGCAATGCCGGTGCCCGGGCCAATCATGATGACCGGCGTTTCCGGGTTTGCCGGCAGGCGGAAGTTGTCGTTGTGCTCGATAAAGACGCGCACTTCGCCCTCTTCTTCCACGCGGTCAGCCAGGAAGCCCGATGCTCCACCCGTACGAGCGCGGCCTTCGATGTCGTAGCGCACCACGCCGACGGTGATATGCACTTCGCTCTCCACCTCGGCCTGAGACGAGGCAATGGAATACAGGCGTGGGGTCAGCGGACGCAGCAGGCCGATCAGCGCATCGGCATCCAGCTGAGCCGGAGAGAAGCGCACCATATCGACAATCGGCGTCGTCGCGGCGTAATGCTGCAGCTTCGCCTTGTCGCCCACCAGCGGCAGCAGGGATTCGCTGCGCGTTAAGGTGGCATAATTTTCGACGATATTCGGGGTATTCACCGTCAGCTCAAAATGCCACTGCAACGCTTCAGAAAGCGGCTGCGTTTTGCCGTCAACGGTGACGGGCTCGTCGCCTTTCAGCCACAGCAGCTCAACCAGCTCTTTCACCAGCGCCGGATCGTTCTGATACCAGACGCCCAGCGCATCGCCAGGCTGATAGCGCAGGCCCGAGTCGCCGAGATCGATTTCGATATGGCGAACGTCTTTTTCGGAATCGCGGCCGGTAATTTTCTGGTTCACCGACAGGCTCGCCGCCAGCGGCGCCTCTTTGGTGTACGGGCTGGTGTGGATGTCGTTAACAGCACCCGTCGCGGTGAACGCGGCCTGGGCTGGCGTCTCTTTCGGCACGCGCGCTTTTAGCACGTCGACGATGCGGGCACGCCATTCAGCGGCGGCGGTCTGGTATTCGACATCTGCGTCAACGCGGTCCAGCAGGCGCTCTGCGCCCAGCTCCGCCAGCCTGCTGTCGAAGTCTTTGCCGGACTGGCAGAAGAATTCATAGGAGGTATCGCCCAGGCCAAAGACGGCAAACGCCGTGCCATCCAGCTTCGGCGCTTTTTTCGAGAACAGGAACTTATGCAGCGCCACCGCTTCTTCAGCGGGTTCACCTTCACCCTGCGTAGAAGCCACCACCACCAGCAGTTTTTCTGACGCGATTTGCTTAAATTTATAATCCCCGGCGTTGACCAGGTTCACGTTCAGCCTGGCGGCCAGCAGGTCGTCACGCAGCGCTTCGGCCACGCGGCGGGCGTTACCCGTCTGCGAGGCGGAAATCAGGGTAATGGCCGGAATTTCTACGGCCGTGGCCGGTGCACCCGCCACAGCGCCAGGCTGCTGATTGAGCATTCCCCAGAAATAACCGGAGACCCAGGCAAGCTGAGTGGGAGAAAAATCAGAGGTGGCAGCCTGAAGGCGCGCCAGTTGCTCCGGGTTCAGGGGAAGCAAATTTGAAGGTGGGGCCTGTGTTGTCATGCGTCGTTATGTTCCAGTAGCCAAGCGGACTTTAAGCGATTAAATCCAAACTGAAGATAAGGTTAACGGCGAGGATAATAACAATTAAAGAAGGGATGGAAATAATAAATAACCAAATGGACTAACCTGTTTTGGTTGTCATGCTTAGCGATAAAACCGATTAAATAATTATTTGAAATATAAGAACAAATAGCGATAAACACCCCGTATACGAGGCGGTTGCCGCTCAGAGCCGTTTTAGTTAATGCTAAAAATTGTGCTTTCCGGTACTATGCGGCGGTTTTTTCCGCATTACTGAGAGCGATCATGTCCACCACACTGTTTAAAGATTTCACCTTCGAAGCCGCCCACCACCTTCCGCATGTCCCTGAAGGGCATAAATGTGGCCGTCTGCACGGGCATTCGTTCATGGTGCGTCTTGAGATCACCGGTGAAGTTGATCCGCATACCGGTTGGATCATGGATTTTGCCGAGCTGAAGGCGGCGTTTAAGCCGACCTACGATCGTCTGGATCACTACTACCTGAATGAGATCCCGGGCCTTGAAAACCCGACCAGCGAGGTGCTGGCAAAATGGATTTGGGATCAGATGAAGCCGCGGGTACCGCTGCTGAGCGCGGTGATGATCAAAGAGACCTGTACGGCAGGCTGCGTGTATCGCGGCGAGTGATGCTTGCCGGGTGGCGGCTTCGCCTTACCCGGCCTACAATCGCCTGGAACCGTAGGCCCGGTAAGCGCTCGCGCCTCCGGGCTTTTTTTCAGGCGATATTCAAATACTTGTGCGTCTGCATCGACAGGCGCCAGTTGCGCGCAATACAGGTTTCAATGCACAGGCGCGTTGCATCGTCTTTCTGGCTGATAGGCTGCAGGGCAATGACCCGCTGCTTTTCATCCGTCAGGGTGGCCAGCAGTTCATCCAGCGCTTCGATATCACGCACGCGTCCTACCGGGTGCTTAATCTCATCCGCGCGCTCCAGCGCCTGAGACAGCACGTCATACCCGCCGCGCATATTCACTTTTGGCGATACCGTCACCCAGGTGGTGTGCGAGCAGCGCACTTCATGGGTGCCGCTGGTTTCGATCTGGCAGCTGTAGCCGTTCTTTTCGAGCAGCTCGGTCAGCGGCGTCAGATCGTGGATGCAGGGTTCACCGCCGGTGATCACCACGTGACGCGCCGTCCAGCCCTGACGACCAATGATGGCGAGCAGATCCTCGGCACTGCCTGCCCCCCACTTATCGCTCTCTTTGGTTTTCGCCAGAATGCTAAACAGCGACACTTCCCGATCTGCGAGCTTATCCCACGTATGTTTGGTATCACACCAGGCACAGCCAACCGGGCATCCCTGTAAACGAATGAAAATAGCGGGAACGCCGGTAAAGTAACCCTCGCCTTGCAGGGTCTGGAACATCTCGTTAATCGGGTACTGCATAGTCATCTCAGTAAAGGGGATAAACGATAAGTATCGCAGATCCCCGCCGGATGGTCATGCTCCATCGGTGCTTTGCGCGTCAATCGCCGCCATAAACCGTTCGGTAATTTGCTGCGGACGGGTGATCGCGCCGCCGACCACCACCGTATGCGCGCCCAGCGCCAGACACCTGGCCGCGCGTTCGGGGGTATCCACGTTGCCTTCGGCAACCACGGGCACCGTCACGGCGGCCAGCACCGCTTTCAGGAACGCGCAGTCGTTTTCCGGAAGTGAATGGCCCGCCGTTTCCGCCGTGTAGCCGTAAAGCGTGGTGCCGACGCAGTCGAAGCCCAGCGCCTGCGCCGTCACGGCTTCCTCCACGGAGGAGATATCCGCCATCAGCAGCACCGCGGGATAACGTGCGCGGATGCGCGAGACCAGCGTTTCCAGAGATTCTCCGCCGGGACGTGGCCGCGCCGTCGCATCAAGCGCAATGATGTCCGGCGAGACGCTCATGAGCTCATCCACTTCTTTCATTGTCGCGGTGATAAACACCTCGCTTTCGGGATAATCCCGTTTGATGATGCCGATGACCGGCAAAGACACCTGCTGCCTGATGGCCTCGATATCCACCACGCTGTTCGCGCGAATGGCGGCAGCCCCGCCCTGTGCCGCAGCCAGCGCCATGCGCGACATAATAAACGGGCTGTGCAGCGGTTCATTTTCCAGCGCCTGACAGGAGACGACCAGTTTTCCCTTCAGGTTATCCAGTACAGTTTTCATTACGATAAGATCTCTTCCACTTCGTTTTTGATAATCGTGACGTGCGGGCCATAAATGACCTGAACGCCGTTGCCGCGCACGATAACGCCGCGCGCCCCGGTGGCTTTCAGTGCCGACTCATTCACTTTGCTGCCGTCTTTAACCGTGACGCGAAGACGCGTGGCGCAGCAGTCCACCTCGTCCAGATTCTCTTTTCCGCCTAATCCGGCGATCACCGCGGCTGCGCGTTCGTTTTGCGGCAGACTGACCTCATCAGCCATCGCCTCCTTTTCCCGACCTGGCGTCGCGAAATCGAAGCGGTTAATCAGATAGCGGAAGGTAAAGTAGTAAAGGAAGAACCACGGTACGCCGACCAGCGGAACGAACATCCAGTTGGTTTTGGTTTCTCCCTGCAAAATGCCGAACAGCACGAAGTCGATGAAACCGCCGGAGAAGGTTTGCCCGATGGTGATATGCAGCATGTGCGCGAGCATGAATGCCAGCCCGTCAAACAGCGCATGGATGACGTAGAGCACCGGCGCAATAAACAGGAACGAGAATTCGATAGGCTCGGTAATCCCCGTCAGGAACGAGGTTAACGCCGCAGAAAGTAGCAGCCCGGCAACGCGTTTTTTGTTCTCGGGTTTTGCCGTGTGGTACATCGCCAGGCACGCCCCGAGCAGGCCAAACATCATCGTAATAAAGCGCCCGGACATGAAGCGTGACGTGCCCTCATAGAAATGTTGCGTGTTCGGGTCAGCCAGCTGAGCGAAGAAGATCCGCTGTGTGCCTTCCACGAGGTGTCCGTTGACGATTTCACTCCCGCCAAGCGCGGTGGTCCAGAAAGGCAGATAGAAGATGTGGTGCAGACCGAACGGACCCAGCATGCGTAAAATGAAGCCGTACAGCAAAGTGCCCAGATAGCCGGTCGCATCCACCAGCCCGCCGAGACCAAAAATCAGCTTCTGGAAATGCGGCCAGACCACGGTCATGAGCGCACCGACGAGTATCGCCGCCAGCGAGCTGATGATAGGAACAAAGCGCGAGCCGCCAAAAAAGCCCAGGAACTGCGGAAGTGCAATCTTGTTAAACCGATGATGGAGCGCGCAGGTTACCAGCCCAATCACCACGCCGCCAAAGACGCCGGTTTCCAGCGTCTGAATACCCAGCGTCATGCCCTGCCCCACCGCGCCCGGGTTCTCATGCGCCAGTTTGCCGGTGAGGATCAGCAGCGCGTTGATGGTGGCATTCATCACCAGAAACGCGAGAAGCGCCGCCAGCCCCGCCGTGCCCTTATCGCTTTTTGCCAGCCCGACGGCCACCCCAACGGCAAACAGCACCGAGAGGTTCGCAAACACGATGGATCCTGCGCTGCTCATGATGGTGAAAATGGCCTGCAGCCAGCTCACGTCTAAAAACGGATAGGCCGCCAGCGTGTTGGGATTGGATAGCGCGCCGCCTATCCCCAGCAGCAGACCTGCCGCAGGCAGCACGGCAATCGGCAACATAAAGGATTTGCCAAAGCGCTGCGCTTTTTCAAACCATCCCCCTGAAGAAGCCCCACTGAATATTTGCATCATTTTTTCATCCCCCCATTAATAGATGAAAATTTTTACCATATTAATTTTAAATAGTGAAAATTATCATCAAAAACCAGGACGACGATCATACTTTTTCGAAATGACTGGCATCCTGCCCCCGCTTTCCGCCACACTAGTCGCAGAGAAACGCATTAAGGATCGAGCATGTCAGACCATGAAAACCTGCTGCTGAAGCTACGCCAGGAGGCTTCCGGGTACAGCCCAACACAACAAAAACTCGGTGAGTTTGTACTCAGCGATCCTGCCCGGGTGCTCTACCTGACGATCACCGAACTGGCGCGCGAGAGCCACACCAGCGAGGCCAGCGTGACGCGTCTTTGCCGCACGCTGGGCTGCAAGGGCTATAACGAATTTAAAATGGCGCTTGCGCTGGATATTCAGCAGGGCCAGCCCGCGCGTCAGGCGGGGGATGAGATTGATAACGTCGTGGATGAGTCGGTGCAGGCTTTGCAGGACACCGCCAGGCTCCTTGACCGCACGCTGCTTGAAAAGGCCGCGCTGGCGCTGCATCAGGCGCAGTCGGTGCAGATTTATGGCGTTGCGGCCAGCGCGATCCTCGGGGAGTATCTGCACTACAAGCTGTTGCGGCTGGGCAAACCCGCACAGCTGTTTAGCGATATGCACCGCGCGGCCATGAATGCGACAACGCTTTCGGAAGAGACGCTGGTGGTGGCAATCTCCAGTTCCGGCTCAACGCGGGATCTACTCCACGTGGTGAAGCTTGCCCGCAAGCGCGGCGTTAAGGTTCTGGCACTCAGCAATACGCCCCGCAGCCCGCTGGCGTCCCTGAGCGACATGCAGCTGGTGGCCGCCAAGCCAGAGGGGCCGCTTAGCGCGGGCGCGCTCAATGCCAAAGTTGGGGTCATGCTGCTGGTCGAACTGCTGACCACGTCCATGATTGCGCTGGATGGCCGTTACGGCGACGTTAGCCAGCAAACGGCCAGCGCCACGCTTCCTCTGTTACTCTAAAAACCCTTCGCAGGCTAAATAAAATAGCCTGCGCTTAATGTCGCCTGATTTAAGTTAAGTGGTGTTTAAATCATTTATCCGGTAAATGTTTGGTGTAACAAAGTATTATATTTATTACATTTCGAATTAAGTTCACCATCCGATGAGCACCACAAAAAGAACTTTAATATCATCACGTTGAAATATTCATTTTAATAAATTGAATTTTCACCCTGCCTGTAATGTCCAATATCTCCACCTGAATTCCTTTCCTTAAAATAAGCTTAAGATGCTGTCTATTTCGGCGTTTTATTATTTAAATGCCGTTTACTTTTGCACGCCTACAATCCGCCTCATCAATCATAATGAGACGGTATTAATGAAGATGTTAATGATTACAGGCGTGACGGGGTTTCTGGGCGGTGCAGTACTGGAAAAAATTCTGACCAGCGATCAATCCGTAAAACTGCTTTTGCTCGCGCGTGCCAGCGATCCGCAGAGCGGGCTGGAGCGCGTGCTGGAGAACATGCGCAAGTTCAACGTTCCTGAGGACAAACTGGCCACTCTGAGCGTGGACAATATCCTCATTGGCGATCTCAGCCAGCCTCAAGCCTTCCTGAACGATCCGCGTCTGGACCAGGTCACGCATGTCGTGAACTGTGCAGCTGTTGCCTCATTTGGTAACAACCCGCTCATCTGGAAGGTCAACGTGGAAGGAACGCTGGCACTGGCGCGCCGCATGGAGCAGGTTTCAACGCTACAACGCTTCCTCCACGTGGGCACGGCAATGTCATGTACGCCGGAGCAGGATTCCCTGGTCGCCGAAAGCGCCGAATTCAGAGAGAATGCTGAACACCTGGTGGAATACACGTTTTCGAAGTCAACCATCGAACAGCTGATGCGCCAGGAATGTCCGAACCTGCCGCTGCTCATCGCGCGTCCGTCCATCGTTGTCGGCCATACACGCCACGGCTGCACGCCCTCGAGCAGTATTTTCTGGGTCTTCAGCATGGGCCTGATGCTGCAGAAGTTTATGTGCTCGATGGAGGACCGGATCGACGTTGTCCCGGTGGATTATTGTGCCGACGCGCTGTTAATGCTGCTCAACAGCAACGCGCGTCCGGGGGAAGTGGTACACATTTCGGCCGGAGAAGAGAACAGCGTTCGCTTTGCGGATATTGATAATGCGATGGCGCAGGCGCTGGAGAAAGCACCCGTCGGCGATAAGTACGCGCAGGTCAGCTACGAAACGCTGGTCAGAATGCGCCGTGAACTGAAAACGATTTTTGGCCCGTGCAACGAACGTCTGATGCTGAGAGCCATGCGGTTATACGGCGCGTTTGCCACGCTTAACGTGCGCTTCAGCAACGATAAGCTGCTGAGCATGGGGATGCCGAAGCCACCCCGGTTTACGGATTATATTGCCCGCTGCGTGCAAACCACCCGGGGGCTGACCATTCCGGAGCAAATGGCGGTCGATTTTAAATAGCCAAAAAAAATGCCAGTCATTCGACTGGCATTTTCATGTTAAGGCTTAAGCGATTATGCCTGGCCTTTGATCTCTTTACGACCGTTGTATGGTGCTTTTTCGCCCAGCGCTTCTTCGATACGAATCAGCTGGTTGTATTTAGCAACACGGTCAGAACGGCTCATAGAACCCGTTTTGATCTGGCCAGCAGCGGTACCCACAGCCAGGTCAGCAATGGTCGCGTCTTCAGTTTCGCCAGAACGGTGAGAGATAACCGCGGTGTAGCCAGCGTCTTTCGCCATTTTGATCGCAGCCAGCGTTTCGGTCAGGGAACCGATCTGGTTGAATTTGATCAGGATGGAGTTAACGATGCCTTTCTCGATACCTTCTTTCAGGATCTTGGTGTTGGTTACGAACAGGTCGTCACCCACCAGCTGGATTTTGTCGCCCAGTACTTTAGTCTGGTATGCGAAGCCAGCCCAGTCAGACTCATCCAGACCGTCTTCGATAGACACGATTGGGTACTGTTTGGTCAGGTCTTCCAGGAAGTGAGTGAACTCTTCGGAGGTGAACGCTTTGTTGCCTTCGCCAGCCAGAACGTATTTACCGTCTTTGTAGAATTCAGATGCTGCACAGTCCATCGCCAGGGTGATGTCTTTGCCCAGCTCGTAGCCCGCTGCTTTTACCGCTTCTGCGATAACAGCCAGTGCTTCTGCGTTAGAACCCAGGTTTGGCGCATAGCCACCTTCGTCACCCACAGCTGTGTTCATACCTTTAGCTTTCAGAACTTTAGCCAGGTTGTGGAACACTTCAGAACCCATACGTACTGCTTCTTTCAGGGATTTCGCGCCAACTGGCTGAATCATGAATTCCTGAATATCAACGTTGTTGTCTGCGTGCTCACCACCGTTGATGATGTTCATCATTGGTACAGGCATGGAGTATTTGCCTGGGGTGCCGTTCAGTTCAGCGATGTGCTCGAACAGTGGCATACCTTTAGCCGCCGCAGCCGCTTTGGCGTTCGCCAGGGAAACGGCCAGGATTGCGTTCGCACCGAAGTTAGATTTGTTTTCAGTACCGTCCAGATCGATCATGATCTTGTCGATGCCAGCCTGATCTTTGGCATCTTTGCCAACGATAGCCTGAGCAATAGGACCGTTAACAGCGCCAACCGCTTTCAGTACGCCTTTGCCCATGAAACGGGATTTGTCGCCATCACGCAGTTCCAGCGCTTCGCGGGAACCGGTAGAAGCACCTGATGGAGCAGCTGCCATACCGACGAAACCACCTTCCAGATGAACTTCGGCTTCAACGGTCGGGTTACCACGGGAGTCGATGATTTCACGACCGATGACTTTAACGATTTTGGACATTAGATTTTCCTCAGTACAAGTTAAACTAAAACTCCAGACAAACAACGCGTACCAAAGGTACGCGTTGCCGTTCTAACTTTTTTTACTTCGCCTGACGCTTCTGGTAGTCGCTGGCGGCCTTCACAAAGCCTGCAAACAGCGGATGCCCGTCACGTGGCGTTGAAGTAAATTCCGGGTGGAACTGGCAGGCGACAAACCACGGATGGTTTGGCACTTCGATGATCTCGACTAACTGATCATCCCCGGAGCGGCCCGCAACACGCAGACCCGCTGCTTCAATTTGTTTCAACAGCATGTTGTTGACTTCATAGCGGTGACGATGGCGCTCGGTGATGACCGGCTCGCCGTACAGCTTGCGAACCACGCTATCGTCAGTCAGCTGGCAGGCCTGTGCGCCGAGACGCATAGTGCCACCCAGATCGCTCTTCTCGGTACGGACTTCGACGTTACCGTCTTCATCACGCCATTCAGTGATAAGCGCCACAACAGGGTACTTACAGTCTGGCACAAATTCCGTAGAGTTCGCGTTTTCCATTCCCGCTACGTTGCGCGCAAATTCGATCAGCGCAACCTGCATACCCAGACAGATGCCGAGGTATGGAATATTGTTTTCACGCGCATAACGCGCGGTGGCGATCTTGCCTTCTACACCACGGTAGCCGAAGCCGCCAGGGATAAGGATAGCATCCAGATCTTTCAGGATTTCAACGCCACGCGTTTCAACATCCTGCGAATCAATCAGCTTGATGTTCACGGAGACACGGTTCTTCAGACCACCGTGTTTCAGCGCTTCGATCACGGACTTATAGGCATCCGGCAGCTCAATGTACTTGCCGACCATACCGATAGTCACTTCGCCTGCCGGGTTGGCTTCTTCGTAAATAACCTGTTCCCATTCAGACAGGTTTGCTTCCGGACAGTTCAAGCTGAATCGTTTACAAATATAATCGTCCAGACCCTGTGATTTCAACAGGCCCGGGATTTTATAAATGGAATCGACATCTTTCATTGAAATAACGGCTTTTTCAGGCACGTTACAGAACAATGCAATTTTCGCACGTTCGTTCGCCGGAATGGCGCGATCGGAACGGCAAACCAGGATGTCAGGCTGAATACCGATAGAGAGCAGCTCTTTAACAGAGTGCTGGGTCGGTTTGGTTTTCACTTCACCTGCCGCCGCCATGTAAGGCACCAGCGTCAGGTGCATGAACAGCGCGTGTTCACGACCAATGTCTACCGCCAGCTGACGAATCGCTTCGAGGAACGGCAGGGATTCGATATCACCCACGGTACCGCCGATTTCAACCAGCACAACGTCATGCCCTTCGCCACCGGCAAGGACACGCTCTTTGATGGCGTTAGTGATGTGTGGGATAACCTGCACGGTCGCGCCCAGATAGTCACCACGGCGCTCTTTACGCAGAACGTCAGAGTAGATGCGGCCAGTCGTGAAGTTATTACGACGGGTCATTTTGGTACGAATGAAACGCTCGTAGTGGCCAAGATCCAGATCGGTTTCAGCGCCGTCTTCAGTAACGAACACTTCCCCGTGTTGGGTTGGGCTCATGGTGCCAGGATCGACGTTGATGTACGGATCCAGTTTCATCATGGTCACATTGAGGCCACGGGCTTCAAGAATGGCTGCGAGGGAGGCTGCGGCAATGCCTTTACCCAGAGAGGATACGACCCCGCCGGTCACAAAAATATAGTTCGTTGTCATGCTGAACCTGAGAAGTTAGGGTGAAACGATGGAATAACCAGGACGGGAAAGTAGTATACCCGAACACGGCGAGCGCCACAAACTTTCATTCTCCGTCTCCATTCCAGGCCATGACAAACATAAGGAGTGAGAAAATAGCCCCTTTTGGGTAAATGTTTTTGACGCAAATCAAGCGCTTGTCATTTAAAAAATCACACAAATTGCGCTTGATCGCAAAATTTCGTTAGAGATCAGATTCCTGGCGCTTTACTTCCTGCCAGACTTCTTCCATCGCGTCGAGGTCAATACCGCTCATTTCCAGGCCTCGCGAGGCGACAATCCGCTCCACTTCGCGAAAGCGGCGTTCGAACTTAAGGTTAGCTTTTTGCAGCGCCGTTTCCGCTTTTACACCCAGGTGGCGAGAAAGGTTGACGGTCGCAAACAGCAGATCGCCCATCTCTTCCTCAAGCTTTGCTTCATCCACCACCGCCTGCTGCGCTTCGTGCATCACCTCGTCAATCTCTTCGTGCACTTTATCCAGCACCGGGCCGAGTGAGGTCCAGTCAAACCCCACGGCGGAGCAGCGTTTCTGGATTTTGTGCGCGCGCATCAGCGCGGGCAGGCTCAGCGGAATGTCGTCCAGCGCGGAGTGCTGGGATTTTTCTGCCCGCTCGGCGCTTTTGATCTGCTCCCAGCGGGCCAGGACTTCGGTGCTGGTTCCTGCGGTAGCGTCACCGAAAATATGGGGATGACGGCGCTCAAGCTTGTCGCTGATGGCAGCGCAGATATCGTCAAAGTTAAAGCGCCCCTCTTCCTGCGCCATCTGCGCGTAGAACACCACCTGGAACAGCAGATCGCCCAGCTCGCCGCGCAGGTCGTCAAAATCTTCACGGGAAATGGCGTCCAGCACCTCGTAGGTCTCTTCAAGGGTGTACGGGGCGATGGTGGCGAAAGTCTGCTCTTTGTCCCACGGGCAGCCGTTTTCCGGGTCGCGCAGGCGTTTCATGATGCCGAGCAGGCGGTCGATTTGAGTCATAATACTGTCCTGATGAAAAAATGCCGGGTGGCGGCGTTGCCTTACCCGGCCTACGGAAGAGGATGTTTAGCCGCCGTGCAGACGACGCGCGTCAATCACATCCGGCACCTGGTTCAGCTTGCCGAGCACGCGGCCCAGCACCTGCAGGTTATAGATTTCGATGGTCATATCGATGGTGGCAAGCTGCTCGCGGGTATCGCTGCGGCTGGCGACGCCCAGCACGTTGACCTTCTCGTTGGCGAGAATGGTCGTGATGTCGCGCAGCAGGCCGCTGCGGTCGTTGGCAGTGACGCGCACCACCAGCGAGTAGCCGGCGGAGTAGCTCTCGCCCCAGACCGCTTCCACGATGCGCTCCGGCGCATGGGACTGCAGCTCGGCAAGCTGGTCGCAGTCGGAGCGGTGGATCGAGATCCCGCGCCCCTGGGTGATAAAGCCGACGATATCGTCGCCTGGAATTGGCTGACAGCAGCGGGCAATGTGGTGCATCAGGTTACCGACACCTTCGACCACCACGCGGCCGTTGTCTTTGCTGCGCTGCTGCGGCGCGTAGGTTTTCTGCTGCAGCTGCTTCAGCGCCGCCGCGTCCTGCTCTTCCGCGCTTGGCTTATTGAACTGCGCCTGCAGGAAGTTCACCATCTGATTCAGGCGAATATCACCGCCGCCAATCGCCGCTAACAGCTCATCAAGCTCGTTGAAGTTGTAGCGCGGCAGCAGGAATTTCTCCGCCTCTTTCAGGCTGATCCCGATATGCTCCAGCTCGTCGTCAAGGATCTGGCGACCGGCAAGGATATTCTTGTCTCGATCCTGTTTACGGAACCAGGCGTGAATCTTCGAGCGCCCGCGGCTGGTGCTGACATACCCCAGGTTCGGGTTAAGCCAGTCCCGGCTCGGGTTCGGCTGCTTCTGGGTAATGATTTCAATCTGGTCGCCCATCTGCAGCTGATAGGTGAACGGTACGATACGCCCGCCAATTTTCGCCCCGATGCAGCGGTGCCCCACATCGCTATGGATGTGGTAGGCAAAATCGAGCGGCGTAGAGCCGGCCGGCAGGTCGACAACGTCCCCTTTCGGGGTAAAGACGTAGACGCGATCGTCAAAGACCTGGCTGCGCACTTCGTCGAGCATCTCGCCGGAATCGGCCATCTCTTCCTGCCACGCAATCAGCTTACGCAGCCAGGCAATGCGGTCTTCGTGGCCTGAACGCGCCCCGCCGGACGTGCCTTCTTTGTATTTCCAGTGCGCGGCAACGCCCAGCTCGGCGTCCTCGTGCATCTGTTTGGTGCGGATCTGAATCTCGACCGTTTTACCGCCAGGGCCAAGCACAACGGTATGGATTGACTGATAGCCGTTCGGTTTGGGGTTGGCGACATAGTCGTCAAACTCATCGGGCAGATGACGGAAGTGCGTGTGCACTATCCCCAGCGCGGCGTAGCAGTCCTGCAGACGCTCCGCCACGATACGCACGGCGCGCACGTCAAACAGCTCGTCAAAGGCGAGGTGTTTCTTCTGCATTTTGCGCCAGATGCTGTAGATGTGCTTTGGTCGACCGTAGACTTCGGCGCGCACGTTCTCTTCTTTCATCGCCTGGCGCAGGCCGCCGACAAACTCCTCGATATAGTGCTCGCGGTCGATGCGTCGCTCGTGCAGGAGTTTGGCAATCCGTTTGTATTCCGCCGGGTGCAGATAGCGGAAGCAGTAATCTTCCAGCTCCCACTTCAGCTGACCAATCCCCAGCCGGTTCGCCAGCGGCGCATAGATGTTTGTACACTCTTTGGCAGCCAGCACGCGCTCGTCTTCCGGCGCATCCTTCCCCTCTCGCAGATGGGCAATACGCTCGGCCAGCTTGATGACCACGCAGCGGAAATCATCCACCATGGCCAGCAGCATCCGGCGAACGTTATCGACCTGCTCTGAGGAGACGGAATCCGTATGCGCGGCTTTGAGCTGACGAATGGCTGCCATATCACGCACGCCGTGGATCAGCGCGACGACGGATTTTCCGACGCTGTCGCGCAGCACGTCTTCGCTGACCACGTCCGCATCCGCGAGGGGGAAGAGCAGCGCGGCCTGCAGCGTTTCGATGTCCATGTTCAGCATGGACAGGATTTCAACCATCTCCACGCCGCGCCACAGGAGAAGATCGGCGTCGGGATGCCCCTGCGTGGTGCGCAGACAATAGGCCCAGGTTTCGGTTAAGCGTTCACACGACTGCTGGCTGGAAATTCCCAGACTTGCGATCCATTTTTGTGGGTCAAACTCCCCAGCTTTATTGAGATGTGCACTTCTTACCGCAACCATTGTCCTCTCCTTTAGGGACCAGGGCCTGTCGAAGTCGACAAGCCAAACAAATTAGATGTGCTCGAACAACACCATCGATTCCAGATGCCCAGTGTGCGGGAACATGTCCAGCATTGCCAGACGCTGAATCTGGTAACCCGCGCTGAGCAGTGCCTCGCTGTCCCGGGCAAGCGTTGCCGGGTTACAGGAAACATAGACCACACGCTTTGGCGCGAGTTTAATAATATGTGCCATCACGCCCGGGGCACCGGCACGCGCCGGGTCGAGCAAAATTTTATCGAAGCCCTGCTTTGCCCACGGCTGTTGGGTGACATCGTCCTCAAGATTTTGATGAAAGAATGTCACATTTTGCAAGCCGTTCTGCCGCGCGTTCTCCTGCCCTTTCGCCACCAGCGCCTCAACGCCTTCCACACCGACGACGCTGGCCGCTTCTCGCGCCAGCGGCAGCGTGAAGTTGCCCATTCCGCAGAACAGATCGAGCACCCGGTCGCTTTTCTGAACGTCCAGCCACGCCAGCGCTTTCGCCACCATCTGCTGGTTAACGCCATCATTCACCTGAATGAAATCCCGCGGGCTGAACGTTAAGCGTAGCCCGTTTGACGCATACCAGGGCGCCTCACCGGTAACCTGTTCAAGTATCTCGCTTTGTGGTGCAAGGAAAAGCGCCAGGTCGTGGGAATGCGAAAAGCGTTCCAGTTTTTCGCGATCTTTCTTCGACAACGGCGCGGTATGGCGCAGCACCATCAGCGGGCCATTGTTTGCCATGACCAGTTCGACGTGCCCAAGATGGCGTACGCCGTCCAGCCCGGAGAGGCAGATGCGCACTTCCGGAAGCAATGCCTCAAGATGGGGCACCAAAATGGGGCACCGCTTCACATCAACGATGTCGCTGGAGCCGGCCTTGCGAAACCCCATCTCCAGCCGCTCCGTTTTTGGCTGATAGCTGAGGCTCAGGCGCGCGCGACGACGATAGCCCCAGGGCTCATCGGCAACAATTTCGTTAACGTCATGTTTGAGCAGACGCGCCAGCGCGCGGCTTTTGCTTTTTTGCTGTAATTCTGTGCTCGCATGCTGTTGCTGGCAGCCGCCGCACACGCCAAAATGGGGGCAGCGGGGTGCCACACGCTCCGGGCTATCGCTGAGGCGACGCTTAACCTGCCCGCGCGCAAACTGGCGTTTATCTTCCGTCAGCGTAATTTCTGCTCGTTCTGCTGGCAGTAAACCTGTTATAAACAGAGCCTTACCATTGTGGCGTGCCACTCCCTGGCCAAACGGATCGAGGTCCGTGGCCTCAACAGTGATGATTTGACGCGTCGTCACGCGTCGCTTTGCAGAGTAGAATTGCGCCATCGCCGAGATTTTTCTCACATAACCATAATTATCTTAATTGTCCCATAACGGAACGCCATGACCAACTACAGCCTGCGCGCGCGCATGATGATTTTGATCCTCGCCCCCACCGTTCTTATCGGTTTGCTGCTGAGTATCTTCTTTGTGGTGCACCGCTATAACGATTTGCAGCGACAGCTGGAAGATGCAGGTGCCAGTATTATCGAACCGCTTGCCGTCTCCAGCGAGTACGGCATGAACCTGCAAAACCGCGAATCCATTGGGCAGTTAATCAGCGTACTCCACCGCCGCCACTCGGACATCGTACGCGCCATTTCCGTTTACGACGAACATAACCGCCTGTTTGTGACCTCAAACTTTCATCTCGATCCGGCAGCACTGAAAATCCCGGACGGTACGCCGTTCCCGCGCCACCTCACCGTATTGCGGCGCGGCGATATCATGATCCTGCGCACGCCGATCGTGTCGGAAAGCTATTCCCCCGATGAGTCTGCACAGTCCGACGCCAAATCCAGCAATAATATGCTGGGATATGTGGCGCTGGAGCTGGATCTCAAGTCGGTCCGGCTACAGCAGTACAAAGAGATCTTCATTTCCGGCGTGATGATGCTGTTCTGCATCGGCATTGCGCTGATCTTCGGCTGGCGCCTGATGCGCGACGTGACGGGTCCCATCCGCAACATGGTTAACACGGTTGACCGCATCCGCCGGGGACAGCTCGACAGCCGTGTGGAAGGGTTTATGCTGGGCGAGCTGGACATGCTGAAAAACGGCATCAACTCGATGGCGATGTCGCTGGCGGCCTATCACGAAGAGATGCAGCACAACGTTGACCAGGCGACGTCCGACCTGCGCGAAACGCTGGAGCAGATGGAGATCCAGAACGTTGAGCTGGATCTGGCGAAAAAGCGCGCTCAGGAAGCGGCGCGTATTAAATCGGAATTCCTTGCCAATATGTCGCACGAGCTGCGCACGCCGCTCAATGGCGTGATCGGCTTTACCCGTCTGACCCTGAAAAGCGAGCTCAACCCCACTCAGCGGGATCACCTGCATACCATTGAACGCTCGGCCAACAACCTGCTGGCGATCATTAACGACGTGCTGGACTTCTCCAAGCTGGAAGCGGGCAAGCTGATCCTCGAGAGTATCCCCTTCCCGCTGCGCAGCACGCTGGATGAAGTGGTGACGCTGCTCGCGCACTCGTCGCACGACAAAGGCCTGGAGCTGACGCTTAACATTAAAAACGACGTGCCGGATAACGTTATTGGCGATCCGCTGCGCCTGCAGCAGGTCATAACCAACCTTGTCGGGAATGCCATTAAGTTCACCGAAAGCGGTAATATCGACATCCTGGTAGAGAAACGCTCGATCAGCAGCAATAAGGTCCAGATTGAAGTCCAGATCCGCGATACCGGCATCGGTATTCCGGAGCGCGACCAGTCGCGTCTGTTCCAGGCGTTCCGTCAGGCGGACGCCAGCATCTCCCGCCGTCATGGCGGTACCGGTCTGGGGCTGGTGATCACCCAGCGCCTGGTGAACGAGATGGGCGGCGATATCTCTTTCCACAGCCAGCCAAACCGCGGTTCAACCTTCTGGTTCCACATTAATCTGGACCTTAATCCGAACGTGCTGACCGATGGCCCGGTGACGGACTGCCTGAAAGGCAAGCGTCTGGCCTACGTTGAGCCTAACGCTGCGGCGGCGCAGTGTACGCTCGACATCTTAAGCACCACGCCGCTGGAGGTGGTCTACAGCCCCACCTTCTCGGCGCTTGCCGTAGAGCATTACGATATTCTGCTGATGGGCATTCCGGTAACCTTCACCGGCGAGTTGACCATGCAGCAGGAGCGCCTGGCGAAAGCCGCGTCGATGACCGACTACCTGCTGCTGGCGCTGCCGTGCCATGGGCAGCTCAACGCGGAAGAACTGAAAAACGACGGCGCGGCCGCGTGTCTTTTGAAACCACTGACCGCAACCCGTTTGCTGCCAGCCCTCACGGAATATTGCCGTCTTAGCCAGCATGCCCTTCCGCTGATTAACGATGAGCAAAAATTGCCGATGAGCGTGATGGCGGTGGATGATAATCCGGCCAACCTGAAGCTCATTGGCGCATTGCTTGAGGACCAGGTTCAGCATGTGGAGCTGTGCACCAGCGGCGCGCAGGCGGTTGAACAGGCTAAGCAGATGCAGTTCGATTTAATCCTGATGGATATTCAGATGCCGGGCATGGACGGCATCCGGGCGTGCGAGCTGATCCACCAGCTGCCGCATCAGCAGCAAACGCCGGTTATTGCTGTCACCGCGCACGCGATGGCGGGCCAGAAGGAGAAGCTGCTGAGCGCCGGGATGAATGATTACCTGGCGAAGCCCATCGATGAAGAGAAACTTCATAGCCTGCTGTTGCGCTATAAGCCGGGTCATATTGGCGGAACGTACACGGTTTCCAGCGAGCAGGCTGAGATAAGCGTTAATCAGAACGCCACCTTTGACTGGCAGCTCGCGCTGCGCCAGGCGGCAGGTAAACCCGATTTGGCCCGCGACATGCTGCAAATGCTGGTCGCGTTTCTGCCAGAAATTCGCAACAAGGTGGAAGAGCAGCTGGTGGGTGAAAACCCGGAAGATCTGCTGGACGCAATCCACAAGCTGCACGGCAGCTGCGGGTACAGCGGCGTACCGCGGCTGAAAAACCTCTGTCAGTTGCTGGAGCAGCAGCTGCGTGCGGGCACGCCGGAATCGGAGCTTGAACCGGAGTTCCTGGAGCTGCTGGATGAAATGGATAACGTGACGCGCGAAGCGATGAAGGTGTTGGGGAGCTGAGGTAAAAGCCCGGTGGCGCTACGCTTGCCGGGCCTACAGGTGCACTAACGTAGGCCGGGTAAGGCGAAGCCGCCACCCG
>NZ_KV787915.1:199683-214654 GCF_001807145.1 Enterobacter sp. HMSC16D10
TAGGCCGGGTAAGGCGAAGCCGCCACCCGGCAATCACAGCTAAAATGCCTGCCCCACTTTCAGCACCGCCGCGATATTCCTTGCGGCCATCCTGACGTTCTCGCCGGCATTTTCCAGCGCGTCTTCCAGCGTGCAGATGGTGTAGATCACGCTAAACACGGCATCAATGCCGTGATCGTGTACCACGCCAACGTCCGCCGTCAGGCTGCCTGCAATGCCAATAACGGGTTTGTTAAAGCGTTTTGCCACCTTTGCCACCCCCACCGGGACTTTGCCGTGGATCGTCTGGCTGTCAATGCGGCCTTCCCCCGTGATCACCAGATCCGCATCGGCCACCTGGTCGGACAGGTGTAGCGCATCGGTCACGATCTCAATGCCCTGGCGCAGCTGCGCGCCGCAAAAGGCGTAGAGCGCCGCGCCCATGCCCCCCGCCGCGCCGCCGCCAGCAAGGTTCAGCACGTCGATATCCAGGTCCCGGGCAATCACGCTTGCATAGTGCGCAAGCGCGTTGTCCAGGGTGACGATCATCTCGGGTGTGGCGCCCTTCTGCGGGCCGAATACCGCTGACGCGCCATCCTTCCCGGTAAGCGGATTGGTTACATCGCAGGCCACCTCAATCCGGCATTCCACCAGACGCTTGTCCAGCCCGCTCAGGTCGATACGCGCGAGTTTTCTCAGCTCGCCCCCGCCCTGCCCAAGAGGCTGTTCATTGTCGTCCAGCAGCTTCGCCCCCAGCGCCTGCACCATCCCTGCACCGCCGTCGTTGGTAGCGCTGCCGCCAATGCCAATAATAATATGCTTAACGCCCGCATCCAGCGCGTGACGAATCAGTTCGCCCGTGCCCCAGGAGGTGGTTTTCAGCGGATTACGCTGCGAAGGCGCAACCCGCTCCAGGCCGCTTGCCGCCGCCATTTCAATAAAGGCGCTCTGCTTATCACCGGACAAGCCATAAAACCCCTCCACGCGCTCGCCCAGCGGGCCGGTCACCGGAACATGCACAATGCTTCCCTGCGTTGCCGCGATCATCGCCTCAACCGTCCCTTCGCCACCGTCCGCGACCGGCAGCTTCACGTAAACCGCCTCGGGAAAGATCTCGCGAAAACCACGTTCTATCGCTGTCGCAACCTCAAGCGCACTCAAACTTTCCTTATACGAGTCCGGTGCGATAACAATTTTCATAAGCCATCCTTACGCATAGTCGTTACGTTAAGCATACACCACGTAAAAGACCGCTCATGGGAGCGGTCCCAATGCGTTTATCGTACCATGCACGGGCGTTTATTGTCGAATGTCCAGTCAGGGATGAGATACTGCATCGCCATCGCATCGTCGCGCGCGCCCAGACCGTGTTTCTGATACAGCTCATGGGCCTTCATGACCTGATCCATATCCAGCTCAACCCCCAGCCCGGGCGTAGAGGGCACCTGCACCATGCCACCTTTGATCTCAAACGGCTGCTTAGTGAGACGCTGATTACCTTCCTGCCAGATCCAGTGGGTGTCGATAGCAGTGATCGTGCCCGGCGCAGCGGCGGCGACGTGCGTGAACATCGCCAGCGAGATATCGAAGTGGTTGTTGGAGTGCGAACCCCAGGTCAGACCAAACTCATGGCACATCTGCGCCACGCGCACCGAACCCTGCATCGTCCAGAAGTGCGGGTCAGCCAGCGGAATATCGACTGACTGGAGGGATAAGGTGTGTCCCATCTGACGCCAGTCGGTCGCAATCATATTGGTCGCGGTCGGCAGCCCCGTAGCGCGACGGAATTCCGCCATCACTTCACGGCCAGAGAAGCCTTGCTCAGCCCCACACGGGTCCTCCGCGTAGGCAAGCACGCCTTTCAGCTGCTTGCCGATCGCAATCGCTTCATCAAGGGACCAGGCCCCGTTCGGATCGAGCGTCACGCGCGCCTGCGGGAAACGTTTTGCCAGCGCGGTGACGGCTTCCGCCTCTTCTTCCCCGGCCAGCACGCCGCCCTTCAGTTTGAAATCGTTGAAGCCATATTTTTCGTATGCCGCTTCCGCCAGGCGCACCACCGCATCCGGGGTCATTGCCTCGTCGTGGCGAAGCCGGTACCAGTCGCATTGTTCATCCGGCTGGCTCTGATACGGCAGTGGCGTCAGCTTGCGGTCGCCGACAAAGAACAGATAGCCCAGCATTTCCACTTCGCTACGCTGCTGCCCCTCGCCCAGCAGCGACGCAACGTTAACGCCCAGATGCTGGCCCAGCAGATCCAGCATCGCGGCTTCAATGCCGGTCACCACGTGGATAGTGGTGCGCAAATCGAAGGTCTGCAGACCCCGGCCCCCGGCATCGCGATCGGCAAAGGTGTTACGCACGGTGTTGAGGACATTTTTGTACTCACCCAGCGTTTTGCCCACCACCAGCGGAATGGCGTCCTCCAGCGTTTTGCGGATCTTCTCCCCGCCCGGAATTTCACCCACGCCGGTATGGCCGGCATTGTCTTTGATAATGACAATGTTGCGCGTGAAGAACGGCGCGTGCGCGCCGCTCAGATTCATCAGCATGCTGTCATGGCCCGCAACCGGAATGATTTGCATGGAAGTGACGACAGGGGTCGTAAAAGTACTCATCGTGTAATCCTTTTATCAGTGACGTCCGAAAACAGGGCGCTTACGGTCAAATGTCCAGCCGGGAATAAGGTACTGCATCGGGCCCGCATCGTTTCGCGCGCCGCCCGGCAATTTTTTATACGCCTCATGGGCTTTCTGGATCCGATCCCAGTCCAGCTCCACGCCCAGGCCCGGCGCATCCGGTACGGCAATCTTGCCATTGATGATTTCCAGCGGATTTTTCGTCAGGCGGGCTTCGCCTTCCTGCCAAATCCAGTGCGTGTCGATGGCGGTGGGGTTACCCGGCGCAGCGGCGCCAACGTGGGTAAACATCGCCAGCGAAATATCAAAGTGATTGTTCGAATGACAGCCCCAGGTGAGTCCCCAGTCATCGCACAGCTGCGCCACGCGGACCGCGCCTGAGAGCGTCCAGAAGTGCGGGTCCGCCAGCGGTATGTCGACGGCGTTGAGCATCACCGCATGGCCCATTTCGCGCCAGTTCGTGGCGATCATATTGGTCGCCACCGGCAGCCCGGTGGCCCGACGGAACTCGGTCATCACTTCGCGGCCCGAGAAGCCCTGTTCCGCGCCGCAGGGGTCTTCCGCATAGGTCAGGACATCCCCCAGCCCTTTGCACAGGCTAATCGCTTCATCCAGCAGCCATGCGCCGTTTGGGTCAACGGTGATCCGAGCATCCGCAAAGCGTTTTTTCAGCGCCCGGACCGTTTCAATCTCCTGCTCGCCGGGCAGCACGCCGCCCTTCAGCTTGAAATCCTTAAAGCCGTAGCGATCCTGCGCCGCCTCGGCCAGCCGCACCACCGCGTCGCTGGAGAGCGCTTCCTGGTGGCGCAGGCGATACCAGTCGTGATCGCCCGTGGATCGAGCCAGATAGGGGAGATCGGTTTTATTGCGATCGCCAATGTAGAACAGATAGCCCAGCACGGTGACCGCATCGCGCTGTTTGCCGGGCCCCAGCAGTTCGCAGACCGGGACATTGAGCGCCTTACCCAGTAAATCAAGCAGAGCCGCTTCCAGTGCGGCGACCGCATTGACGCGCAGTTCAAACGTCCAGGCACCGTTACCGAACGTCTCAAAGTCTGCCGACTGGTTGCCCTTATGCACCCGCTGAACCACCCTGTTCAGACGGGCAATCTCCTGCCCCACGACCTGCGGAATGGCATCGACCAGCGTCTGGTAAATCACCTCTCCGCCAGGGGACTCGCCCACGCCGGTATTCCCTGCGCTGTCTTTTAGCACGACGATATTACGGGTAAACCAGGCGTTATGCGCGCCGCCAATATTGAGCAGCATGCTGTCCTGCCCGGCCACCGGGATGACCTTCATCTCGGTGACGATAGGGCTCGATTGCGTTGTCATCAGCCACGCTCCGCAACAGGTTTAAGTTCGACGCGTTTGATATCCCCCACCAGCACCAGGTAACTCAGGACCGCCACCAGCGCATGCACACCCACGTAGATTAGCGCACCGTTAAACGATCCGGTGGTGCCGACGATGTAGCCGATAGCGATGGGCGTAACAATCCCGGAGATATTGCCAAACATGTTGAACAGACCGCCGCTCAGGCCGCTGATCTCTTTCGGGGCCGTATCCGCCATCACCGCCCAGCCCAGCGCGCCAATGCCTTTGCCGAAGAAGGCCATCGCCATAAAGCCGATAATCATCCACTCGGCATTGACGTAGTTACAGAACACCATGGTCATGGAGAGCAGCATGCCGAGCACGATAGGCGTTTTACGCGCGATGTTCAGGGAACCGGTGCGGCGCATCAGCCAGTCGGAAATGACCCCGCCGAGTACGCCCCCCACGAAGCCACAGATTGCCGGGACCGAGGCAACAAACCCCGCTTTCAGAATCGACATGCCGCGTGCCTGCACCAGGTACACGGGGAACCAGGTGATGAAAAAGTAGGTCAAGGCGTTGATACAGTACTGGCCCAGATAGATCCCGATCATCATGCGCGATCCGACAAGCTGCCTGATCTGCGCCCATTTCTTGCTGAACGGCACTTTCGCCGTCGAGGATTTCTGATCCATGTTGATCAGCGCGCCGCCTTCAGCGATGTACTCCAGCTCTTTTTTGTTTACGCCAGGGTGCTGGTTGGGTTCGTGGATCACTTTCAGCCAGATAAAGCTAATGACGATCCCGAGTCCGCCCATAAAGAAGAACACGTGCGACCAGCCCACCTCATGGGTTAGCCAGCCCATAATGGGCGCAAAGATCACCGTCGCGAAGTACTGTGCGGAGTTGAAAATCGCCACCGCCGTTCCCCTCTCCTGCGCCGGGAACCAGGCCGCCACAATGCGGCTGTTGCCCGGGAAGGAAGGCGCTTCCGCTAAGCCCACCAGGAAGCGCAGCGTGAAGAGCGCCACGATAATGCCGAAGCCGCTGAAGATATCGACGAAGCCCTGCAGCAGGGTAAAGGCAGACCAGATAAAGATGGACCAGAAGTAGACCCGTTTCGAGCCAAAGCGGTCGAGCAGCCAGCCGCCAGGAATTTGCCCGATGACGTAGGCCCACGAGAAGGCGGAGAAAACGTAACCCATGCCCACGGGATCAAGGCCGATATCTTTTGCCATTTCCGAGCCGGCAATCGACAGCGTGGCGCGGTCACCATAGTTAAAGGACGTGACGATAAACAGCATCACCACTATCCAGTAGCGTGCATTGGTGCGCTTTTCAGCGCTGCTCGCTGCGTGGCTTAATGAACTCATTGTTGCACTCCTGAAACATAGCTTTCGCCTGGTTCATTCTGTACAGCACCGGTAGGGTAAGCAGAATGAGATTGGTTTTTGTCGTTTTGGTACGGCCTGAAGCCGTTTTATCGTGACCGGGAAAGTATATGAAGGAGTGCCTCTTCACCTCACCGTGCAAAAACACAGTATTAAAGGGCGTGAGGGAGGTTGTTTAGGGCATAAGCCCAGAGGAGTGGAAGGTGGATCATGGAAATGGCGTTTGGTGCGGAGTGTAATGCCGGGTGGCGGCTACGCCTGACCCGGCCTGGAAAACCCGCAGGCCCGCGCAAGCGAAGCGCCGCCGGGCAGAGTGTTATTTGAGAAGTGAGGCCCAGTTCTCCACCCACGGGTTTGATTCGCTTTCTGGCTCCGGGTGCTCACCCGCATCAATCAGCAGCATCTCGCCGACGCGCTGGGCGCTCTGCTCCTGCAACAGCGCATCGAACTGCTTGCCGCCGCCGCAGAAGTTAGCGTAAGCGCTGTCGCCGAGGGCGATGATGCCGTAGCGAACGTCTGGCTGATAGCCAAGCTGGTCTTTAATGCCCTGGAACAGCGGCACGATGCTGTCCGGCAGATCGCCCTGCCCGGTGGTGGAGGTCACCACCAGAATGTATTTATCTTTATACTTTTCCCAGTCCGCCAGCTCCGGATCTTCATAGACCGTGGCTTTATGACCCTGGCTTGCCAGAATCGCCTCCGCCTCTTCCGCGACCAGCAGCGAGTTGCCGTACATTGTGCCGACAAAAATGCCTACTTCAGCCATGCTATTTTCCCATAGTGAATACGCTTACTCTTCATCCTGAACGTTGCCCGATACAAACTCAACCCTTTCATTTTCTGGGAGTTGTCCCAGCCAGCCAAACTGTGACAGCGCCTGCATCCAGACGTCGTCCAGCCCCGCGCGGATAGTCAGCGGCTCGCCGGTAAACGGGTGCATCAAGCTCAGCTCGCTTGCGTGTAACATCAGACGATGGCAGCCAAAGTGTTCGGCCGCGCTGCGGTTCTGGCGCAAATCACCGTGTTTGCTGTCGCCAATAATCGGGTGGCGCAGATGCGCCAGATGGCGTCGCAGCTGGTGCTTGCGCCCGGTTTTCGGCAGAAGCTCGACCAGGCTGTAGCGTGTGGTCGGAAATTTGCTGGTGGCCACCGGCATTTCCGTGGTTGCCATGCCGCGATAATCCGTCACGGCCGGCTGCGGGCCTTTGTCATCCCGGGCAAATTTATCGCCGATTTTGTCCAGCTCCTCCACCAGCGGGTAGTCCAGGGTGGCGGACTCGGTCAGCCAGCCACGCACGATCGCGTGGTAGCGCTTCTGGATCTGGTGCTGTTCGAACTGCTGGGCCAGCAGACGGCCAGCTTCGCTGGAAAGTCCCATCAGCAGCACGCCGGAGGTCGGCCTGTCGAGGCGATGGGCGGTAAACACATGCTGACCAATCTGGTCGCGCACGGTCTGCATCACCACCACTTTCTCGTCGCGATCCAACCAGCTGCGGTGCACCAGCCAGCCTGACGGTTTATTCACCGCCACCAGCCACTCGTCCTGATAGAGGATCTCAAGCGTCATGCATCTTCACCGGCAAACAGGGCATCCAGCTTTTCCAGTTCGACCAGCATGACGTCGCGCGCAGGGTGCGTCGCGTCGAGCGCCATTTCATAATAGGGAGAGACAGCAAACGCCTGCGGCAAGGGGTGCCCCCCCTCAAGCAGGGCGTGCATGCGCGGAATTAACACCCACTGCAGCCACTCGAAAGGGGCCAGCGTATCCAGGCAAAAGGGCTGGGTGCTGGCGAACGCTTCTGGCTGCGGCGCGGTCTCCTGCCACAGCTGATGTTGGCGCAAAAGGGCTTCGATGGCGTGCAACTGAGCACGAACGCTATCGTGTTGCGTCATAGTAACCTCAACTGAAAATGTAAACGGCGCGCAGCATAGCATTGCGAAAGGCAGAAATAAAAAAAGGGAGCACTGTAAAAACAGTGCTCCCGGTTCGTTCCGCAGCATTCCAGCTACAATTCGTGCTCCCTGCTCATCCGTGACAACTTTTCCTGAAGCCCGAAGGCCTGGTCATCCGTCTACCTTTCGCATCCTGCACACCTCTTCCTGACGTGTTTGTTTCATCCTGAAACGTCCTGGCCTTCCTGACCCACCGACCATCCTGACCGGCTCTCGTTCTCCTTCCTGGAGGTGTCCCTTACGCATCCTGCGTTATCCACTTCGCTTCATCCAGAAGCCTTCCTGCTGCGCCATCCTGACGAGTCCTGTGTGAGAAACGCCATCATCCTGATGTTCGTTTCTCGTGTCGGCTTCCTGTCGACGGAGATAGAATCCGCTATTCCGCTTCGTCTTACAACCCACTCAGCCAGCGTTGTAAGACGCGGGGACTCCCTAAAAATAATAGGAGGAACAACTAATTCGTTGAAAAATAGAGTGATATTAATCTGAATTTAATGAGGTAATACTGAATGTTCCAGCGATCTCTCACAAACCTTGTAAGAGATCTCTCACACGCGCTGTAGCAGCATGGATTACAGAAGGGGCTCAAGTCGGGTGAGGAAATCCGCAAGAGAAGGGGCGAGAGTCTCGCGATTTCGGGTACCGATAGTCTCTTTAATCACTTCGCCTGACAGGTTACAGACGGAGATAACGTCCAGCTCGCTGTCCAGCGTGGCAATAAAGAGCGTCGGAGAAAGCTTAAGGCGTTTTTGCGTGACCAGATGACCGATCAGGTTTTCCTGAACACGCTGCAGATCGTCTTCGCTCCAGGTCTGCAACAGCGTCAGCGTCATGTCCGCAAAGCGCGCGGGCATATCCCCTGCAAACTGCGTGGCATAAAACGCATGAACCACTGGTTGTACCACAATGTCCATTGCCCGTTCAACCGCATTTACATTCTGCTCGCCGTTATTCGGCTTCGGCTGCCAGATCACGTAATCCTCAAGCGAAGAGATAATGCACGGCGAAGGGACGCCATATAAATCAGCACTTTGCGGCCACGTGCCCTGCTTTTCATGCCATGCGTCGCAGTAGCGGGTCGTGAAGGTAGTGAGGGCATTTGCAGTTTCGATGTCCACCGATTTCTCTCTTCTTGTCAGACAGGATAAACTCAGGCCATAAGTGTACCTGTAAAGTGGCTATGAAACATGTCTTACGAAAATCATCAGGCGTTAACCGGCTTAACGCTGGGTAAATCGACCGATTACCGCGATACCTACGATGCAAGCCTGCTGCAGGGCGTGCCGCGTAGCCTGAACCGCGACCCTCTGGGACTGCACGCGGACGCGCTGCCGTTCGTGGGTGGCGATATCTGGACGCTGTACGAACTCTCGTGGCTCAACGCGCGCGGCCTGCCGCAGGTGGCGGTGGGACACGTTGAGCTGGACTATGCCAGCGTGAATCTCGTCGAGTCCAAAAGCTTTAAGCTCTATCTCAACAGTTTTAACCAGACAAAGT
The DNA here is from genome assembly GCF_001807145.1 of Enterobacter sp. HMSC16D10. Taxonomy (NCBI): domain Bacteria; kingdom Pseudomonadati; phylum Pseudomonadota; class Gammaproteobacteria; order Enterobacterales; family Enterobacteriaceae; genus Enterobacter; species Enterobacter sp. HMSC16D10. Next base: position 208,457 of record NZ_KV787915.1, read on the forward strand.
TCAACAGCTGGGACGACGTTCAGCGCACCCTGGAACGTGATTTAAGCGCCTGCGCGCAGGGAAAGGTGAGCGTTTCACTGTATCGCCTGCACGAGCTGGAAGGCCAGCCAGTCGCCCACTTCAACGGGACCTGCATCGACGATCAGGATATCGAGGTGGAGAATTATGAATTCAGCGCCGATTACCTCGAAAACGCGGCGAGCGGCAAGGTGGTTGAAGAGACGCTGGTGAGCCATCTGCTTAAATCCAACTGCCTGATTACCCACCAGCCGGACTGGGGCTCGGTGCAGATCCAGTATCGCGGGCCAAAAATCGACCGGGAAAAGCTGCTGCGCTACCTGGTGTCGTTCCGCCATCACAATGAATTCCACGAGCAGTGCGTGGAGCGCATCTTTAGCGATATCCAACGCTTCTGCCAGCCAGAAAAATTGAGCGTTTACGCGCGCTACACCCGCCGCGGCGGCCTGGACATCAACCCGTGGCGTACCAACACCGATTTTGTGCCTGCGACGGGCCGGCTGGTGCGTCAGTAATATAAATATTTTCACAATATGCGCGGTATCTTCCGCGCTTTAGGTTGTGAAACGTCACGCGGCAGGGCTATTGTAATCAACAGGGAAAGACGATAATCGTCCCGTAAGGAGCTCACTTGATTACACATATTAGCCCGCTTGGCTCAATGGATATGTTGTCGCAGCTGGAAGTGGACATGCTTAAACGCACGGCCAGCAGCGATCTTTATCAACTGTTTCGTAACTGTTCACTTGCCGTTCTGAACTCCGGAAGCCTGACAGACAACAGTAAAGAACTGCTGTCCCGCTTCGAAAGCTTTGATATCAACGTGCTGCGCCGCGAGCGCGGCGTGAAGCTTGAAGTCATCAACCCGCCGGAAGAGGCATTCGTCGACGGACGCATCATCCGTTCACTTCAGGCTAACCTGTTTGCCGTGCTGCGTGACATCCTATTTGTTAACGGGCAGATCCACAACGCAGGCCGTTTCCAGCATCTCGACCTGGAAAGTTCGGTCCATATCACCAACCTGGTGTTCTCTATTTTGCGCAACGCCCGTGCCCTGCACGTGGGTGAAGCGCCGAACATGGTCGTCTGCTGGGGCGGTCACTCCATTAACGAAACCGAATACCTTTATGCGCGTCGGGTGGGCACCCAGCTTGGCCTGCGCGAGCTGAATATCTGTACCGGATGTGGTCCGGGTGCGATGGAAGCGCCAATGAAAGGTGCCGCAGTGGGTCACGCGCAGCAACGCTACAAAGAGGGACGGTTTATCGGCATGACCGAGCCGTCCATCATCGCCGCTGAGCCACCTAACCCGCTGGTTAACGAGCTGATTATCATGCCGGATATCGAAAAACGTCTTGAAGCGTTTGTTCGTATCGCCCACGGCATCATCATCTTCCCGGGCGGCGTGGGGACAGCGGAAGAGCTGCTCTATCTGCTGGGTATTCTGATGAACCCGGCCAACAAAGATCAGGTCCTGCCGCTGATCCTGACCGGGCCAAAAGAGAGCGCCGACTACTTCCGCGTGCTGGACGAGTTTATCGTACACACGCTGGGTGAAGCCGCGCGTCGTCACTATCGCATCATCATCGACGATGCTGCGGAAGTGGCGCGCCAGATGAAAAAAGCGATGCCGCTGGTGAAGGAGAACCGTCGCGATACCGGGGATGCCTACAGCTTTAACTGGTCAATCCGCATTGCACCGGATCTGCAGATTCCGTTCGAGCCTTCACACGAGAACATGGCGAACCTGAAACTTTACCCGGATCAGCCGGTGGAAGTCCTGGCCGCCGATCTGCGTCGCGCCTTCTCCGGGATTGTGGCGGGCAACGTCAAAGAGGTCGGTATCCGCGCCATTGAGCAGTACGGTCCGTACAAGATCCACGGCGATCCGGAGATGATGCGCCGTATGGATGACATGCTTCAGGGCTTTGTCGCCCAGCACCGCATGAAGCTGCCGGGCTCCGCCTATATTCCTTGCTACGAAATCTGCACCTAACGCTTAGCGATATCTCATCAAAGCCGGGTCGCCCTGTTGCGCGTCCCGGCTTTTTTTATTCCTGATGTAATTCATAGGCATCACTTATATCTTTTACAAAATCGCCACAAACGCAAACGATTACCTGTATTTTTCAACCGTAAATTATCAGCCTTAATCCAAATTACCTGCCAGAAAATACTAAAAACCCATTTCTTTACAGCGAAAGACACCTATATCAAGGGCCAGTCTTTCAGCGCACATGTCGTTGGTGGTAGCCTTCGCGCGCGTAAATTCTCTTTGATGTTTTTTTAACAGATAAATGGTCTAAAGATGCCCACATCATAAGTGGATTATTGCATTTGGGATCGCGATCACTGATAGATTCATAACGAGAATGTATCTTTCCGCCCGCCAATAGTTACGGGCGAAAATTATTAAAAAACCGTCACTGAACGAATTTCATATTACCGTCAGGCACTTTTTCATCGGATTTGACTAAAAACCTGACAATTTGCTTCCTCCAGGAGATACAGATGGAAACCACTCAAACCAGCACCGTTGCTTCGATTGAATCCCGAAGTGGTTGGCGCAAAACGGATACCATGTGGATGCTTGGCCTTTACGGCACGGCAATCGGCGCTGGTGTACTGTTCCTTCCTATCAACGCAGGCGTCGGCGGTCTGATTCCGCTGATCATTATGGCTATCATTGCTTTCCCGATGACCTTCTTTGCACACCGCGGTCTGACCCGCTTCGTGCTGTCCGGTAAAAACCCGGGCGAAGACATCACTGAAGTAGTTGAAGAGCATTTCGGCGTGGGCGCAGGTAAACTGATTACCCTGCTCTACTTCTTCGCGATTTACCCTATCCTGCTGGTCTACAGCGTGGCGATCACCAACACCGTTGAAAGCTTCATGCTGCACCAGCTGCACATGACGCCGCCACCGCGTGCCATCCTGTCTCTGATCCTGATTGTCGGCATGATGACCATCGTGCGCTTCGGTGAGCAGATGATTGTGAAAGCGATGAGCGTGCTGGTGTTCCCGTTTGTGGCCGCACTGATGCTGCTGGCCTGCTACCTGATCCCACAGTGGAACGGCGCAGCGCTGGAAACCCTGTCCCTGAGCAGCGCGTCTGCAACCGGTAACGGCCTGCTGATGACCCTGTGGCTGGCGATCCCGGTAATGGTCTTCTCCTTCAACCACTCCCCAATCATCTCCTCTTTCGCCGTGGCGAAACGTGAAGAGTACGGTAATGGCGCAGAGAAGAAGTGCTCCAGCATCCTGGCACGCGCTCACATCATGATGGTGCTGACCGTTATGTTCTTCGTCTTCAGCTGCGTACTGAGCCTCTCCCCGGCGGACCTGGCGGCAGCGAAAGAGCAGAACATCTCAATTCTGTCTTACCTGGCGAACCACTTTAACGCACCGCTGATTGCGTGGATGGCACCGATCATCGCGATGATCGCCATCACCAAATCCTTCCTGGGCCACTACCTCGGCGCACGTGAAGGCTTCAACGGTATGGTGATCAAATCTCTGCGCGGTAAAGGCAAGAGCATTGAAATCAACAAGCTGAACAAAATCACTGCACTGTTCATGCTGCTCACCACCTGGGCGGTAGCGACGCTGAACCCAAGCATCCTGGGCATGATTGAAACCCTGGGCGGCCCGGTCATCGCGATGATTCTGTTCCTGATGCCGATGTACGCGATTCAGAAAGTCCCTGCTATGCGTAAGTACAGCGGTCATGTCAGCAACGTCTTTGTGGTTATCATGGGGCTTATCGCTATCTCTGCGATCTTCTACTCCCTGTACACCATGTTCTGATTCTCACCCGCGCCGTCCCCGGACGGCGCACACCCTCCTCTCTGACTGAAAGCAATGGACGCATCATGATTAGCGTATTCGATATCTTCAAAATCGGTATTGGTCCTTCCAGCTCTCACACCGTCGGACCGATGAAAGCCGGTAAGCAGTTCACGGATGACTTGATTGCACGCGGCATCCTGCACGACATCACCCGCGTGGTTGTCGATGTATACGGCTCACTTTCCCTGACCGGGAAAGGCCACCACACCGATATCGCCATTATCATGGGCCTGGCGGGAAACCTGCCGGATACCGTTGATATTGATGCGATCCCTGGCTTTATCCAGGACGTGAACACCCACGGGCGCCTGCTGCTGGCGAACGGCGAGCATGAGGTTGAATTCCCGGTTGACCACTGCATGAATTTCCATGCGGACAACCTGTCGCTACACGAAAACGGCATGCGCATTACCGCGCTGGCCGGCGACAAAGCGGTATACAGCCAGACTTACTACTCTATCGGCGGCGGTTTTATCGTCGACGAAGACCACTTTGGTCAAACCAGTACCTCTTCTGTCGAGGTGCCGTATCCGTACAAAACGGCGGCAGACCTCCAGCGCCACTGCCAGGAGACGGGCCTTTCCCTCTCCGGTCTGATGATGAAAAACGAGCTGGCGCTGCACAGCAAAGAGGAGCTGGAACAGCACTTCGCTAACGTCTGGGACGTGATGCGCGGCGGTATTGAGCGCGGGATCACCACCGAAGGCGTTCTGCCGGGCAAGCTTCGCGTACCGCGTCGTGCGGCAGCGCTGCGCCGTATGCTGGTGAGCACTGACAAAACGACTACGGACCCAATGGCCGTGGTGGACTGGATCAACATGTTCGCCCTGGCGGTAAACGAAGAAAACGCCGCAGGGGGCCGTGTGGTCACCGCGCCGACCAACGGTGCCTGCGGCATCGTTCCGGCCGTACTGGCGTACTACGACAAGTTTATCCGTGAAGTGAACACGAACTCGCTGGCGCGCTACCTGCTGGTGGCCAGTGCGATTGGTTCGCTGTATAAGATGAACGCCTCCATTTCCGGTGCGGAAGTGGGCTGTCAGGGTGAAGTCGGCGTGGCGTGCTCCATGGCGGCAGCCGGTCTGGCGGAGCTCTTGGGCGCAAGCCCGGCGCAGGTGTGCATTGCTGCAGAAATCGGCATGGAACACAACCTGGGGCTGACCTGTGACCCGGTTGCCGGCCAGGTACAGGTTCCATGCATCGAGCGTAACGCAATTGCCTCCGTGAAGGCGGTGAACGCGGCGCGTATGGCGCTGCGCCGCACCAGCGAACCGCGCGTCTGTCTCGATAAGGTTATCGAGACCATGTACGAAACCGGTAAAGATATGAACGCCAAATACCGCGAAACCTCTCGCGGCGGCCTGGCGATGAAGATCGTAACCTGCGATTAAGCCTCTCAGGAAGCCTCGTTTTGCGAGGCTTCTTCCTGTTTTCCCCACCATTCATAGTTTCACGCTGCTGACAGTGTTACCCTTCACGCATTAGATAGAAGGGAGATTATCTGTGGCCGTTCATTTACTTATCGTCGATGCACTTAACCTGATTCGCCGTATCCATGCGGTACAGGGGACGCCTTGTAAAGACACCTGCCTGCACGCGCTGGAACAGCTTATCCGCCACAGTGAACCCACCCATGCGGTCGCGGTTTTTGATGACGAAGCCCGCAACACGGGCTGGCGGCACCAGCGTCTGCCCGACTACAAAGCCGGACGCGCACCGATGCCGGACGATCTTCACGCCGAATTACCCATGCTGCGCGCCGCATTTGAACAGCGGGGCGTCCCCTGCTGGGGCGCACAGGGAAATGAAGCCGACGATCTCGCGGCCACCCTGGCCGTAAAGGTGGCGAGTGCCGGGCATCAGGCCACGATCGTTTCAACGGACAAAGGCTACTGCCAGCTGCTCTCCCCCACTATCCGTATTCGCGACTATTTTCAAAAACGCTGGCTGGACGCGCCGTTCATTGCCAGCGAGTTTGGCGTATCGCCTGAGCAATTGCCGGATTACTGGGGCCTGGCAGGCATCAGCAGCTCTAAAGTTCCGGGAGTAGCCGGTATTGGGCCGAAGAGCGCCGCGCAGTTGCTGACCGATTTTCAGAGTCTGGAGGGCATTTACGCCCGTCTGGACGAGGTGCCCGAAAAATGGCGCAAGAAGCTGGAGGCGCATAAAGAGATGGCGTTTATCTGCCGGGAAATCGCAACGCTACAGACGGATTTACAGCTGGACGGGAATTTACAGCAGTTGCGCTTAGAACGTTAAAACGACTACAGGGTTTTTGTAGGCCCGGTAAGCGCAGGGTATGAACCGGAAACATGGGTAACACTTTAGACC
>NZ_KV787916.1:0-17800 GCF_001807145.1 Enterobacter sp. HMSC16D10
CCAGGGCGGCCAGCCTTGCAATGAAATCCAATGGTTCGAAAATGACGTGCGTGGTGCCGTCCCGGTACGGCGTCTTGAGCTGGTAGCGCACGTTGCCGCCTCGTGTTAACGACAGCCGCTTCTCGGATACCGCCGGGCGGCTGATGTACCGGCACAGCCGTTCGAGCTTCTTGCGTTCATCGGCCCTGGCCGCCACGCCGGCGACTTGCCCGCCGCAACCATCTTCTTGGCGTCACCCAACAGCTCGCGGGCTTCGGCCAGGGTGATGCCACCGACACCATAACGCCCAAAGGTGATGGTCTCCTGCCGACCGTTGATTGAGTAGTTGTAACGGAACGAGATGGAGCCGGCTGGAGTCACTGCCACATAGAGACCTTCCCGGTCATTCACTTTGTAGAGTTTGTCCCTGGGCTTGAGATTGCGCAGCTTGGTATCGGTCAGCATGTACCTTGTCCTTCTTCGTCTCCGATACCATGCTGAAAAAATCTCGAATTTATCGTATTTTTTCTTACGAAACAGTAACTTATAGAATATTAATACCATGAACACACAAAAGAACGCAGCATGGTATCGGCATCAATCATGGCATCGCCAAACCATAATACCAGCTTTAATGCCATGCTCAAACGGTGCTTGGCGCTTCCTCCCGTTGCCAGATCGTGCCAAACACAAACAAAAAAAAGCCCGCAATTACGCGGGCTTAGCGGCATTTCATGCCATCAGGTGCCTGGCTGTGCCAGACGCGGAATCATTCCCCCTTAACTGTTTTTTCAAATTCTTCCTCAAACATCGTTTTTAATGTGTTTCGTATTTCTTCATCCTGGATGTCATTGACATCAAAGCTGGTAGAGACAGCCTCACTTCCAATACCACAGAGAACGTAACCCCGGCCATCAGGACCAATTTTAAGAGGCACAACGGGAAGTGGTGTATTGGGACACACTCCAGCAATGCCCGGAGAAATAATTGGCCCCCCGCGAGGAATAACCCAGTTACCGATAAACCCCCAATCAATTTGCGTCGAGATGGCATCAGGCTGGTATTGCTCACCCCAAAAGTTGATTGCTGCCTGCTGATGCTGTTTACCGGCATAGTAGATATATCCGGCCACAATAAGCACGGAGAGGACAAACATAATTGCCAATTGGCGCAAGACTCTTGCAATAAAACTTAAACTCATAGGTATTGTTCTCTTAATTCAACGCTCCCCCGCCCACTGTTGCTATGGCTGGGTTAATCCAAAATCCATCAAAGCCGGTGAACATTTCCGCCTGGGTACGAATGTACTCAAGAATGATGTCACAGGCGATCCAGCGCCGGTTATTCCTTTCTGCGGCCAACCCGCTCTTATTCGACCCACTGAACGGATCAACAACAAGGTCGCCCTCTTCCGTCAGAAAGCGGATAGCCATCTCAGGTATGTCTGTTGGGAACATTGCCGGGTGCGGTGGCAACCCCAGTTCTCTAGCGATTCTCCGAAGCTCCAGCGTATCCGCACAACGGTGGCCGCGCTGGATAACGTTTTTCGGTATCCGTCCTTCTGTGACATTAGAGAATGCGTTCCCTCTCAGTCGATATGCCCCGTCACCATAACTGACCACTCGGTTATCCCCCCCTTGAGCCATCAGCTTCTGATGTTTCTCTGTATGAGGGATCAGGACCCTTCTGTTGTCAGAACGCACCCTGTCAGGGTCGTTGGTGAACCAATAAACAGGCTCCCACCCGGCACACAACTGGTAACGGTTCACACAAGCCCAGTGGGTTGGACTTGGTGGTTTTGACAGGTTGATCCACGGCCATCTATCCATGAGAGACAGCCCGAGCCGATCATGGAGCGCCAGCACCATTCTTTCAACATAGAGAGATCTGGAGGGGCTCTTGGCCTCGAAGATGTCATTGCTGACATTCAGGACAACGCTTCCTCCTGGCACCAGGTTCTTGACTATCGGTTCGAGCGCCTGGGTTATGAAATCCACCCATTTGGCTTCATCAACGTTTCCATAGCCACGCTGTATTCGGAGCGGAAACGGCGGAGATGTCACACACAGATGCACCGGCTCATCGAGGTCAGAGAAAAAGCTCTTGTTGTTTGACCACACCGCCAGCCCAAGATTTGTTGAATAGGCGACAAGTCGAATGCCACCAAGCGCTTCATGCAGGCCCTTCTTGGTTTTGCTTGAGAGCTCCCAGACACCCCGCTCGCCGTCCACCTTCTGGAGAAGGTTCATCGACTTGAGGGTTTGCTGATACCAGCGTATCTGTCTTTTCAGCTTGCTCCGCTTGATCTTTGCCTTGCCAATTTCACTTTGTTCATTCAGAGCGCTTTTCGGGATTCCAGCGAGCTCTGCCACTGAATCGTAGAGCTCCTCATTCGATAGCGGCTTATCGGCCTTGGCATACGCCTCTTGGACATGAAAAAGTTCTAGCTGGCTACTCATCATGCCCCTCCGTACCCTGGAAGATGTCATTGAGCACAGAGGTCGCCTCGGCGCTCTTTACATCATGCTCGGTGTAGAAAGGCCACCAGGTTAATCCGCCACCTTCAAACCATGAGCAGCGGAACTGGATTGTCTGATCAGGAAGGACTTTGAACTCGACATGCTGGGGTTTGTCATAACGGCACATTGCACCAAGGTCTAGGCCAAACTTTTCTTTAACCCATGTGGATGACATCGACCCCTGACTCAAACCTTGGCTGTTAACCCAATAGACCCGGTTGACAGCACCAGCAATACCGATGAATAGGAAAGCCAGTATTGCCCCGGCCTTCAACCATACAAAAACACTTCTCACAATTATCCTTCCTGCTTTACAAATGGGCCTCTGCCATCGAGAGGCTTTGAAAAAATAGCCCCCGGCTCAGACATCGCCGCCTCGACCTCGTACTTGTTAAAAGTCTCCGTCCACCAGCTATTCATCTGGTAAATCGTGATATTCAGAATTGAAGCAGCCTTGCTCTTACTTGTGGCCGCAACGACAGTTCTGAACTGCCCCTCGACCCCATAAGTGATCCCGCCATAAACCTTCAACTTCGCCACTATCGTTTTCTCCACCCAAATATGTCTCTCACGTCCCGCACACAGAAGAACCAACTTACCCTTGGCAGGAACGCATCGACTAACACACCTAAGGCGATAACAAACAATGGCACCATCAGGATGAAGCCCAAACGTGCAACGGTCCCATATATACCTGCACAGATGAGCAAGGCTGCGATGACAGAGCAAACTAGCTGATGCTGACGCCTCAGCCTGGCTAGTTCAGACGATTTCTTGTCACTGTTCATCATCGAGCTCCGCGAGCTGAACACTGACACTGGCTGCCGCTGGAGGGGAAAACTGTACTGTCAGTCCGGATTCAAGCCTGATAGAGGAAACCACCAGCGTATCTGGTCCGGATGACGCCGGTACGACCGCAACAATGGTTCCCCCTTCCAGTAACTGGATGGCATCCTCAACAGTACAGCGCCCCATTACTGATTACCCGCCAAATCCAGCTCTTGCTGGTCTTCATTGGACTCGTCAGTTTTGGGCTCCAGCTCCGCCAGCTTGGCTTTCAGCTCCTGAAACGCATCAACATCTTCCCGGCTCAGGGTAAGGGTGAACGTTTCACCGTCATCGTTCGGCTTGATGTTGTCCAGACGACTGGTAATAGAGCTCACGCCTCGGTGCATGGCTTCAACCACCTTTTTGCCCAGGCGGGGACCTTTCTCGACAGACTTTTTGGTCAGTTTTTTCGGGGCCTTCTTGCCGTCATTGCCATTGGCCTGTTCTTCCTGCGCCTTTTTCAGGATCTCAACAGCGTTGGTGCCGTGCTCGTTGTAGAGCTCCTGAGCGTAGGTGGCAGCCACAGAGCCTTCCTGAATCATCCGTTTCAGTTCCAGAGGCATCTCCAGAAGGGCACGGGCGATACGAACGTGCTCAGCCGAGCGGCCAACACGTTGGGCAATCATCTGGTCGCTCCACCCCCAGTTTGCAAGCCGAGCGTAGATCACGGCTCGCTCAAGTGGAGAAAGAGGGAGCCCATCGTTGCTGGTGGCGATCAGAAGGCTCTGTTCGGCTTCATCGCCCTTGTGCTCTACGACCTGCACGAACTGGATGTCGGCACCTTCCTCGATAGCAAGCAGGATGGCGCGGCGACGGCGATGACCTTCACGGACATACACCTTTCCGTCGATAACTTTGACGATGATCGGCGGAACATAGTCGCCACGCTTGTAAGCATCGGCCAGCACTCGAATACCAGCTTTGATGTCCGGGCGCTCGTAGTAGTTCTCGCAGAAAGCGCCACGGGTGTTAAACCCTTCTTCCTCCAGCAGAAGCTGAGGAGAGATAGTGAATCCATCCCCTTTTTTCAGTTCTTCGGGGGCGGTTACGCCTTTGAGAGCGCGGAGTGAGTTGATAACAGCCATTCGTTGGTTCTCCTTGTGACTTGCTCACTTTATAGCATCACTTTTTGATACTGTAAACAGGGCGGCATAAAAAACCCGGCGCTTTACAGTACCGGGTTCTCTCTTCCTTCTCACCACTAACTTGCTTTGACTTTGAGCAACCTCAGCGCCAGCATGGCCCATTGCAGATATGCTTCCAGTCGTTGCTGGTACTCTTTCCCTGGTGGGCGTTGACCTTCCTTGTGGGCGATCGTCCTCTCGATACCGGCGAGGCTCTTTCTCAGCTCCAGGTTCCTGCGTATTCCCACCATTCTCTGTCTTGCTGACTCAAGAGACAGACTCCCAAGTCCAAAGAGGGGCAGTTGTCTGTAGTCCTGTGTTCCCAAGTTAATTTGGTTCCACGCCATTGCTGCTTGCCACGGTCGTTTCTGGATTTGCTGGATCGCCTTCCCACAACCCAGGCAGACCATATTCCAGCGCACAGGAGGACCTATAACCTTCTGCATTTGCGCCCGGCCATGACAACTATCGCAGGCTGCCACAGGAACGCTGAGCGGGTCGTGGTGCCCATAGGCTACTGTTTCAGTCTGGCTGTAGTGTTCATCTGATTTGAGCTCCGCCAAGAGCTTCTCACGCTTCTCTTTTGCGTATTCGAGGGTTAAGCCTTTTCTGATTTGTTCCATGTTCAGTCCAGAATGATTTTTCTCTTGTCTCGCTTGGGAGTGCCTTGTTCTTTCTGGTCCGATGTAGAGCTGATGACTTCTGGCTCTTTGGCCTCGCCCCTTTGTAGTTCGTCAATACTCCCCAGCTCTGTTCCACCGTGTCTTATCTCACCTTGATCTCTATGCTCTCTAGTTGAACGACGGATCTCTTCCGAAACTCCACGCAAAAAACCAATTACATTGGCCCGGAATGTACGTCTCTTCTCCTCTATCTCAAGCAAGTAACTCAAGTAGAAGTAAAACGGTATCGAGACGAACAATGACAAAGGGAACCAGCCTTTTTCGCTGGCAGAAACAAAGAGTCTCGGCTCAAACATTTTCATGGCGAGGGTCGCCATTAGCACAGAGACAACTACTGGAGTCACCGCCATCAAAAATCGGGAATGAAGGTACGCCATCCAGACCCCAGCGACTAAAGCTGTTAGCGAGAGGAACATAGCAACAACCAACGGGCTCGCATCAATGGCGATTAGCCCTATCTGGACGATAATGACGAAGCAAAGAAGCAATATTCTGTATAAAAATGACCGCATTCCAACCCACCTCAATCCAAGATAATCTTGCGCTTATCTTTCTGAATTTCGATAGGCTGCTCCGGTTCACTCAGAACACCCTCTGACGCTTTCAGATCTTGAATACTTGGAAAGCCCTTCCCTGCTCCTGCTTTTCTTGGTCTCTGCTCTGTTACCTCAATCGCTATTTCATCCCCCTCCCGGAACTGCGGGTAACAACCAGCGCGGTTGGCATAGCGATTAACGACATTTTGAGCAGCCGGTATTTCTTTGGGCAGGTTATTTGTACTGACGCATCAGAGCTGCAAGCTGCGTCAAGCCGCCGGAAAAATTCCTCCGGTATCCCCTTTACAAGGAGATCGCTCAACTCATCCATAGGCCTTGAGCCGGTTGGCATCGGATATGGCAACCTCCGGTATTCTCTGTAGATGTACCGCTTGATGACGATATGAAAGACGAATGCGGCAAAGCCCCACAAAGGGCCATTAAGGAGCCCCGCAACGATAAGTAGCACCGACGGGAAGGGAACCCCTACGAAACTCGGCAGGACTTTAATCTTTACCATCGGCGTTGACCGACGCACACTCTCACTCATTTGCTGACCCTTTACGTGCAACCTTGTACTGCACTTTCAGATCGTAACCATCCACTTCCTGATGAAGGACTTTCACGGGGACACCTTCAACGGTCCCCAGGTACACGCTCAGCTCAACTTCCGGAACATCGTCCCTGAGACCCAGTACATTGCGCCACCCAGTCGATGTCTTCTGGCAGTGAGCGCCCACCCTGTCATGCCGGTAGTAAATGTCTTTGTTATCTCCTTGGCAGATGAAGAATCCACTAACCTGCCCCGTCCTTAACACCCACTTGCGGTTGTGGAAGGTAGCTTCTTTCTCCACCTCAGTGGACTTGTCTATAGCCACCGGGCTTACCACCAGCTCTTGTGCGGCCAAATCAGACACAAGGCCTATTACCAACGCGGATAACAGAGCGGCCATAGCCGCCCGTGTCATCATACTGCCGCCTCGTGAGTGGCATCGGCAAAGAATTTGCCTTGTTTGTAGATCTCGTCCTTCTCGAACGAGATAGCATCCGCACGACTGCTGAATGGGCCATAGCTTTTACCGTCGATCAGCACCTTCCACTGGCAACGCCAAACACGAGTCCATGCCGCAATCTTTGACTCGTCTGAACAAAGTCCGCGAATAACATAGAACGCAATCATTAGAATGCCGCTCGTCGGCACGATGCGCGAAACCCTTGTTTTACTGTATTCCTGCACTTCAAGGCCTTTGAAGGAAACCTCATCGGCAAACCCGCAGACCTCACCATTTTTGATTACGATGCGCTTTTTGCTCATAACCGACCCCACTAATCCAAAATAATTTTGCGCTTGCCTGGCTGTACTTCGATTGGCTCTTCCTTTTGCACCTTTGGTGCCGGAGCTGATGAGCTGACAACCACCGGTTCTCTTTCTGTGTTTTGTTGCTGGCGCTCACGGAGTTCATCCACTGAGGGAGGCTCATTGCTTGGTCGTTCAGCCCTTTCTGCACGTCGGGCTTCTCTTAACAACTCATCAATTTCGGAGTCGCTCCGGTTATTCATAAAAGCTCTATAGGCAAAGAAAATCAGCACCGGTACTATTGCCACCAAGAAGAAAGGAAATGAGCTTCCGCTATCTTCCACTGGCTTGGTACTGGCCGCGCCTGTATCGAATACGGTACGAATAACCGTTGGCGCGGTCATGATCATAATTGCAGGCATTATCCCCATCACAATTCCTGATGGGCTCTGCCTCATAATTCCACTAGCAACCCCAAACACCAGCATCAATCCCGCTATGACTTTGACGAAAGAGCTATCCATTAGACCGATCATGGAGTCACTTACCTCCTCGAACGGACTTTGAAACGCACTGGTATTGCGGTCAGTGTCTTGTGCAGCATTAATCTGCTTGGGAGGTTCACTCTTTGGTGCAGTCACTATGGATGACGCTGATTGTTGGCTGGCAGCCTTCTGCGTTTCACCATCCTGCTTGACCACCCCCAGATCCTGAGTTTTGACGTGCGTTTGTGCTGGTGGTGCTAACTGGTATTTGACTGCCAGGTTGTTGCCGTGGACTTCAATGGTTTGCAGGGAGATGGGTTTACCTTCCAACTTGGTCAGAGCTTCTTGGAGCGGCAGCTCCTGAGCATCAGTCATACCGCCCATAAAGCCATTAAACCCGTCATCATGAATACGGCATCGCAGCCTTCCCGAATAGCTACGGTATTCACCTGGGCAAACAAAATAGCCGCCCTGAGGGCCATCCAGTTTGCGCCATTTATTGCTTTTGAAGGCCTCCACTTTGGTCACAACTGGCTGACCGTCATGGTAATCAATGACCGTTTTGCTCTCCGGGCCAGTGTCCTCTATCTTCTTGCTGCCTGAGTCATCTGAGAGCATTTGCCCCACCATAACGCCAGTCACAAAGTCACTGGCAAAGGCCGCAGGAGCTGCGACCATGAGACCAACCAGCAAAAGAAGGGGGACGCGCCCTGTCCTTCTCATCACCATTCGTTCTGTTCCGTTTCGTGCTGGGTTTGACCAGCATTGAAGTGGTACTCGGGTTTCAGCTCTTTTTCTTCGACTTCGAGCTCTTCCGGGCGAATACGCTGTTCCAGCGCTTCACAGGTCTTACCCTGAAACCCCGTGAAATCGGCAGCAATCTTGCCGCCCTTGATCTTGATGTTTACCTTTTTCACTTTGTCACCTCGTCGTTAAGTTCAACTAATCTGATTGCCTTGGCGCTATTACCAAACAGCTTCCTCAGCTTCCAGTTCCAAAGTGCCATCGTGATGCTGCTTCACCGTCACGCTGAAACCTTCCTCTTTCAACTGCTGCTCGTAGTGGAAGGCAATGTAGCGATCCTGCACCTTGCTGCTTGCCTGCTGCGTCCAGCGGCCATAAGAGCCGTAGTTTTCCTGGTACTGCTCCCAAACACCGTTTTTTTCCTTGTAGCCAATCCGGTGCTCCTTGTTGTTCTGGTCGATCAGAACAATCGGGTATTTCTCGAAGGTGTAGCCAGCGCCCACGCGGTACAGCTTTTCGTTTTCAACAACAACGCCAACTCCCTCCAGAGCCTTCAACAGCAGCTCTTTGTCTTTGTAGGCGACCTGCACCTTGCCTTTTACGATATGGCTCATCTCATCACTCCTGAGTTGTTTCGGGTGTCATGCCGTGTTCCGACATAACAAAGTTAAGCGCGGCAATGGAATAGTCTTGCCCGAGAGAAACTTCGATCTTTCCTTCTTTCTCCAGCTTTCGGCCAAGCTCGGTAAGGTTTTCCATCATGGGGATGAGCTTGAACAACGAACTCATGTAGGTGATCGATGTGGAAACGTCTCGGGCGAACTGGTCCAGCACCTTACTCTTGTCGATAACCAGAGGCTCTGGTCTATCCACTCCATCTTTTTCTGACTGGAGTTTGCTGCACAGCTTGAGCAGCTCAATCCCCTTCTCAATGTCTTGTTTGTACATAACGGTCAATTCTCCTCTCTGCCGTTTTGATGCTCTCTCCTGGCCGCACCAGCTCGCTCCCTAGCCCACTCAGCTAGAGCATTGATTAAGTCGCTGACTTCTGAGTGGAATATCAATGACACAGCAAGAGCAGTCCAAAAAATCCACTCCATCGCTTAGTCCTCGATGGCAAGTTTGCGTCCAGAGCCATTCTGCTCTTGAACATCGAAGTTATTGGCCGGATAGAAGCCTTGATCCCGCAAACTGCGAATCTGGTTGATGTCTTCCCGGCGAGTTTCACTGGTCGGGGTAATGCGAGTGACCGCATCCACCAGCGCTTCATTGTTGAGCTCTTTGTCCTGAGCGTTCGCCAGATACATCGCGTCAATGACGGCCTGTTCAATCTCTGCCCCGGTGTATCCCTCGGTGGTACGAAGTAGCGTAGGCATATCGAACGCGGCGATGTTGGCCTTCTGCTTGGCGAGGTGGATCTCAAAAATCTTCTGGCGCTCAGCCACACTTGGCAGATCAATGAAGAATGCTCGGTCCCAGCGGCCAGCTCGCATCAATTCAGGAGGCAGCGACTGAACCCGGTTGGCCGTCGCCACAATGAAGATCTTCTTCTTGCGCTCTTGAAGCCAGTAGAGGAAAGAGCCCAGCAGGCGCTTGGATACTTCGTGTTCGCCATCGGCATTACCAAAAAACTTCTCCATCTCGTCAATCAACACAACAACGGGTGCGATCTGCTCAATGGTCTGCAATGCACGATTGAACTGGCGCTCGGTTTCACCGAGATACTTGCTATAGAAACGGCCCATATCCAGGCGAACCAAGGTAGTGCCAAGTACACCGGCAGCGGCTTTTGCCGTCAGCGATTTACCACCACCAGGTACACCGGCCAGAAGGACACCTTTTACCGGAAGGTCTTTGTCCCAACCGGCTTTACGTATCTGGAGGAACTCCTTGAGGTTTTCGAGACCACCGACATTCCCAATATCAATGGCCTCAAGCACATCGAGGCCGACATCACGCAAGATGTGAGCTTTTTCTTTTCGGATCTCGCCCAGGTATTCTTCACCCTTGAATTTCAAGTAAGCGGAGTAGGTGAAGACGTTCTTCATCTGGGTGTGTGACAAGCCCAAGGCGTGGTTTGCGATGACAGCACGTTCGTTGCTCTCGAAGACTCCACCATCTTTCACGTTATCTTCACAGGTCTGGAGCAGTTTCAGGATTTCCTGATTGCTCATAGCCGGGAGATCGATGTGATAAACGAACTCTTCATTGAAGACGTCTTTGCCAGCGATGATGTAGTTGATCCCCTCATTCTCCAGATAGGTCAGTGATGACTTGAGGGCTGGGAGTGTTTCCGGGTTTGCACGTTGGCGGTCGAAAAAGAAAGTGTCGAACACGACAACTCCGTTTTTGGAGGACTTCTTGGACTCGTCCACCATTGCCTTCATCGTGCCTGGATCAGGCAGCTTCTTGAATGGCATTACAATAAAGTGCTTGCCGACTTTCTTTGCAATGTCAGAGAAAACGCTCTCTGCGCGGCCCAGCTCAAAAGTGCTAACGTTGATGACTGGAAAGGACAACTTGATTGGAATCTCAAGTTTGTCCATTTGCTGTGTAATATCGCTCATCGCTTATCCTTTAAATAAATTTCGACTTGTTGATCACCTCACATCATAAGTTCATTTTATGATGCTGTAAATATCACCTTCCAACTCTGTAGCTGTTCACGGCGGACTCAACGCGCTTGACTGACACGTCTATACCATTTGTCACCAGCAACTCATGCACTTGGCAACAGGCCTGTTGTTTCAGGCCAAAGAACTCTTCGTTAACACGGGCATACTCTGCTGCCGAATTGGAGGCGGCTCGTCTTAGATCTGGCATCAGAGATTCAACGCGAGACTCTACTTTGTCCAGAGAGGAACTGGCAGACGACAAGCTGAACAGCGAGAAGACGCTCCCAAAGTCGAAACCATCATTCAAACCGGCAAAGTCCATACCCAGATCGATAAACTCAGTTGCCATTGAGTGGTGCAGTGAGCCCACAATGTCACGATGATCCCCCAGCGCATTTGCGAAGGCTTTCACAGCTCTCTTCGCATCGTCTATTTCACTGCTGGCCGAGGAGTTTGACATCGACGACATGACGGAAATGCCCTTGTTGTCAGTCACAAGGTCGAGAACCTCCATTGTTTGTGCTGATGAAACACTGGAAGAGGCCTCACTGATTTCACGTAAGGCTTTTTGCCCCATGTCCACCAGTCGCTTGTTGCTCTCGTGGAGTCGAGATGCGGCGTCAAGCCTATCTTGAGCTTGGGTGATTCGTTCCAGAATCTGGCTACCGTCAATCGCTTGCTTCACGGCCCGAGAAACCAATCCCTCTTTGAGCTGGTCTCTCCCACGGCGCAAATACCGCAAATCGCTGTTATGGCCTTTTAGTGCTGAACGTATAACGGCGATGTCTCGACGAAACTGCCAGAACGTTATAATTTTTTGCCAGATCCCCAACTGAGCACGCTGTTGGCAAAGAGCTTCGTACTCTGCACCTTTCTCTTCAACCTGGCTGAGAGCTGCGGTAATCCTGTCTTGATATTGCCGGTCGTCAGCCAAGTAACTTTGAATTGCTTGTTCCATCCCGTACCCCAAAAACTTTCACATGTGAAAGTTCATTCTTTCTTTGTTCTGCCAGTACAAAGTATTTTGCCTTAGAACGACCTCACACCCCGCCCCTGCTCACGCCCATTTTGGGCAATTACAGATTCAGCATTTACAGGCTTATAATGTGATGCCGTAATAGACAAATAAAAAACGGCATAGCCGTTTTTACCTTACTTTGCTTTGCTCCGGCCCCCGCATAGTGCATTACCAATGCGTGATGAAAAATCCTTCCATTCTGGACTGTTCCGGTAGTCATCCTGTCCAGTTGCTTGTTCCTGGCTGGTCGATGCGAATTGATTGAGAGCATCCGGGCACGAAGAGCAGACCCCGATACCTTCCACTCTATTCACGCGAAGCCAGTGACACGGTTGACCGTTTTCAACACAAGCGTGATCATCGGTGCATCCGCACCCTATACATTTAGCAGTGAGCATAAGCGCCTCCCCAAGTAAATTAACAACATCATAGTATCATTATGTGATGCTGTAAATATTAAAAAGAAAGCGGCCATAGCCGCCCTTCCGAAGTAATTTTCCTTTAGTGGTTGTCTTGGCCCTGTTTCCAAGCGACGAATGCCTGCACTAGCGGTACGCCATCATCACTCAAGGCATTCCCTTCTATCCATCCGCCTCGTATGACGACAGACTGCCCTGATTCCAAGCCAAAAGGTTCCCACTCAGAAGCCACCGGGGAACCGTCCACCAGCAGGTCGAGATCTTCAATCCATTTATCCCGGCCATCCAGAGTTTTCCAAACTGAGTCATCGACCCAAAAGGCCTTGATTTGTTCTGGTGTGGCATTGGTCCAATCGTTGTCTTTCCCGTCAGCAAGTGAAAGTACAGAGTCAACCGTTTGCTGCCAGTTCGGCCAATCTTCTTCGACAACAACGCAAGTAAGCGAGCTCTTGCCATTTGCTCTGCGGCCATCATCAACCTTCCGGATCAGCCTTTCCAGTGTCGCCAGCTCCTCATCGCAGAGCACGGCCTGTGCATCGCTTATCTTTGCCACGAAGTAACGTGCTTCAAGCATCGACATAATTATTTTCCTCCCCAGGGCACAAGTTTTGTCGAATATCCAAGCATTAGTGGGTGCTTCGGGTCCCCCGAACCAGTCACGCCAAATGCCAATACCGGCTTCCCAGATGCAACGAGCTGCTCTAAAAGCCTGTCCAAATGAACATGCAAAGACTTAGGCAGCTTAGTTCGGCTCCCCCAGCAGGGCACCAAGACATCAGCATCCCGAATAATCCTTTCCAAGTGGATTTCATTTTCAGGCCCGACAGGATCAACCGCCGTAGCCAGCTCTCGAACGTCGGTCGCCCGAAAAGCAAAAGCATTACCGACTATGAATCGCCTCCCTCCGTTGACCTTGGTAAACCCTATCCACTTTCTGACCGTGTGATCGTCCTCGGTGGCCGTGGCCGTAGAGCCGTTTACACCAAAATAACCGAACACAAGGCCTTCGGGTTGCACATCCCTTTCCAGACGGTATCTGTACATGCCGCACTTGCTGATAATTGCACTCAAAGTGTCACCTCTTTTTGAATGAAAAATGCCCTTTCACAGTTGCATTTTTTAATGCTGTGATAGGATAAAAGTGTAAGTTGAAAAGGAGAGATGACCATGAAACATGTACTGAATATCGCGCTGATGGCTGTTGTTATTCTTGGCCTGGCTATGCTTGAGGCCACCAACTGGGGTTACGCAGTGCTGGCTATCCCGGCAGTGATTTGGGCCAAGTCGGTGCTCAACCTTCTGCACAAACTGCCGGTTCTGGCTGCTGCTTTTTGGATTCTGGTTGCTGTTTTCGCGTGGCAAGCGGCACTTGTTGGTATCCTGTTCTATGGCGTACTTGCGACCCCTAAAGCGCCAGCAAACACCAATGGCAAGAAAAGCCGAAAAGCCAATCTGATGGGCACTTACAGCTACGACTTTAAAACCGGCGAATGCTTTAGCTAAGACTGGCTACGGTTATTTCTCCTCAGCCTTCCTGATGGGCGCTCTCAGCGCTCTCAGGACAGCTTCTTCAAGAGCTGCGGCCCCTGCCCTATCACGTCGCTTTGTTAATGCCCCATATTGCTTCCTGATGGGTAGCATCAGCTCTTCGAGTTCATTGCGCTTCCTATCGTCGGCTTCAAGTTTCTCGCTTCGCGCCAAGGCTTCGGCTTGCTCGCTTTTTGCTTGCCACTCTATCTTGTCGCCTTGCACTTCCCATGCTTTAACGTAATGAGCATCATCCAGACCTTTTGCTCCGTTGTCCGAAAACGAGGCCCCTGAGTAAATGCCACCGACAACCCAGCGCCTTTTGCTTTTTCCCTTTGAGAAATACATCTCACGGCCTAAAACACCATCGCGCAAAGTGGCTACCGAGATAAATAGCCCAGCGTCCCCTTTCCTAAAGCCGCAGAACACAAACTCAAGCGGTTCGTATAAATCACTCATGCTGATCACTCCGAAGAACAGACAAGACCTTCTCAGCTCGCTCCTGGAGGTCTATGAGTT
Source organism: Enterobacter sp. HMSC16D10 (assembly GCF_001807145.1). NCBI lineage: Bacteria > Pseudomonadati > Pseudomonadota > Gammaproteobacteria > Enterobacterales > Enterobacteriaceae > Enterobacter > Enterobacter sp. HMSC16D10. The sequence continues at coordinate 14,294 of NZ_KV787916.1, forward strand.
CGGCAGCATCATTACCGCTCAATGACATGTCCCCGCCATAGAGGCGATACTCAACGCTGTCCATCGCCTGGCGAAGCAATCCTAGAAGAGCATTCACGTTTGCCGGTGTTGATAGGGCGACGGCTTCACCTTTCAGCTCACGTCCATTAAATTCCGACCACTCGGCTATGCCTGTCAGTTCGCAACAATTTGAGCAGGACATACTGGCAACATTCTGGGGATCGTCTGGACAGTGTTCATTGATGACAAAGTTCATCTCGTCACTGCCGCACTTTCCACAAATGATGTGTACTTTTTTGCCCATGCTGCTGCCCTTAGTGGAGAGTCTGCTCTTCCACAACAATCATCCCGTCAACCAAGCTGATTGTGGCGGGACCGCAGTTACCCAGCACCTCAGCTTTGACTCCGTTGTTCAACGCGACATAAAGCCGTCTCGCCCCGTTGGTGACGCGGATGCCTTTCTGGTCGAGTTGTTCAAGCATTTCTTCGTAGGTAATTTTTTCGTCCATCAGTTCTCCTCAGCAAGGATCTCGTCGATGAGGTTCTTTGCTATCAATCTGGCATCCAAAGGGACAGCCAGGCTGTCAATTCTGCCTCTTTCATGGGCAACAATGAGTTGCGCCTTCCAAGCTATCCCGGAAAGAGAAGCATCAGGTTCTTTACCTGAGCTTCTCATACATCTTGCGTTTCGGTACGCCGCCAGCCACTCAGGTCTGGTTGAGTTATAACGCCCAAGGCCAGCTTTTCGTTGGAAGCACATTCATCGCGCACCTTTACAGATTCATTTTATGATACTGTAAACAATAAAAAGACACCTTGCAAGACTTTCACATGTGAAAGTTTTCTGGTTTACATCTGCTCGCTTGGATCAAACCCCAAAGCCTTGCACACGTCATCCAGGTCATCGAGCGTGAAGAATCCCAGCGTCAGTTCCCCGGAGCGCTTCGCGGGGTTATAGCGAACTTTGATAGGCCTACCCGTAGCATCGCTCATCAGGGTCTCCAGGCGCTTAATGTCTGCATCCCTGTCCACTTCTTTGCCCTTCGCTATCGCCTCAAATTTATGAACCGGTGTCCTGGTATGCAGGAGATCCCTCAGGAGCTTTTCTCTCTTGCTGAAAGGTAACTTAGCCACGGCCCTCACATGCCCCAGGGTGATCTTGCGTGGATTTCTGAGCCAGAGTGTTAGCTCTTCCTCCGATAGCGTACCGGCGCGTTTCAGGTGTGTAACCGTATAGACCTTCTCAATACCCAGATCCTCTCTGATCTGACTGTTTGAACGCCCCTCTCCGCTTAGGAACGCGACCACATAGGCCTTTTCTGCATCAGTCATGCCTGGATGCTGGTGGTAGTAGTCAATGGCTTCTCTTGCATCGAGCAGTAGGGGTAGGTTGTTCATTCAGGACACCTTTTAGTCACATGACTATATCGAGGCTTATTCTACCCCCTATTTTAGTCACATGACTACTTACTGACATTTCGGCCCCCATCGCCGCCGATTTTTCTTGATTATAGGTTTGAATCTATATAGGATTGCACCTATATTAAGTAAGGAGAAATCATGTGGGTCATCGAGACAACCGACACCTTTGATGAGTGGTTCGATGCTCTGGATGATACCGATAGAGCAAACGTGCTGGCTTCGATGATGGTGCTGCGAGATAGAGGCCCCATGCTGTCGAGGCCATACGCGGATACTGTTAACGGTTCATCCTACAGCAACATGAAAGAGCTTCGGGTCCAAAGCAAAGGAGATCCTATCAGAGCGTTCTTTGCGTTCGATCCAAAGCGTAAGGGGATTCTTCTCTGCGCCGGTAACAAGACCGGGGACGAGAAAAGGTTTTATGAAGTAATGATCCCAATTGCAGACCGTGAGTTTGCGGCGCACTTGGATAAATTGAAGAAGGAGTGACGTTATGGCAAGAACTCTTGACCAAATGCTGGCAACAGAAAAGCCTGAGGTTGTTGCCAAAGCACAGAAAGCGGCCACTGAGATGTTACTGAACATCCACTTGGCAGAGCTTCGTGATCGCATGAACCTTACCCAGGGGGAAATTGCTGCATCTCTGGGTGTGAGACAGCCGACAGTCTCCGAGATGGAAAAACCTGGACGAGATCTCAAGCTGTCGTCCATTAAGCGGTACGTTGAGGCCTCCGGTGGCAAGCTACGCCTCGATGTTGAACTTCCGGACGGCACCCACTACGGCTTTGCCGTTTAACTCGATACGCCCCGTTATGGGGCGTATTACTTCTCTTGCTCTTCTTCCAGCCGTTTTCGGTATATCTCTCCTGCACGTTCCCTGCCATCGTCGGTCAGCCTAAAGGCCAGCTTTAGAGAAGCATTCCGGTACTTGTTCAACAGGCCGTTCTCCACCAGCGTGTGGCATGACGTTCGGAAGTTCGTTCCATGAATACCGCTCTGGCGAGCTGAATTGATCATCTCCAGTATTTTTACACCTGGTACAGGCTCGGCTTTTCCACCGGCCTCAATTGCGTATAGAATGAACAAAACGTCTTTTTGAGTTGACGACAATCTCATCCCTTCCCCTTATTCATGTCTGATATGAATAAGGCTCCCACGAAGGAGCCTTATGTAAACCTTATTCATGTGTCACATGATTAAGATCTAGTTCACGGAGTCTTTCAACCCCTTACCAGCTTTGAACCCAGGAATGTTGGCCGCCGCGATCTGGATGTTCTCTCCAGTCTGGGGATTCCGCCCGGTTCGCGCTGCGCGTTCCTTAACGTGGAAAGTACCAAACCCAGTGAGCGCTACTGTCCCACCCGCTTTAAGCTCCTCTGTCACTGAGTTGATCAGCGCATTTACCGCAGCTTCGGCCTTTGCTTTGCTAATGTCAGCGTCTTCGGCCACTTTCATAATCAGTTCACTTTTGTTCATCGTTATTCCTGTTTGTTTTCTTGGTTACTGTTTACACCTGCATACTCTGGGGTGTGGTTAGTGCTTTCTTCGCCACTCCCAAGGGGGAGTTCTCTCCGATTCCGGTAATGCCCAGAGACCTCGCTTATCGGCTTTGGCTTCGGCCTCCAGCTTGAACAGCTCCGGTGTTTTGGCGTACTGCCGGTACACCCACGCACTCCCAGAACGGACCATTTCGGCATTGACCCATTTGCCATCGACATAAAGGTTGGCGACCAGACGGCCATAACGGTCTTTGTCGATTTGCTCGACTTTAATCATTCGACCAAACACCAGATCGGACAACGCCTGTTTCGCCTTTGAGCCGTAGGGTTGTTTCTTCTCTGGGGTGTCGATTTCCGCCAGCCTTACCCGGTACTGGATTTTGCCGCTCCGGCAATCTTTCCCGGAGTCACAGCTTTGTTCAGTCAGGACCTTGACCGTATCACCGTCAGACACCCCCACAACCTTCGCAGTAAAGGTTTCTGCCCATACCTGAGGGGCCACCACCAGCATGGCTACCAGGAACGCTGAAACCCCCGTATTTTTCACAAAACCTAAGGAAGGTGCGAATAAGCAGGTCATTTCTTC
>NZ_KV787917.1:0-34397 GCF_001807145.1 Enterobacter sp. HMSC16D10
CCATTTCATCGTCCAACAAAATGGGTGCAGTACAGGTGAATGCAAATTTCCCGGGGCTTTCCACTTTCTGTCCCTCAACAATGCTCAAGACAGAAAGTCTTAAGCACCCGCCGCACATCTTATCCCTCTGAATTAAAATGCAAAGATGTAATTCCTTTTCGCGAAAATTACATTATTTCTGCGAGCCGCTTTCCAGAATGATAATTTCTATTTCTTATGAATTAATAGAAAATAAAAAGGGAGTGAATATATCACTCCCTTTATTCAACGATAAATTAACGGCTTCAACCCATTGCGCTTTCGCGCAGTCGGGCTTTCAGCTTGTTATATTCGTCGATCACGTACTGTTCCGCCGCGTGCTGATCCGCAATCGGCTCAACGTTGACGGTGCAGTATTTATACTCCGGCGTTTTGGTTATCGGGCTTAAGTTCTCCGTTACCAGCTCGTTGCAGGCACCAATCCACCACTGATAGGTCATATAGACCGCCCCTTTGTTTGGACGATCGCTGACCTGCGCACGGGTGATGATCCGCCCTTTGCGCGAGTTCACCCACACCAGCGCTTCATCCTCAATACCGAGCCGTTCCGCATCGGCGGTGTTGATCTGCGCGTAGCCGGGCTCGTCCGCCAGCGCGGCCAGCGCGGCGCAGTTGCCGGTCATCGAACGACAGGAGTAGTGGCCCACTTCACGTACGGTGGAGAGCACCATTGGATACTCATCGGTGAGTTTATCGATCGGCGCGACCCAGTCGCAGGTGAAGAACTGCGCCAGCCCATTCGGGGTGTCGAATTTCTCCTTAAAGAGATAGGACGTTCCCTGATCGGCCTCCGACTCGTCCCGGCACGGCCACTGGATGTAGCCCAGCTCGCCCATTTTTTCATAGGTAGCGCCGTAGAAGTCCGGACACAGGCTGCGCAACTCATCCCAGATCTCCTGGGTGTTGTTGTAGTGCATCGGGTAGCCCATGCGGGTGGCGATTTCACTGATGATCTGCCAGTCCGTTTTCAGATCCCACTTCGGCTCGACCGCCTTGAAGAAGCGCTGGAAGCCGCGGTCGGCCGCCGTGTAGACGCCTTCATGCTCGCCCCAGGAGGTCGACGGTAAAATGACATCCGCCGCCGCCGCGGTTTTGGTCATGAAGATATCCTGGACAATCACCAGCTCCAGATCCTCAAACCCTTTACGCACTGCAGAAAGCTCGGCGTCGGTCTGAAGCGGATCTTCACCCATGATATAGGCCGCACGCACTTCGCCATGCGCCGCGCGGTGCGGCAGCTCGCTGATGCGATACCCGGTGTGTTCCGGCAGGCTTTCCACGCCCCACGCCTTCGCGAACTTGGCGCGGTTTTCCGGGAACTTCACGTACTGGTAGCCCGGATAAGTATCCGGCAGCGCGCCCATATCGCAGGCGCCCTGCACGTTATTCTGACCACGCACCGGGTTCACGCCAACGTGCGCTTTACCCAGATTACCGGTCAGCATCGCAAGGCTGGTGAGCGAGCGCACGGTTTCCACGCCCTGGTAGAACTGGGTCACGCCCATACCCCAGAGAATGGCGGCGGTTTTTGCCCCGGCATACATTCTGGCCGCCTGACGAATCTCCTGCGCGCTGACGCCGGTTATCGCTTCGACGGATTCAGGCGTATAGCCCTCGACTATTTTCTTATACTCTTCAAAGCCTTCTGTACGGGTCGCGACAAACGCCTGGTCGTACAGGTTCTCCTCAATAATGACGTGCCCCATTGCGTTCAACAGCGCGATGTTTGAGCCGTTTTTCAATGCAATGTGCATATCCGCAATGCGCGCGGTTTCAATTTTGCGCGGATCGCAGACGATGATTTTCGCCCCATTCTGTTTAGCGCGAATAACGTGGTTCGCGACGATAGGGTGAGAATCCGCCGGGTTATAACCAAAGATGAAGACGAGATCGGTATTATCTATCTCGTTGATGGCATTACTCATTGCGCCGTTACCGACCGACTGGTGCAGACCTGCAACCGATGGGCCGTGTCAGACGCGAGCGCAGCAGTCGACGTTATTGGTACCAATAACGGCGCGCGCGAATTTTTGCATCACATAGTTGGTTTCATTTCCCGTCCCGCGGGAAGAGCCGGTGGTCTGGATGGCATCCGGGCCATACTTGGCCTTAATGGCACTCAGGCGCGTGGCGACATAATCCAGCGCCTCGTTCCAGGAGACGGCTTCCAGCTTGCCGCCGCGCTCGCGGCGGATCATAGGGGTTTTCAGGCGCGGGGTAAGGATTTGGGTATCGTTAATAAAATCCCAGCCGTAGTACCCTTTCAGGCACAGCGTGCCCTGGTTGGTTTTCCCCTGCGCGGCCTCCGCCCGGACGATTTTGCCGTTATCGACCACCAGGTGGATCTTGCAACCTGAGGCACAATAAGGGCAAACCGTGACGACTTTTTTAATCAGTCTGCTCCAGTTAATCGAATCGTTCGCACCCACTATGCAGCTTCTATGCCATGTTTTTTGTATGGGTATCCCCTGACTTTACGGCCCATCCGGGGTGAAAACCCTGACAAAAAGCAGTCAATCGTCAAAATTGACGTGTCGACAGGGCAGCGGATGTGACATGGGTTGAATTTCCGTCACTGAAAAAACCTTTTGACTGGAGCCGACGTCAGAATAGTTCAGACTTAACATAATCCCCTGACGGAAGCATACGATGAAACCGGCGATTCTGGTGGTTGATGACGATACGGCAGTCTGCGAACTGCTTCAGGACGTGCTGAGCGAGCACGTCTTTAGCGTGCTTGTCTGCCATAACGGCCAGGATGCGCTGCGCCAGGTTCAGCAGGAGCCGAATATCGCTCTTGTGCTGCTGGATATGATGCTGCCGGATATCAACGGCCTGCAGGTTCTGCTGCAGCTGCAAAAGCAGCGTCCGGCGCTACCGGTTGTGATGTTAACCGGCCTGGGCAGTGAGTCAGACGTGGTGGTGGGGCTGGAGATGGGGGCCGACGATTATATTGGCAAACCGTTCAACCCGCGCGTGGTGGTCGCCCGGGTGAAAGCGGTGTTGCGCCGAACGGGCGCGCTGGCGGCAGAAGCCTCCGCAGCGCCCGTCGCGGGCATTGCGTTTAACGGATGGACGCTTGATACCACCCGCTGTGAGCTGATTGATCCGCAGCGTAATACCGTGCCCTTAACCCAGGGCGAGTACGGCCTGCTGCTGGCGCTCACGCAAAATGCCCGCCGGGTGCTGAGCCGCGATCGGCTGCTTGAGCTGACCCACAGCGAAAGTGCCGACGTGTTCGACCGCACGATTGACGTGCTGATCATGCGCCTGCGCCGGAAAATAGAGGCTAACCCGCATCAGCCTGCGCTCATCAAAACCATCCGCGGGTTGGGTTACGTGTTTGCCACTGACGTGAGCCGGCCCGAACAGGCGGCATAAGGCTTACGTTATCGCCGGAACAATGATGGCGGCAAAAATCGCGATGATGCACAAATACTTGAGGGCGTAATAGGCCTTACGGTTCCTTTTTTTCAGACGCTGCCCCCGTTCGCGGCCCGCATGAACGTATTTAAAAATGCGGTTAATGCCGCCGGTGCTGTCATTCTCGTCATTCGGTGACCTGGCCGCAGACATCAGCGTGGTTCCCACCCAATGGTTAACCGCCTGCGCCCAGCGCCATTTCATCGGACGCTCGATATCGCAGAAGAGAATAATGCGCGTTTGATCCGATTTATTTTCTGCCCAGTGGACGTAGGTCTCATCAAAAATAACGGCTTCACCATCCCGCCAGCTGTGGCGCTGCCCGTCGACTTCAATAAAGCAGCGATCGTCATTCGGGGTGAATAAGCCCAGATGGTAACGAACCGAGCCCGCATACGGATCCCGGTGCTTGCCAAGCTTTGCACCCGCCGGCAGCTCGGCAAACATGGCCGCCTTCACCGAGGGGATTTCACTCACCAGCCGGGTCGTCACCGGGCATAAAGACTGCGCGGAGGGATGGGCATCGGCATACCACTTCAGATAAAAACGTTTCCAGCCGCGTTTAAAAAAGGTGTTAAAGCCAGCGTCGTTATTATTTTCCGCTGCCTTAATATGATGCTGCAAACGCAGCGCCTCTTCGCGAATAACCAGCCAGTTTTCCGTCAGCTTATTTAATTCCGGGAAGCGCTCTGTTTCAAAGAAAGGCTGCCTGGCGGGCAGGGAAGAAAACGCCGTCATAAACATATTGATGGGCGCCATAAACGTCGAATGGTCGAAGAGCTGACGGGAAAGCGTCTGTTTTTCTTTGCCGCGGGAATGCGCATAAATAACGCTGATAATGAAAATACCGATGATGATGACTGCGAACATTTTTCCCTTGTCCTCTTTCTATCTCATTTCGGAAAAGCGTGCGGACAGAGTGCTGCCCACGCCGAATATGCCAGATGGAGAGAGTGTAGTTCGGGAATATAAAATTCATAGAACTGTAATGAAAAATCGCAATTATTGTTAAATTAAATGCTCTCGCGAATAAACGCCTGCAGCTCGGCCAGCGTTTTTGCGCCGTCAATCGCATTGGCGGCCAGCAGGCTTGCCCGCGCGCAGGCGTGCGCCAGATAAATACTCTCTGTTAGCGGGAGCGATTCATGGCAGCCGTATAAAAAGCCCGCGCAAAAGGCATCGCCCGCGCCGACGCTGCCAATAATCTCTTCCTGCTCCAGCATCCATGACGGGATCCAGCGACCCTCTTCACCGCGAGCTTCTCCCCATGCGCCTTCCGGACAGTGGATCACCACCCGCTGGCGTACGCCGGCCGCCAGCAACTGCGCCGCGGCGTCCGCGATATGGGCAATATGCGGGGCGTCGTTTTCGTCACGCATTGTCAGGCCGCTAAACTCACCGGCCTCCAGCTCGTTAATCACCAGATAGTCGAGATGGCGAAGGGCAGGGAGCACCAGCGGCTGATAGCGCGGGTCGCCCTTACGGGAAACCAGATCGAGCGAGGTTTCATACCCCTGGTCACGCATCTGCGCCAGCAGCCGCGCGCTGCGGGTGCCAAATTCGTCATCGGGCATATCCAGGCTGTCGAGCAGCAGGAGATAGCCGAGATGGAAGATCTTCATCGATCCGTCTAAGCGATCGAAGGCGGGAAGATCCAGCAGGCGGTTGGCCCCCGGCGAGTGGAAAAAGGTGCGCTGTCCGCTGGGGTCGGTCATCACCTGCGACATGGAGGTTGGCGCAAAGGTGGTGCGCTGTACGCGCTGGCGGTTGACGTGGTACTGGTCGAGCATCGCCAGAATGTAGTCCCCGTCGCTGTCTTCGCCAATCAGCCCCACCGCCTGCAGCGGCAGGCCAACGTGCATTTTTGCCAGCGTCAGCAGGACGTTGAGCGGCGCGCCGCCGGTTGAGCGTTCGCTGTGGGTGATTTCCGCCAGCCAGCCGCGCTCCGGCCACTGCACGATCTGGTGGACGTGGTCCACCAGCATATTGCCTGCGGCGATGATGCCTTTGCGTTCCATCATGCCTGCCCCGCGCTGCCGAAGATGCGCATCTGTTCGGCGACCGTATCGGTAATCGCTTCTTCAATGCCGAGCAGCAGTTCGGCAAACTCGTCGTACAGCGGCTGGCGGTTCGCCATGCGCTGCTCCACGGCGGCGAGCGCGGCCTGCGACATGCCGGTATAGAAATTGATTTTATGAATGCCCAGCTCGATGGCGCGGCGGAAGTCGGCATCGCTAATCCCGGAGCCGCCGTGTAAAACCAGCGGCAGCCCCGTCTGCTGACGAATGGCGTCCAGACGCGGGAAATCGAGCTTCGGCTCGCCCCTGTATTTGCCGTGCGCGTTACCGATAGCCACCGCCAGCGCGTCGATGCCGGTTGAATCGACAAATTCGCGCGCCAGCTGTGGGTCGGTGAAGAAGGCTTCATCCGCATGTCCGTAAAGCGCGCCGCCTTCATCCCCCCCGACCGCGCCCAGCTCCGCCTCCACCGAGACGCCCACCGCGTGGCACATCTTCACCACTTCCCGCGTCTGGCGGATGTTTTCCTCATAGCTCAGCGTAGAGCCATCGAACATCACCGAGCTGAACCCTAAGCGCAGGGCGCGCACGACGGCGTCATAATGCAGGCCGTGGTCGAGGTTGAGCACCACGGGAATAGCGTGGCGAGCGGCCTCGAACTTCACCGCTTCGACAAGGGAATCCAGCGACACGTACTTAAAATGCACTTCCGCGATGTTGATGATAAACGGCGAGCGTTCCTGCTTTGCGGCGGCGAATAGCGCGCGCAGGAAGTGGGAGTCGAGCACGTTAAACGCGCCCAGCGCATAGCGGTGTTGTCTGGCGTGCGCAAGACCGTCGGCAAGAGAAATCAATGGCATCATTCACCCCTTATATCCGGAACAGGTTGTACTCGTTGCACAGCACCAGCAGTGCCGGTTCGTCTTCTTCGATGTTGTTATAGCGGGCAACCGGCTGCAAAAAGTGGTTGTCGTGTTCATCGTCATTAACCGAGGAGACTTCCCCCACCAGCACGTCGCCGAAGCCGCGTTCGCCCCAGAAACTGTGGTAAAGAGTGGGCGTCAGGCAGATGCTTTCCCCTGGCGTGAGGCGCAGCTGGCTGCCGGGGGCGTGGGTCTGGCGGCAGCCGTCGACGGTGACGGTCACGTCGGTGTTTTCCGTCTCTTCATGCGCTCCGGCATTCCATAACTCAATGATCAGATTCCCGCCGCCCCGGTTGATGATGTCTTCGCGCTTGCGCCAGTGAAAATGCATCGGCGTCACCTGGCCGTCGCGCACGTGCATGATTTTTTCGGCATAGCTTTTTTCATAAGGCACGCCGTTGGGCGAGCCGTTGCGCAGGGTGAACAGCGTCAGGCCCTCAGCGGCAAAGTTGTTGCCGCCGAACGCCGTCACGTCCCAGCCGAGCTTGAGATCGAACACTTCCTGCCATGCGGCCTGGTCTAGCTGCTGCCATTTCGTTGGCGGAAAGCTGGCAAAAGGCGGGAGATGAACGTCGTGCATGGAGAAAAACTGCCGCGTGTGGCCGAGGATTTCATTGATGTCGGAGCGTTTCATGGGGACTCCTTGAAAACAGTTCCCTCTCCCTGCGGGAGAGGGAAAAGGATCATTTAACCGTCCAACCCTTATAGGTACCGACGTTCTTTTTATCGATCATCGTCACCGGGATCAGCACGGGCGCTTTCGGCGCAGGTTTGCCCTGAAGAATGTCATAGCCAATCTCCACCGCTTTTGCCGCCATGACCTGCGGATCCTGCGCCGGGGTAGCAACAAACAGCGAGTTTTCACGCTTCAGCGCTTCCTCACCGTCCGGTGAACCATCCACGCCAACGATAAAGAACTCGTTGCGCTGCGCCTGTTTCGCGGCCAGATCGGCGCCGATCGCGGTCGGATCGTTAATCGCAAACACGCCGTCGATCTTCGGATTGGCCGCCAGCAGGGAGGTCATGACTTCCAGACCGCCTTCACGACTGCCCTTGGCGTTCTGGTTATCCGAGAGCACCTTGATATCAGGATGTTTTTTGAACTCCGTCTGGCACCCTTCTACGCGGTTTTGTACCGCAGAGACCGGCGGTCCGTTGATGATCACCACGTTGCCTTTCCCTTTCAGGCGGTCGGTAATGTACTTACAGGCCATCTCACCCGCCTGGGTGTTATCGGAGGTGATGGTGGCATCAGCCCCTTCCGCCGCCACGTCAACCGCCACGACCACAATCCCGGCGTCCTTCGCGCGCTTCACCGCCGGGCCGATCCCTTTGGAATCCGCGGCGTTGAGGATGATCATGTCCACTTTCGCGGCAATGAAGTTGTCGATCTGCGCCACCTGCTGGCCCAGATCGTACCCGCTGGAGACCAGCGTCACCTTGACGTTATCGCCCGCCAGCTTGCGCGCTTCCAGCTCGGCACCTTTGGTGATCTGCACGAAGAACGGGTTAGCCAGGTCGCCCACCGTCACGCCAATGGACTTCAGATCTTTCGCCTGCGCAAACGGCGTTGCGGCAAGCAGCGCGCCAGCACAGAGCGCGGTCACTAAGGGTTTCAAACGCATCTTGTCTTCCTCACTCGTAGGGTATTGTTGTTATGCACTTTGATGGTGTCGGGTACGGTATTTGTCGATCAGCACCGCAATGATGATCACCGCCCCTTTGATCACCAGCTGCCAGAAGTAGGAGACGCCCATCAGCGTCATGCCGTTGTTGAGGGTGGCGATGATCAAGGCACCGACCAGCGTGCCGGTGATCGTGCCGATCCCGCCGACGAAGCTGGTGCCGCCGAGGATCACCGCCGCAATCGCATCCAGCTCGTAGCCCGTGCCGAGGTTACCGTTAGCGCTGTAGAGGCGTGAGGCGCTCATGACGCCGCCGAGGCCGGAGAGCAGGCCACTCATGCCGTAGACAAACAGCAGCACCAGCCAGACCTTAATGCCCGTTAAGCGCGCCGCCTGCATGTTGCCGCCCACGGCGTAGATGTGAACGCCGAGCGTGGTGCGGCGCAGGATGAACCAGCACACCACAATGACCGCCAGGGCGATCGCCACCAGCCAGGGGATCGGGCCGAGGTAGTTATTGCCGATCCACTCGAAGTTGATGTTGGAGTTAATGACCGTCGTGCCGTCGGCCAGCAGATAGGCCGCGCCGCGCAGCGCCGTATAGGTGCCGAGCGTGACGATGAAGGGGGGCAGCCCGGCAAAGGCCACCAGTGCGCCGTTGAACAGGCCCAGCACCATGCCGAGCATCAGCGCGGCCGGAATGGACAGCCCGGCGAATTCGGGAATGAGCGACACCACCATCGCCGCCACCGCCGTGGTGCCGAGAATCGACCCCACCGAGAGGTCAATCCCGCCGGTGAGGATAATAAAGGTCATTCCCGCCGCCAGCACGATGTTGATCGACGCCTGACGGGTGATGTTGAGCAGGTTGCTCTCAGTGAAGAAGTTGGGCGCAATAAAGCCAAAAACCGCCACAATCAGGATCAGAATCGGCAAAATACCGACCGTTTGCATCAGATCGCTCATCAGCATTTTTTTGGCGGAGGCGGATTTCGCCACCTGCTGCGGATGGGTTGGAGTTGTCATGATTGCACCGCCTGATGATGAGTGTCGTTCACGCCGGTTGCCAGCGTCATAATGTTTTCCTGAGAGATGTCGCGCCCGTGAAGCTCGCCCGCGATGCTGCCTTCCCGCATCACGTAAACCCGGTCGCTCATCCCCACCACTTCCGGCAGCTCGCTGGAGATCATCAGGATCGCCACGCCTTTGCGCGCCATCTGGTTCATGATGCGGTAGATCTCGCTTTTTGCGCCGACGTCCACGCCGCGCGTGGGTTCGTCCAGAATCAGAATGCGCGGGCCGATGGCGACCCAGCGGGAGATGAGCAGTTTTTGCTGGTTGCCGCCGGAAAGACCGCCTGCGCGCACCTGCGAATGGGGCACGCGGATATTGAGCAGGGCAATGGCGTCATCGGAAATGGACTGGGCTTTTTTGCGGTTCAGCCAGCCGAAGGTGGCGTCGCGCTCCAGCGTCGCCATAGTGATGTTCTCCTGCGCCGCCAGCTCCAGAAACAGCCCCTGCTCCTTGCGGTTCTCGGTGAGAAAACCGATGCCGTTTTCGATGGCCGCGCGCGGGGAGTGGATCACCACCGGCTCGCCGTCGACCTCAATCATGCCGCCCGTGGCTTTACGCACGCCGAAGATAAGCTGTGCCAGCTCGGAACGTCCGGCCCCCACCAGTCCTGCCAGCCCGACGATTTCGCCGGAACGCACCTGCAGGCTGCACGGCTGTACTTTTTTACCGTCGGTGAGGTGGTGGACGTTGAGACGCGGGCTGCCGAGGGGAATATCACGCTCCTTGTTGAACAGGTCGCTTAGCGGGCGGCCCACCATCATCTTCACCAGTTCCGACGCGTTCAGCTTGTCGCGCGTCAGGCTCCCGACGTATTGCCCGTCGCGCAGAACGCTGACGCGGTCAGAGAGTTCATAGACCTCCGCCATGCGGTGGCTGATATAGATGATCGCCATCCCTTCATCGCGCAGGCGCAAAATCAGTTCAAACAGGCGATGGGTTTCGCGGGAGGAGAGGGCGGCGGTGGGTTCATCCATCACCAGAATGCGGCTGTTGCGGTGCAGCGCGCGAGCAATTTCCACCTGCTGCTGTTCGGCGATGGTGAGCTTCATCACCAGATCGGTGGCGCTAAACTGCGCGCCGAGGCGGTCAATCACCGCCTGCGCCTGGGCGGCCATCTCCTTGCGCTGGACCAGCCCGCCGCGCGACAGCTCGCTGCCGAGGAAGATATTTTCGGCTACGGTCAAATTGGGCGCGAGCTGCATCTCCTGGTAAATCAGCGTGATGCCTGCGGCCAGCGCATCCTTCGGCCCTTTAATGTGAAACGGCTGGCCGTCGATCAGGATCTCGCCGCCGGTGGCGGTATAGGCGCCCGCAAGGATTTTCATCAGCGTGCTTTTGCCTGCGCCGTTTTCACCCATCAGCGCGTGGATCTCACCGGCAAAGACCGTCAAATCCACACCCTTGAGCGCGTGGAAACTGCCAAACGTTTTGGCAATGCTGCGCATCTCTAATACCGGGGTTCTGCTCATGGCGGATCTCCTGTGAATGCCGATTTCTGCACTTCATCACAGGTGCGTAAATGCAAAATGTCAGAAGCTGTTCATATTTGTCATAGTTATGAATAGCTAATCGCCATCACATTTTCCTTTTCCCTCTCCCTGTGGGAGAGGGCCAGGGTGAGGGCACCAAACCGCACAGGAGCCCAACCCCATGCCATCACGCCCCCCGTTCTTCGCCAGCGCCCGAGGCCGCCTGCTGATTTTCAATCTGCTGGTGGTCGCCGTGACGCTGATGGTGAGCGGCGTGGCGGTGCTCGGCTTCCGCCACGCCAGCCAAATCCAGGAGCAGGTCCAGCAGCAAACGCTGGACGACATGACCGGCAGCATGAACCTGGCCCGCGACACCGCCAGCGTGGCAACGGCGGCGGTGCGGCTCTCGCAGGTGGTAGGGGCGCTCGAGTACAAAGGTGAAGCCGATCGCCTGAAGCAGACGCAAATGGCCCTGCGCCACTCGCTGGAGCAGCTTGCGGAGGCGCCGCTGGCGCAGCAGGAGCCAGCCCTGGTGGCGCGTATTATTCAACGAAGCAATGAGCTACAGCAGAGCGTGACGGAGATGCTGGAGCGCGGACAGCGACGCCATCTGGAGCGTAACGCGCTGCTGAGCTCGCTGTACCAAAGCCAGAGCTACCTGCGCCATCTCCAGGATATCAACCGCCGCTATCACAGTAACGTACCGGATGCGCAGCAGCTGATGGAGATGGACCGGCTGATCGCCGCCGCCATCGATACCCCTTCGCCGCGTGCGACCGTTCAGCAGCTGGACGCGGTGGCCGCAACGCTGCCCCGGAGTGCCGCACAGCCGGTTGTGAAGGCGGTTCTGCCTGATTTTAATGCCGAGCTAGGTCAGCTCGCCCCGCTGTCGAAGCAGCTGGAGGAGAGCGATCTGGCGATAAGCTGGTACATGTTCCACATCAAGGCGCTGGTGGCGATCCTCAACAGCGATATTAATCAGTACGTTGAGCAGGTGGCGCAGGCCTCCCGGCTTCGCACGGCCCAGAGCCATCACGAACTGCAATCCATCAGCGTGTTTATCACCATTTTCGCCGTGCTGGCGCTGATCATCACCGGGTGTGCCTGCTGGTATATCTACCGCCATCTGGCCTCCAACCTGACGGCCATTTCCCGGGCGATGTCGCGTCTTGCTCACGGTGAACAGGATGTGTCCGTTCCCGCGCTGCAGCGGCGCGATGAGCTGGGCGAACTGGCGCGCGCGTTTAACGTTTTTGCCCGCAACACCGCCTCGCTTGAGCACACCACGCGCCTGTTGAAAGAGAAGACCACGCAGATGGAGATCGACCGCATTGAGCGTCAGGGGCTGGAAGAGGCGCTCCTGCACAGCCAGAAAATGAAGGCCGTCGGACAGCTGACGGGCGGGCTGGCGCATGATTTTAATAACCTGCTGGCGGTGATCATCGGTAGCCTTGAGCTGACCGACCCCGAATCAAACGACGCGCCGCGCATTACCCGGGCGCTGAAGGCGGCCGAGCGTGGCGCCTTGCTGACCCAGCGCCTGCTGGCGTTTTCCCGCAAGCAATCCCTGACCCCGCATGCGGTAGAGATGCAGCCGCTGCTGGAGAACCTCCGGGAACTGCTGCGTCACTCCCTCCCTGCCACCCTGACCCTGGAGATCGAAGCGCAATCCCCGGCATGGCCCGCCTGGATAGACGTTAGCCAGCTGGAAAACGCCATCATTAATCTGGTGATGAACGCGCGTGATGCGATGGAAGGGCAAAGCGGGGTGATTAAAATTCGCACCTGGAATCAGCGCGTTACCCGCAGCGACGGACGCAGGCAGGATATGGTGGCGCTGGAGGTCATTGACCGCGGCTGCGGGATGTCTCAGGAGGTGAAATCCCGCGTCTTTGAGCCGTTCTTCACCACCAAACAGACCGGGAGCGGGAGCGGGTTAGGCCTGTCGATGGTGTACGGCTTTGTCCGCCAGTCCGGCGGCCGCGTGGAGATCGAGAGCGCGCCGGGGCAGGGGACGACCGTCCGGCTTCACCTTCCGCGATCGACGCTACCTGTAGTTCCTGAAGATGAAACGCTCTCTGCCACCGCCTCCGTCGATAGCGAGCGGCTGGTACTGGTGCTGGAAGATGAAGCCGATGTCCGTCAGACCCTGTGCGAGCAGCTGCACCAGCTTGGCTACCTGACGCTCGAAGCGGAAAACGGCGAGCAGGCGCTGAACATGCTGGCGGCGTCGCCGGATATTGGCATGTTTATCAGCGACCTGATGTTGCCGGGAAGCCTGAGCGGGGCCGAGGTGATTAGTCATGTGCGCAGCCACTATCCGCAGCTTCCGGTGCTGCTGATCAGCGGACAGGATTTACGGCCCACGCATAATCCTCAGCTGCCGGACGTTCAGCTACTGCGCAAGCCGTTTACGCGGGTGCAGCTGGCGCAGGCGCTGCGGAAAATATGTTTTTAAATGCCCCTGTTTAGGATTTCATCAAGAGCATCGTTGACGCCGGTGATGTTAATCTGCGCAAAATTTAGCAGATTGGGATATAAAAGGAATTATGCCGGTACTCACAAAGGGGGACTCACAAATGATCGTGATGCCTACAACATACAGCCCGAGCACAATTGCCAGGTCGTTTAAACTCGTTGATGAGTTTGAGCTTTCCGGGCGAGTGCTACATGTTATTTTTGATAGCCAGACGCCAAGAGCTGCGATTATTGAAGCGGATATCGAAACCTTCGATGGGGTACCCCGGCATCGGGTTGTTGCTGCCCTGGATTTACAACGTAAAACGCATTTGGGTGAAGATATCATTGCCGTCGAGCGCTGTTGGGAAGATGCCAATGTTATTCAGGTAGAAGGTATCTGTGTTGATCCCGCCGAGCGTGACAAGGGACTGGCAACTCGCCTGTATGAAGCCCTGGTATTACAGTGTGGCGTGACACTTGTCAGCGACTTTGAACAATATGAGGGTGGGAAGATGCTCTGGCAGAAAATTGCCCGCGAGTCTGACCAAATCGCTGTATTTGTTCTTGATACCGAGCAGGGCGCATTTTGGCCGTATGATGGTAGCAAGGTTATCTATGACGGAGGGTGTATCCCCGAAGATCGTATCTGGAGCCATTCGCCGGATCAAAAATGCTACGGCATCGTCCTGGTCGCAGAAAATAAACAGCGTGCGAATCAACTGATGGAAGTCCCAGGACATAACTGAATTTGAGATTCCTCCGCTACCCCCACACCCTGCTGTTCATTACCTTAAGGCCAGTTCACCTGCGAGTCTGGCCTTATGAAACGTTACTCTACCGCTCTGTTATTTGGTCTGCTGTCACTCACCAGCCAACTGGCGCATGCCGATATCGTTGATGATGCTATTGGCAATATTCAACAGGCAATCAACGACGCCTATAACCCCAGCAGCAGCCGCAGCAACGATGATGACGATCGTTATGACGATAACCGTCGCATGGATAGCCGTCAGTATGACGATCGCCGTCGGCAGCTTGAAGACAGACGCCGCCGTTTAGACGAGCGTCAGCGCCAGCTGGATGACGACAGACGCCGTCTGGAAGAGGATGAGCGCAGGTTAGAAGACGATTACGATCGAGGCTAAAGCCTGGTGGCGCTTCGCTGACGCAGGCCTACAAAACCCTGGCGCGTAGGCCGGGTAAGGCGCAGCCGCCACCCGGCAAAACTCAGTCGAGAACCAACACCATTCCGTCATACCCCGCTTCAATGCCGTCAGGCAGCGGGTTATCCATCATCCACACGTCAAACTGATGGCTAATGTGCGTCAGGATCACCTGCGGGCAGCCAATCACTTCGTTTAACGCAATCACGGTATTTAAGTCGCAATGGTTTCGCGGCGTCTCGTCGCGCGGTTCGTGGCTGCAGTCGATAATCATCGCCTGCGGCTGATTGTTGAGCAGGAACTTCACCGTTTTTTCCGGCAGCCCGGCGGTGTCGGACAGCCAGGCCACGCGGCTGTGGGCCGATTCCAGCAGATACCCGAAGGTCAGTTTCGAATGGTTGAGCGGCAGCGGCGTGACCCGCATTCCCTGAAGTTCAAACATCACAAACGGTTCGACCGTGTGGCTGAAATCCAGAATCCCCGGATGTTTAAACAGGTCGTCACAGCCCACCTCATCCGGCGGACCGTAGACGGGGATTGTCGCGCCCACGCCCCAGCGCAGGGGGAAGAGTCCCTGGACGTGATCCATATGGTAATGGGTCAGCAAAAACTGCTGAAAGCTGCCTGCGGCCCAGTCGTCCATCAGGTGCGGAATACCGGCATCCAGCAGGGTCACCGCATCGTTGAATTTGACCACCGCGCTACAGGGGCGACGGCGATAGGTCTCCTGCAGGCGCGCCCGGCGGCACGCCGCGCAGTCGCAGCCAAAGACCGGCACGAGTTGCGCGCTTCCGGTTCCTGTTAACGTGATTGTCAGACTCATAACGCACCTCTACAGCGGTTTGGTGAATCGGAAATGGCTCTGCGTATATCCTTCACGGACGTAAAAACGGTGGGCGTCGGTGCGCTTCACGCTGGTGGAGAGTTCGGTCAGCTCCGCACCGGCCTCTCGTGCCACCCCTTCCGCCCAGGCTAGCAGCTGGCTGCCCACCTTTAACCCGCGCGCCTGCGGCATCACCACCAGCTCCTGGATCTCGCCGATCCAGCGTGCGTGGTGGAGGTGAAACTGCATGTGCAGGCCGATCATGCCGATGACCTGCCCGTCCAGTTCGGCAAGCTGGTAGCGCATGTTGTGATCCTGCAGATTGGCAAGATAGCCCGCGTGAAACGCCTGGTGATCAAATTCGGCCTGCTTTAATTCGCAGATTAACGCATAGACGATTTGCGCATCGTCGGCGGTGGCGGGGCGAAGCGTGCAGTCAGGCATGCTGTTTCTCCTTCTGACGGATAAGCGATAAAAAGGTCTCGACTGACTGTAGCAAACTTCCGTCGTTATTAAGGATATGGCAGTCGGACGGGGTGTAGCGCGCCGCACGCGCAAGCCGTTGATCGATCTCACGGGCGGATTCACGACCCCGGCTCTGCAACCGGCTGCGCAGGACGTCCGGTGAAACCTGCAGGCAAACCGGCAGCAGGGCCGCCCCATAGCGGGCGCGCGCTTGCGAAAGGTGCGCCCGTGAACCGTTGACCAGCACGTCGAACCCCGCATGCAGCCACAGATCGGTCTCGATGCCGATCCCATAGTAATAGCCGTTGGCGTGCCAGCTCAGCGCCAGCAGATTTTGCCCGGCACGGGTAAAAAACTCCTGCTCGCTCAGGGCGATATGGTTTTCACTCCCCGCATTCGCCGACCGGGTAATGTACCGGTGCGCCACCAGCAGTTGCGGATGCTCCTGCTGCCGTAAGGCGGACAGCAGGCTGTCCTTACCGGAGCCGGACGGCCCCATTAACCAGATAAGTCTTCCCATCAGAACACCCTTTTTCCCTGACGCCAGACGTGGTCGATATGGACGTGTTCGCCCCTGCGGTGGGCCAGCACCAGATCCGCCCGCTTGCCTTCGGCTATCTCGCCGCGATCCTGCAGATTAAGCGCCGAGGCCGGGTTTTTCGTCACCAGGCGAATCGCCTGGGGCAGCGTAAAGCGGTTGCCCTCGTCGTCGGCCACCCGGAACGCCGCGTCGAGCAGGCTGGCGGGGTAGTAGTCGGACGAGAGAATATCCAGCAGGCCGAGGGACGCGAGCTTGCTTGCCGCGACGTTGCCGGAGTGCGAGCCGCCGCGCACGATGTTCGGTGCGCCCATCAGGACGTTCATGCCGTGCTTGCGGGAGGCTTCAGCCGCCTCGAACGTGGTGGGGAATTCGGCGATCACGCTGCCAAGATGGTGGGATTCAAGGACATGATCGTGCGTGGCATCGTCATGGCTGGCCAGCGCGATATTGCGGTCCCGGCACATCGCCGCAATTCGGACACGGTTAGGCTGCGACCACCGTGCCGCAAGCGCCAGTTGCTCTTCTTCATAACGGGCCATCTCCGCGTCGCTGAGAGAATATTTGCCCTGGTAGTATTCGCGATACTTTTCAATGTTGGCGAACTGACGCTGCCCCGGCGAGTGGTCCATCAGGGAGACCAGCGACACCGGCTCGCGGCCGACCAGCTTTTCAAACAGCGGCAGGGTAGTGTGGTGCGGTAGCTCGCAGCGCAGGTGCAGGCGGTGCTCGGCGCGGTTGAGGCCGCGCTTTTGCGTCTCCTCGACGGCGTTGATCATCTTCTCCAGGTTCTCCAGACGGTCGCCGCCGTCGCGCACGTCGCCAATAGCCACCGCGTCCAGTACGGTGGTGATGCCGCTGGCGACCATCAGCGCGTCGTGGCTGCTCATCGCTGAATGCGCGGGCCAGTCCACCTTCGGGCGGGGGGTGAAGAACTTGTCCAGATTATCGGTATGCAGTTCGATCAGCCCCGGCAGCAGCCAGCCGCCGTCGCCGTCCATCGCCTCGGGCGAGCGGCTCTGGGTTTCAGCAAATGCACGGATTGTTCCGTCCTGGATCTCAATCGAGCCGTCAACCACCTCATTGTCCAGTACTAACTTGACGTTATTGATAATCATGCGGGAGCCCCCATTGGGTGCAGCCTGTCCGCGACGCGGGTGCGAACGTTCTCGTCGTGGAAGATCCCGACGATCGCCGCGCCGCGCGCTTTGGCCTGTTCGATCAGCTCCACCACGGCCGCGCTGTTTTTAGCGTCGAGCGAGGCGGTGGGTTCATCCAGAAGTAAAATCGGGTAGTCGACGATAAAGCCGCGGGCGATATTGACGCGCTGCTGCTCGCCGCCGGAAAAGGTCGACGGGGCAAGGTGCCACAGGCGCTCGGGCACGTTCAGGCGCGTCAGCAGGCTGGCGGCTTTGGCGGCACAGGTTTCGCGCGGCACGCCAAGATCCAGCAGCGGCTGCATCACCACGTCCAGGGCGGAGATCCGCGGGATCACCCGCAGAAACTGGCTCACCCAGCCGATCGTCGAGCGGCGCACCTCCAGCACCTTACGCGCCGGGGCCTGCACCAGGTCGATCCATTCATCGCCGTGGCGAATATGAATATGGCCTTCGTCGGGCAGATAGTTGGCGTACAGGGAGCGCAGCAGGGTCGATTTTCCGCTGCCGGAGTGGCCGTGCAGCACCACGCATTCGCCGCGATTAACCTCCAGCGAGGCATTTTGCAGCACCGGCAGGCGCACGCCGTTTTGCTGGTGGAGCACAAAGGTCTTACTTACGTTTTGTACGTGGATCATGTTGGCCTCGCGATTCGTTTTGCCGGGTGGCGGCTTCGCCTTACCCGGCCCACAGGTGCGCTATTCGTAGGCCGGGTAAGCGCAGCGCCACCCGGCAACAGCCCCCTCAGTTCTGCAACACGGACGACACCAGAAGCTGGGTGTACGGATGATGGGGATCGTCGAGCACCCGGTCGGTCAGCCCACTTTCCACCACCTGGCCCTGCTTCATTACCAGCAGGCGGTCCGCCAGCAGGCGCGCAACGCCTAAATCATGGGTGACAATCACCACCGCCAGGTTCAGTTCCACCACCAGGCCGCGCAGCAGGTCGAGCAGGCGGGCCTGCACCGAGACGTCCAGCCCACCGGTGGGTTCATCCATAAACACCAGCTTCGGATGGGTGACGAGATTGCGGGCAATCTGTAAACGCTGCTGCATGCCGCCGGAGAAGGTTGTCGGCAGGTCGTCGATACGCGAGGCGGGGATTTCCACTTCTTCCAGCCACTGTTGCGCCGTAGCGCGGATATTGCCGTAGTGACGCGCGCCGGTGGCCATCAGGCGTTCGCCGATATTGCCTCCGGCAGAGACCTGACGGCGCAGGCCGTCCATCGGGTGCTGGTGCACCATGCCCCACTCGGTGCGCAGCAGGCGGCGGCGCTCGGCCTCGCTCATGCCGTAGAGCGAGGCGCCCTCATACAAAATGTCGCCGTTCTGCGGCGTCAGGCGCGCGGAGATGGATTTCAGCAGAGTGGTTTTGCCGGAGCCGGACTCGCCGACGATCCCCAACACTTCGCCCGGCCACAGCTCGAACGACACGTCGCTGAAGCCTTTGCCCGGCGCATACAGGTGGGTCAGGTGATTTACCGAAAGCAGCGGTTTCATTGGCCGTTCGCCTCGCTCTGTTGGCGGCAGAAATCGGTGTCGGAGCAGACAAACATCCGTTTGCCCGTGTCGTCCAGCACCACTTCGTCCAGGTAGCTGTGTTTGGATCCGCAGATGGCGCACGGCTCGTCCCACTCCTGCACCGTAAACGGGTGATCGTCAAAATCGAGACTCTCTACACGGGTGTACGGCGGTACGGCGTAGATGCGTTTTTCACGTCCGGCACCGAACAGCTGCAGGGCGGGCATCATGTCCATCTTCGGATTATCGAATTTTGGTATCGGCGACGGGTCCATCACGTAGCGGCCGTTCACCTTCACCGGGTAGGCGTAGGTGGTGGCGATATGGCCGAAGCGGGCGATATCCTCATACAGCTTCACCTGCATCACGCCGTACTCTTCCAGCGCGTGCATGGTGCGGGTTTCGGTTTCGCGCGGCTCGATAAAGCGCAGTGGCTCCGGGATCGGCACCTGAAAAATCAAAATCTGATCTTCCGTGAGCGGGGTTTCCGGAATGCGGTGGCGGGTCTGGATCAGCGTCGCGTCTTCGGTTTTTTCGGTGGTCGCGACGCCCGTTACCCGCTGAAAGAAGGTGCGGATCGATACGGCGTTGGTGGTGTCGTCCGCGCCCTGGTCGATGACTTTCAACACGTCCGCCTCGCCGATCACGCTGGCGGTAATCTGGATGCCGCCCGTCCCCCAGCCGTAGGGCATCGGCATTTCTCGGCCGCCGAACGGCACCTGATAGCCAGGAATCGCCACCGCTTTTAAGATGGCGCGCCGGATCATGCGTTTGGTTTGCTCATCCAGATAGGCAAAGTTGTAGCCGCTTAAGTTAGCCATGTTTGCGCTCCCGTTGCAGGCGTTTCAGCAGTTCCAGTTCGGCCTGGAAATCGACGTAGTGCGGCAGCTTGAGGTGCGAGACGAAGCCCGCGGCCTCGACGTTATCCGCGTGGGCCAGCACAAACTCTTCGTCCTGCGCCGGGCCAGCAACGTGCTCGCCGTAGTCCGGTGCCTGCAGGGCGCGGTCGACCAGCGCCATGGCCATCGCCTTGCGTTCGCCGAGGCCAAACACCAGCCCGTAGCCGCGGGTAAAGTGCGGGTCTTCATTTTCGGGCGCGACAAAACCGTTCACCATTTCACACTCGGTCATCAGCAGTTCGCCGACGTTTACGGCAAAACCCAGCTCTTCCGGCACGATTTCGACGTCGATATAGCCGCTGCGAATTTCGGCGGCAAACGGGTGGTTGCGCCCGTAGCCACGCTGGGTGGAGTAGGCCAGCGCCAGCAGATAGCCCTCGTCGCCGCGCATCAGCTGCTGCAGGCGGGACGAACGCGAGCACGGGTAAACCGGCGGCGTGCGGGTGATGTCATCCGGCTGCGCGCCGGAATCCGCTTCCGCCTTCGCCAGACCCTGTTTCGCCAGCAGGCTGAAGACGTGCGGAGACGGTTCCTGTTCGGCGTCAGAGGTACTGAGTCGTGGCGCCTCGTCGTTCGCCAGCAGGGTAAAATCCAGCAGGCGATGGGTGTAGTCATAGGTAGGGCCGAGCCGCTGGCCGCCGGGAATGTCTTTATAAACGGCAGAAATGCGGCGCTCCAGGCGCATCTCCGCCGTGTTGATGGGTTCGCTGACCGCCAGCTTCGCCAGCGTGGTGCGGTAGGCGCGCAGCAGGAAGATGGCTTCCACGTTATCGCCGCTGGCCTGCTTGAGGGCCAGCGCCGCCAGCTCGCGGTCGGCGATACCGCCCTCGGTCATCACCCGATCGACGGCGAGATTGAGCTGCTGTTCAATCTGGGCGACGCTCAGCTCAGGAAGCTGTTCATCACCCCGTCGTCTGTGCGCCTGCAGCGCATGGGCGGCGGCGATGGCCTTCTCGCCCCCTTTGACGGCAACGTACATCAGCACACCTCCACGTGGGTGGTCCGCGGGATGGCCAGCAGGCGCTCGCCGCAGGTCAGGATCAGGTCAATGCCCAGCGGGAACGGGTGCGGGCGCTCGGTCAGCTCGTGAATGATGCACTCCGGCAGCTGCGGCGCGACCATGCGCTCGTCGGCGATGCCTGCGCCCGTCAGGCGCAGCATGCGACCGCCGCTCAGGCTGGCGACCTGCAAAATCAGCGTGGCGCTGGTTTCCGGGGCGACGGCGGTGCCTTCGCTTAGGGCATTCAGCTGTTCATGGCTGATTTGTTCGTCGGCCACGGCAAAGATTGCCTGCTGCGGCTGTTCAACAAGCGGGGCGCCGGTGTGAAAACGCAGGTTCTGGTTGGCGATATCGTTCGACAGCGCGCCCGAAAGCCATACCGGGGTATCGTTATCGGCAAGCGTCAGCAGCACGCTGGTTGTCGCCAGGTTCAGCGGCAGCCAGCCCTGAGAGAGCTGGTGCAGCGAGACAATCACGCCCGGCTCGCTCATGGCCTTCAGCAGGCGACGGAAACTGTGTTGGGCATCCTGGACGGCCAGGGTAAAAGCGGGTTGAAGCGTCATGCGTTGTCTCCACGAACGAGCGTAAAGAAGTCGACCCGGCTGGTATTCACTTCGGCCTGACGCGCGGCAAGACGCGCGGCGCGGTCGGCCTCCAGCGGGGAAATAAGGGTTTCCATCAGCGTCTGGAAATGCGGTGGTTCCTGTAAAAGCGCGTCGATGACCGCGCAGCGCTCGGCGTGGGCTTTATCACGCCCCAGCACGTAGCCGTAGCCCAGCGTGCCGCTGTGCAGGCGGATCGCTGCGCGGGTGAGGGTGGCGTCCCCGGCGAAAAAGCGCTCGCCGGTACCGCCCATGCGCGCCTGGATCTGAACGAGGCCGATCTCCGGCGCGCGGAGGAGGTCGTACCCGGGAGCCAGGCTGAGGGCGTTCATGCGGGCAGAGAGCGCAGCAGGCTGGCTGTGGGCCAGCACGCGCATCCAGCGCTGTCGGGTGGCGGTGTCGAAGTGCATTCAGTGCTCCATGGTGAATTCGATCATGTCGGCGCGAGTCAGGCTGACGGAGTATTCCGTCGCGTCTATCTCGCCGTCACGGTGGTTGAGGGTGCGCACGCAGAGCAGCGGGGCCATATTGGGGATCTCCAGCACCTTGCTCTCTTTCGCCTGCGCGCGGCGGGCGCTGATGCGCGTCTGGGTGCGTTTCAGCGCAATGCCTGTCGCATTCTGGAGAAAATCATGCAGCGATCCGCTGGAGAAATTCTGCAGCACCGGCCAGAGGGTGAGGTCCGCGAAGTAGTGATCGATCTGGCACACCGCGACGCCGTTGACCCGGCGCAGCGTGCGCAGGTGGATGACGTTGTCGCCCTCCTGAATACCCAGCGCGTCCGCCACGTGGCTGGAGGCCGGACGCAGCACCGAGAGCAGCTTTTCGCTGGTCGGGTGGCTGCCCTGATCCAGCAGGTTCTGGCTAAAGCGCGCCTGGGCGTTAAGCGGGTAGTCGAACGGGCGCATCAGCACCAGCACGCCCACGCCCTGACGGCGCTGGACCCAGCCGCGCTCGACCAGCTGGTCAATGGCGCGGCGCAGGGTGTGTCGGTTCACCTCATAGCGGTCGGCAAGCTGCTGCTCGGCAGGAAGGTAGTCTCCGCAGCGGTAGTGCGTGCGAAGCTCCACTTCGAGCTTTGCCGCGATCTCTTGCCAGCGGGTGGGGAAACTGGTCGGATGTCTGGATAAGTGCATAGAAAACAAAGCCTCGCTTCTCAGATGAAGTGCTTACGCAAACGTTGAGAGAGGAAATCCAGCAGGCTGACGGTGACGATGATGAGCACCATCAGGGCGCAGGTTTGCTGGAACTGGAAACCGCGAATCGCTTCCCACAGGGTGACGCCAATCCCGCCTGCGCCGACCATGCCGACGACGGTGGCGGAGCGGACGTTGGACTCAAAGCGGTACAGGGAGTAGGAGATCAGGAGCGGCATCACCTGCGGCAGGACGCCGTAGAGGATCTCTTCGATTTTATTGGCGCCGGTCGCGCGGATGCCTTCCACCGGGCCGGGCTCGATGGCTTCAACCGCCTCGGAAAGCAGCTTGGAGAGCACGCCGGTGGTGTGAATGAACAGCGCCATGACGCCCGCGAACGGACCGAGGCCGACGGCGACCACGAACAGCATCGCAAAGACCATTTCGTTGATCGCCCGACAGGCGTCCATCAGGCGGCGCATGGGCTGGTATATCCACCACGGCACGATGTTTTCAGCGCTCATCAGGCCAAACGGAATGGAGAGAATAACGGCCAGCGCGGTGCCCCAGACGGCGATTTGCAGGGTGACCGCCATTTCACTGAGGTAGTCCTGCCACTGGCTGAAGTCCGGCGGGAAGAAGTCGGCAGCGAAGGTCGCCATATTGCCCGCGTCTTTGAAGAGCAGCAGCGGATCCATTTCCGCGCCCTTCCAGGAGATAACCAGCACCGCCAGCAGGATGGCCCAGCTTATGAGCGAGAACCAGCTGCGCTTCGGCGGCGGGAGGGTGATGGTTTGCATGTGTTACTCCGCAGGTCTTTGTGTGCCGGATGGCGCTACGCTTATCCGGCCTACGATCCAAAATGTAGGCCCGGTAAGCGCAGCGCCACCGGGCGAAACGCGTTACTGCACCGCTTTATTCACGCTGGTCATCGCGCCGAGCGCGGCGGTCAGGCGGTCGAGGTCTTCAAGCTGAGCCTGAATCGCGGCCACTTTGCTGGTCTTCTCCTCGTCCTTCAGGCCTTTGTTGTCCTTCACGCCCTGCATCTCTTTAAACAGCGCCAGCTGGCGAATCGGGACCAGCTGCAGGTCGCTTGACGGGCGGAACGGTGCCCAGCCCAGACGTTCGAGGACCGCTTTCTCTTCCGGCGTTTTGCCATAGGTCATAAAGAAGTCGTACACCTTGTCCTTGGTGCTTTCGGACAGGTTTTTACGCCACACAATCGGGTCGCCGGGGATCAGCGGGGATTTCCAGATAACCTTCAGCTCTTTCAGCTTGTCCGGTGCGGAGGTCTTCAGCTTGTCGAGGTTCTCGGTGTTGTTGGTGGCAACGTCCACCTGCTTGTTGGCCACGGCCAGAGCGTTGGTTTCATGGCTGGCGTTTACCGTGCGCTTGAAGTCGCTGGCGGAGGCGTTGTTTTTGGCGAAGACGTAGTAGCCAGGGACCAGGTAACCCGAGGTGGAGTTCGGATCGCCGTTGCCGAAGGTCAGCTCTTTGCGTTTGGCGAGCATGTCGTTGAGGTTGTTGATCGGGCTGTCTTTGTTGACGATCAGCACGCTCCAGTAGCCCGGGGAGCCATCTGCCGCGACGGTCTGGGCAAAGACCTGGCCGTTCGCGCGGTCCACCGCTTCCATGGCGGAGAGGTTGCCGTACCAGGCGATGTCCACTTTATTAAAGCGCATCCCCTGGATGATGCCCGCGTAGTCCGGGGCGAAGAAGGCGTTCACTTTGATCCCCAGCTTGGTTTCCATATCTTTCAGGAACGGTTCCCACTGAGGTTTCAGGTTCTGCTGTGATTCCGTCGAAATAATGCCGAAGTTCAGCGCTTTTTCCTGCTCTTCCGCATACGCCGGGCTTAACAGGGTGCTGAGGCTGAACATGCTGGTAAAGGCCAGCGCGGCAACGGCTTTGTAGCTCATGTACTTTCCTCGGATCGGGTTTATTTAAGCAGCCTGCGCGTTCTCTTCGACGCGGTTAATGCTGCGGTAGAGATGGTCAAAACGTTCGTTATCAAACTGATGGCTCGCGCCATCAAAGAACACGTGCCCCTGACGCAGGGCGACGATGCGTTCGCAGTAGCGCAGGGCGTAATCCACCTGATGCAGCGTGACCACCACGGTAATGCCGTCGTTCTGGTTAATGTCGCGCAGGGTCTCCATCACGATGCGGGCGGACTCCGGGTCCAGCGAGGCGATGGGTTCGTCAGCAAGAATGATTTGCGCTTTTTGCATCAGCGCGCGCGCAATCGCCACGCGCTGCTGTTGTCCACCGGACAGGGTGGAGACGCGCTGGTGGGCGAAATGCGCCATGCCGACGCGGGTCAGCGCCTGTAAAGCTTCCTGCTTCTGGGAAGGGGTGAACCAGCGCAGACAGGTGCGCCAGAACGGGGTGCTGCCGAGCGCGCCAATCAGCACGTTCTCCAGCACCGTCAGGCGGTTTACCAGGTTAAACTGCTGGAAGATGTAGCCCGTCTGGGCGCGGCTCTTGCGGATATCGCTCGCCAGACGCCCGGCGCGCTGCACGGTATTGCCCAGCAGCTCGACGTGGCTTTCCGGCGTTTTATCGCCGGTGATAAGCCCGCTCAAATGGCGCAGAAGGGTGGATTTACCCGAGCCGGAAGGCCCGAGAAGCGCCACCATGTCGCCCTGCCGGACGGTCAGATCAACGGCATGCAAAGCCTTGTTGTGATTGAAGGTCTTGCTCAGTTTCTCGACGCGGATGACAGTTTGCATGTGCGGGGCCTCACGATAAATGTGGCCTCATGCTGGCGCATCAATGTGACATTTGGGTTAAGCGCAGGTTGCGGGAGTTTGAAGAGTTGAGCGGAGTTTGATGACAATCACCGTAGGCCCGGTCAGCGCAGCGCCACCGGGCGCTGTTGCCGGCTGCGCTGCGCGTGTTCTGCCTACGACGTTTGTTGCTTGACGACGTTAATCATCCACGGCACGCCGTATTTGTCGGTGACTTTACCGAAACCGTGCGCCCAGAAGGTCTCCTGCCACGCCATGTCGATGTTCCCGCCCGCGGCGAGGTTGTCGAACCAGCGCTTGCCTTCATTGACGTTCTGGGTGTCGAGAACCAGCGTAAAGCCCGCGTACTGCGCGTTGCTGCCGGGCGGCATCCCGTCGCTCATCATGATATCGCTGCCCGCAATGCGGACGTTGGAGTGGGCGATAGCCGAATCCGGAAACTGCATACCGGACGGACAGCCTTCTTCGCTGTTATCGCTTTTTGGCATTTCGCCGAAGGTAATTTTATAGAGAAGTTCTGCGCCGACGGCTTGCTGGTAAAAGGCGGTGGCCTCAGCGCAGTTGCCGGCGAAAGAGATGTAGGGACTTAACGGCATAATCTTTACCTCACGTAAGAAAAGCCCGTTAAGTTTAGTTCTTTTTTTGTAGGCCGGATAAGCGTAGCGCATCCGGCAAAAGCGCCCGGAGGCGCTTCGCTTACCGGGCGTACAGGTGAAAAATCAGTTCTTTTTCACGAACTCAGATTTCAGTTTCATTGGACCGAAGCCGTCAATTTTGCAGTCGATATTGTGATCGCCTTCAACCAGACGGATATTCTTCACTTTGGTGCCGATTTTCAGCATAGAAGAACTGCCTTTCACCTTCAGGTCCTTAACGACGGTAACGCTGTCACCGTCTGCCAGCAGATTGCCGTTCGCATCTTTTACGATGAGCGCATCAGCATCCTGAGCCGGCTCGGCATCATTCCATTCATGAGCGCATTCCGGGCAGATGAACATGCCATTATCTTCATAGGTGTATTCAGAATTGCATTTTGGGCAGTGTGGGAGAGACATATCGGTATCCTCGAAAGTGTAAACGCGCTGGAAAGTGCCAGCTAAATGACGGCAGGGTGCCGAAAAAGGCGGCAAGTATAGCGCAAATCCACACCGTTGTCGGTGATATTGTGAATTAAAAAAGCTAAAAAGCGTATCGGGAGTGACACGTTCTGTCAGTCAGTTACGCGAAGCTTATGTCCATTAACACGGTGGGAAGAAATGACGATAAATATATCGAATATTTTATTGCAGCAAATTGCTACGCTCTGCCATTTCGGATAAGGTGAAGCGACACATTGTTATTTATCTCCGGACTTTGCTGCCATACATATCTTATGGCAGTGGTGCATTACCTCTCTTTTTAGGTGGGTAAATAATGGTGATATATCCTGAAGTTTCTTAAAAATGGGCTACGCTTTTTTCTTTTGGCTATCAGGCCTGGAGAAGAGTTCTACACGCCATGCAAGGATAGGGAATTATTCCTGATTATCTTCAATCAGTTATATTTCGGCGAACATGTTTTCCACACGTGATCATATAAGCCTGAACAACATAATAAAAACCAGTGGCTTAATAAAAGTAATAAATTTGCGTTAAGGAAAGGCTTTTATCATGCACACACAGACCATTTTTGAATTAAGCCAGGAAGCCGAGCGTTTGTTACAGCTTGCCCTGCAAAATCTTGATACGTTGAAATCAATGCCCACTGAGATGCTGGAGAGCACAGAGGCTGCTATTACTGGCGAAACAAACAACGTTTTACCTTTGCATTTTAGCGCGCGCGGTGTCGACGCCCAGCAGGCGATGCTGAATAATGAATTACGCAAAATAACCCGGCTGGAAATGGTCCTGGCCATTGTTGGCACCATGAAAGCGGGGAAATCGACCACCATTAATGCGATTGTGGGTACCGAAGTGTTGCCGAACCGCAATCGTCCAATGACGGCGCTTCCGACGTTGATTCGCCACACGCCGGGTCAGAAGGAACCGGTGCTGCATTTCTCTCATGCCTCCCCGATTGATGAATTGATCCAACTGCTTCAGAAACAGCTCTGTGATTACGACCGCGGGAAGCTGGCTCAGCGTCTGGAAATTGATAAAGACATGAATACGCTGCTGGAGCGCATTGAAAAAGGGGAAGCGTTTGAGAAGCATCACCTGGGCGCGCAGCCGATATTTCATTGTCTGAAAAGCCTCAACGATCTGGTGAGACTTTCCCAGGCGCTGGGTGTGGAGTTTCCGTTCTCTGAATATACGGCTATTGAACATATCCCGGTCATTGAAGTGGAGTTCGTGCATCTTGCGGGCCTGGATGCCCACCTCGGGCAGCTGACGCTGCTCGATACGCCCGGGCCGAACGAGGCCGGACAGCCACATCTGCAAAAAATGCTCAGCGAGCAGTTGTCCCGCGCATCGGCGGTGCTGGCCGTGATGGATTATACCCAGCTTAAATCCATTTCTGATGAAGAAGTCCGCCAGGCGATTTCCGCGGCGGGAAAATCGGTGCCGCTGTATGCGCTGGTCAATAAATTCGATCAGAAAGATCGCAATAGCGATGATGAAGAACAGATTCGGGCGATGATCTCCGGCGCCTTAATGAAAGGCAATATTTCGCCTGGCCAGATTTACCCCGTGTCGTCCATGTGGGCGTATCTGGCGAACCGCGCGCGCTATGAGCTAAGTTCGCATGGACGACTGCCGGATCATCAGGAGCAACCCTGGGTGCAGGATTTTGCCGAAGCCGCACTCGGACGTCGCTGGCGTACGGCGGACCTGGACGATATCGACCATATCCGACATTCTGCCGATTTGCTCTGGGAAGATTCGCTCTTCGAGCAACCGATACGGAAACTGATTTACGCCGCCTATGCCAATGCCTCGCTCTACGCGCTGCGTTCGGCCTCGCATAAGCTTCTCAACTACGCGCAAAACGCCCGAGAGTATCTCGATTTCCGCTATCAGGGTCTGACGGTGGCCTTTGAGGCGCTGGAGCTGAATATCGCACGTCTGGAAGAGGACATGGCGCTTTTGCAGACGCGTCAGCGCGTGGTGAGCGATGAGGTGAAACACGAGGTTGAGGAAGCGCTGAACGCCACCGCGGACTTTATGGGATCCCAAAAAACCGCGCTTCACCAGGCGATTGACCAGGTGTTCAGCACGCCCCCGATTCTTGATTCGGCAGGCACCGAACGGCAGCAACTTCGCGGTGAGAGGGTGAAGCAGCTGGTGCTGGATGATGAAGGGCAGGCGCAGATTGCGCTGAGTAAATTACGCGCCTCCTGCGAGCGGGTTATGCTGGATGCCCAGACGAAGATCGGCCGGGAGCTGGCGTTACGCTTCGATCAGCTGGAGTCCACGCTGGCGCGTTCTCTTAACGAAGCCATGCGTCCCATTGAAACGCGTATTAAAGAGCATCTGAGCCATGCGGGTTTTCGGGCGCGGATCAGCTT
This sequence comes from Enterobacter sp. HMSC16D10, assembly GCF_001807145.1. Classification (NCBI taxonomy): domain Bacteria; kingdom Pseudomonadati; phylum Pseudomonadota; class Gammaproteobacteria; order Enterobacterales; family Enterobacteriaceae; genus Enterobacter; species Enterobacter sp. HMSC16D10. The sequence continues at coordinate 28,573 of NZ_KV787917.1, forward strand.
CCCGGCGTTTCAGGCAAGCCAGCTTAACTTCAATACGCGAGCGCTGTTTAACGATGCGATTGCGCAGGACGACAGCCAGGCCGCCCCGCCTTCCGGCGGGAGAAGCATGCGCGAAACGGTCTCTCGCTGGCTCAATAATCCTGGCTGGGGCTGGGACGAGTATGTGGAAACGCGCACGCGCTATGTTATCGACATTGCGCAGCTACATGACAAATTTAAGCAACATATTGATCAGTTTTGTGAACAAATACGTAAAGCTTTGTCCGCGCAGGTCGATGTCTCTGTTACGGCAGGAATGGCGACGTTCTTTGCAGAATTTTCGTTGTGCCTGACCGGGTTACAGGAAAGCTTGCGTGATAGCCTCGCAGTGCGTCAGCAAAATGAGCACTCAACCCGAGCGCTCTGCCAGTTGTTGAAGCAAAGCATCACTACTGCGACGTGGATACAGGAAGATACCCGACTGTTACGCGATGATATTCAAACTCTATTCGCGGCAGAGCAACCATGACAACACCACTACTGGACGGCCCCGGGCGAACGCTGGAGTGTATTAATCCAAAATTTATGGTCGATCTGGTGCAGGGGGGAGACGCGGCGCGTCATCCTCGCCTGGGACCACAGCAGCTGCAGTTTCGCGAGCGTTTGACGCAGGAAATCATGACGCATACCCGGCTACGCCCCTGGGCGATGGCGGGGATGCTCAATGAAAATGCGGCGCTGCGCCTGGGGCTGGCGGAAAAGCTGGCCGGGATGCTTGATCCGGGCCATCTCGCGCTGACGCTGATGGCAGAGAAGCTGATTGCGCTGCGTCAGCAGACTCACCCGCGCACCCTGCAGTCTCCCGGACTGACGCAGCAGTACGCCGATCTCGTGTCTCATTTTACCCAACGCGCAGCCTGGAAAGAAAAGGCGCTGACCCAGCGCGGGCTAACGGTGCAGGCGGGTGAGCACAGTGAGCAAATTTTTACCCGCTGGCGGGCCGGACATTATGATGGCTGGTCGCTGGCCGGGCGCTGTTTTATCGTTCTGGAAGAGCTGCGCTGGGGAGCATTTGGCGACGCTTGCCGCCTCGCGAAAGAAGATGTGGCGGCCATGCTTAAGGATAACCTGCGCAGCATGGCGGCTAACTATCTGGCGCAGGGCATTAATGCCTCACCCACGACCCGCCATTTTTATCACCAGTGGCTGACAGCGCCTGCTTCTCCCGGATCGATCGATCATAAAGACATGCTGGGCTGGCTGGGGGACTGGTGTCAGGCGGATAAGCATCCGGTGAGCTGGTCAGTGACGCAAAACTGGCAGACCGTCGCACTGGGGATGCCGAGGCTCTGTTCGGCAAAACGGCTGGTGGACGGGATGGTGGAAGAGATTTTTGGGTAAATCCCTTACCCCTCACCCTCTCCCCGCAGGGAAGAGGGGATGGTTTGGTACGGTGTGTTAATGGCGGAGTTCGACCGCTTCTCGTTCGATATTCTGCTCGGGGGCATTGGCGTAGCGTTTCGCATATAGCGCCGTGATGATCGGCACCAGTAGCGCAGTGACAATCACGCTGGCGGCAACCAGCGCCGTCGCTGAAGCGGCTACCGGTTCGAAGGCCGGGTTAATCTGGGCAATAATCACCGGGTTGGCGACGGCAGCGCCTGCGGCTGAAGAGGCGGCGACGCCCGCCGTGCCGTTTCCTCCCCCGATCACGCGGTCGGCAACGATCAGCGGAATACCGGTAATGACGATTACGGCGACACCCAGCACAATACCCAGCAGGCCGGTATCAAGGATAACCTTCAGGTTGATGGTGTTCCCCAGCGCAAAGCCGAAGAACGGGATCAGCACCGGCGTGGCTTTGCTGAAGAAATCACGCAGATCGTGATCGAGGTTGCCAAGGGCAAAGCCGATCAGGAAGGGCAGGATTGCGCCGACAAAGTGGTGGGGTTCAAAAGAGGCCAGGCCAGCTGACCCCAGGATCAGCATCGTCATCAGCGGGCCTGATTCGAGAGACATCAAGACAAATGCGCCGGACTCTTCTTTCGTCCCGTACTGGTTCATCAGGCTGGCGTACAATCCGCCGTTAGTCATATCCATCGCGGAGACAATCGCCAGCACCGATAACCCCGCGAAGAACCCGGTCTGAATTCCATTCTCCGGGATGAACATCGCGCATATCATCGCCACCGCCCAGGCTACCGCTATTTTGGTTATTACCAGCGTGCCGGATTTCCGTAATACGGTACCGGTCGCCCGCAAATTAATGGATGCACCGATACAAAAAAACCAGACGGCAAGAATTGGAACCGTGCCCGTTATCATGCCTTTTGTGAAACCACCGAAATATGCCCCGGTATCAGGGGCAAGGGTATTCAGGATGGCGCCCAGCACCAGCGGAACCAGCATCATACCGCCGGGTATGCGTTCTATCGTGGCTTTAATCTTCATGGACAATCCTCACATCTGACCCCGCAGGACGGGCGTTCGGTGTTAAAAATTAGTCAATAAATTCAATTGATTGGCATTTGTTTTTGAGGGGTATTTCTCGATTACCATGCCAGGAAAATAAATGTTTTCTCTCGATTAACTTTCTTAGAAAACACATGAAATGCTGTATTCGGATTTATCATGCGATCATTGGAATATTGATTCAATCAAAATAAAACATCGTTTTAGTTAACTTTGTCACATATTCAATGTAAAACTATCGGCGGCTTCCTGATGAAGAAAATTTATGTAAATTGAATGTGAGTAAACGTGGTTTGTTTTTTGTTGCGAAAGAACTCATGACGTGCGTGAGAGAGCTCATGAGGCGGGGATGAGAAAGGGCTTATTTGCACTGATTGACAAATACTGGACTGAGTTGACCTGAAGCTGAAATATGTGTGAAGTTGATCACAAATATAAACGCTGGTAGGGTAAAAAGGTCATTAACTGCCCAGGCAGGCGTCAACAGGTTCGGTTGTATCGACGTAAAACGTCAATGTAAGTAAACCTGCTACGCTTGAATAAGGCGATTCGCATGGAGCGGATCCCATGGTTCACAGAACGCACACTGGACTGTGAAACAGACAGGGCCGAGTCAACGAGGATAGCTATGCTGAGAAGGAAAAAGATTAAACCCATCACGCTTCGCGACGTCACCATTATTGATGACGCCAAACTGCGTAAAGCGATTACCGCAGCCTCGCTCGGTAATGCGATGGAATGGTTCGATTTTGGTGTCTACGGCTTTGTGGCCTATGCGTTAGGTAAAGTGTTTTTCCCCGGGGCCGATCCCAGCCTGCAGATGATTGCGGCACTGGGTACGTTTTCCGTTCCCTTCCTGATTCGCCCGCTGGGTGGTCTGTTCTTCGGTATGCTCGGTGATAAATATGGTCGTCAGAAGATCCTGGCTATCACCATCGTCATTATGTCGATCAGTACATTCTGTATCGGCCTTATACCGTCTTACGCCACTATCGGCATTTGGGCACCGATTCTGCTGCTGATCTGTAAGATGGCACAGGGCTTCTCCGTGGGCGGTGAATATACTGGCGCCTCGATCTTCGTTGCCGAGTATTCTCCTGACCGTAAGCGCGGGTTTATGGGAAGCTGGCTGGACTTCGGCTCCATTGCCGGTTTTGTCCTGGGCGCGGGTGTGGTGGTCCTGATTTCAACCGTGGTGGGGGAAGAGAACTTCCTCGACTGGGGCTGGCGTATCCCATTCTTCCTGGCACTGCCGCTGGGGATCATTGGTCTCTACCTGCGTCATGCGCTTGAAGAGACGCCTGCGTTCCAGCAGCACGTTGATAAGCTGGAGCAGGGTGACCGCGAAGGGCTGCAGGACGGTCCGAAGGTATCGTTCAAAGAGATTGCCACTAAGCACTGGCGAAGCCTGCTGGTCTGTATCGGTCTGGTGATCTCCACCAACGTGACCTATTACATGCTGCTGACCTACATGCCGAGCTATCTGTCGCATAACCTGCACTACTCGGAAGATCACGGTGTGCTGATCATTATCGCCATCATGGTGGGTATGCTGTTTGTGCAGCCGATTATGGGCCTGTTGAGTGACCGCTTTGGTCGTCGACCGTTCATTATTCTGGGAAGCGTTGCGCTGTTTGCCCTCGCCATCCCGGCATTTATTCTGATCAACAGTAATGTACTGGGGCTGATTTTTGCCGGTCTGCTGATGCTGGCGGTGATCCTTAACTGCTTTATCGGGGTGATGGCCTCAACGCTGCCCGCGATGTTCCCGACCCATATTCGCTACAGCGCGCTGGCCGCGGCCTTCAACATCTCGGTGCTGATTGCCGGTCTGACCCCGACGCTTGCCGCCTCGCTGGTGGAGAGCACGCAGAACCTGATGATGCCTGCTTATTACCTGATGGTGATCGCGGTGATTGGTTTGATTACCGGTATTACTATGAAGGAGACGGCGAATCGCCCTCTGAAAGGCGCAACGCCTGCGGCATCGGATATCCAGGAAGCGAAAGAGATCCTCCGTGAGCACTACGATAATGTAGAGCAGAAGATTGAGGATATTGACGCCGAGATTGAAGAGCTGCAGAAAAAACGTTCACGACTGGTGGATCAGCATCCACGCATCAACGAGTAACAAAAAACCCGCCGCTGGCGGGTTTTCTTTTATTAGCATCCTGCGGCGATGTAGTCGCCATTGGCGCTGATGGGGATCACCGTCAGGAACAGCACCGTCGCGAACAGGATCAGGACTATCCCTCCGGCTATTTTGACGGTCGGCACCAGCCATTTTAACGAGGCGCTTTCTCCGAACCAGGCCACCGTGCGTTCGCGGGCGTAACGTACAGCCAGTGAAAGCCCCATAATAGAAAGAGCGGTTCCCAGCGACATGGTCATGACTGCGGCCATCCCCCAGGTAACAATGCCCAGCGCGTTCGAAAACATCAGAATCATGATCGCCCCGCTGCACGGGCGTGCGCCAATCGCCAGTATCACGCCCAGACGGGGTTTCCAGTCGCCCTGCGTCAGGTCTGCACCTACGCCGTGATGACCGCAGCCACAGTGTTCATCGTGCTGGTGAAGAGGCTTAATGGCGGACACTGCTATCCTGCGTGGGCGCAGGCTCTTCAGCGCCTGGTAAATGACGAATGCGCCGAATGCGCCAATAAGCACTGCGCTGACCTTCTCCACATACCAGCGGCTGGTACTGATATCCCCTGAGGCGAGGTTAAACCCTACCGCCAGGATAAAGACAAACAGAATGGCGCTGACGCCCTGCATCAGGCTGCCCAGGAAAGGGACGACCCGGGCGGCCAGCTCGCTTTCCTTATTGGTGGTCAGATAGGTCGTCACAATGAATTTTCCGTGCCCGGGTCCGACGGCGTGAAGCACACCATAAAGGAAAGCGCCCGTTAACAGCCATAACCCGCCGCTGTACTGATGGTTATTCAGCTGCAGCAGGTACATCACCAGATACCGGTGCAGGGTAATTTGCGAGGCAAGACACCACTGGATAAAGGTGTTCCAGTGCGTATGCAGGGTAAAACCGGCAAAAAACATTGCCAGCAGCATCAACCCAGCGGTAGGGAGACGCCAGTCACGGATGAGGCGTTGTGTGGTCATGAAGCGGCCTGAACAGAGAAGAGTATTTGCCGCCAGTATAGTTGATCTTCCCGCTCAATTCGTGGGATCGCATTGGGATCCGTGCAGAATTGTGGATAACTTTGTGCATAAATGGGTATAAGGCGGGGTTTTGCTGGGGAATGCAGCAGTCAGTCATTTTTTTGCAACTTTTCGGTTGCGGTCGTTCGCGAACTCCCTATAATGCGCCTCCATCGACACGGCAGATGTGAATCACTTCACAAACAGCCCGGTCGGTT
>NZ_KV787920.1:0-11372 GCF_001807145.1 Enterobacter sp. HMSC16D10
TCTACTTTTTCAAAGATACATTTTAATAAGTAGAACAACAGCAAGAGGAACTCAAATTTATTTACCGTAATTATCATAATTACGGTAATACGGTAATTTTACAGATTTGGATGGAATGGTATAAGATGTCTCGCTGGAACATACTTGCTGAAAAAACGCTTAACAACGATAGTGAAAACATCATGTACAGGTGCGAGAGATAATATGTATAAGAGCCTTGAAGATCTGATGGCGGGTATTTACGAGATGGCAGCGCCAGATGGCATCATCTGTAACGAGGTTTCCAAATTCCTTGCGGCCAACCAGGTCAAGCCGGAAGACATAAGCTCTGGGATCTGGTTTTTCCTGTGGCTGAAATCAGCTCCCAAGGATGCGAAGCCAATCCAAAAAGAAATCCCCGGATTTGGAGTTGTTCTCAACATGCCGACTTATGGCGGAACGCTCAACGAAGCAATCACAGGGTTGATCGAGAACGAGTGCCGTCAAATAGAGCTCGCTGAGGGACATCCGAGCCTTGAGGCTTGGGTTGAATCAGTATTAGCCGGTCGAGATGACGGAGAGGAAAATGAAGCTGCGGCCAATATCGTGGATCTGCTTAATGGGTGTCACGACCTACTGGATACAGCAATAATCAATTACCTTTTTAAGGTGGGAAAAATCAACGAGCAAGAGATTTTGTCGCTCATCTATTATGGAGAGCTATGTGACCACTCTCTTGTCGGTACGCCTTTTTCAACGTTACATATCCCGAGTGAAAATAACGTCCACGAACGTAACATCATCCCCATTAAAAAAGGAGCCAGTTAGGCTCCTTTTTGTTACTTAGGGTTTGCTTTGAGAAACAACTTCATTCCAAGTATGCAGCACCTTCGATAGGTGCTGATGCTTTCTGGTGAAGTCCTTATCATCCAAGAGTGCTTTAAATGGCGCGTTCAGGTCACTGCATGTGACGTTCTTGCCGATCACAGACAGGGTATCCTGGAGTGATCCACCAGCAGCATCAAGCCCCATTCTATCGACGGTCTCACTACTCACCATTGCCTGGACAACATTGGTGAATGCCTTTGAGTTGAGCTGCTCAACGCTCAGGGCTGTATTGCATTTCTGCTCAACCGCTTGCTTGTACTGGATGGTGTACTTTGCAGTGATAGGTGACATGGTGTTCATCGCAAGTATGTATGCGTCTACCTCACTGGTCGGTAATGTCGCGGCATAGACTGACGAGCATGATGCGGCTGCGGCCATTATCAAAGTTATTACCTTCTTATTCTTCATTTCTCTGAAATCCCCCTTTAAAATATGGAGCTACAACTCATTTGTACCAATCATAATACTATTGATTTCCAAAAGTATCTCTCTCTACTGACTCTATGATGGCTCGCCTTCCAAACACTTGGCCGCTGGCGGCGGCTGGGCCAACGCCAGAGCCTGATCCACACTATCATCCGCCTGAAAAAAATCTCATTACCTCTGACGGATAAAGAAACAGATTTCCCCCTTTGGCAAAAAACAGATACCAAACAGAAAAAGCCACAGAAAAAACACCTGCAACACACACTTCAAATCTATTTCTTGCAGAGAAATACTTGTAGTGCTTTTTTTCGTATCTCGGGGCTCTCATTTTGACTAGATTTTTCAATGTCAACCAAAGAAAGATAACCCCAGTAGGAAGGATAACTATCACAACCCCAAAGAAATAAATTGTGTATATAATAAAATCAAACCAGTTATTGATTTCCATAAGCCGTCCCCAATGCTGCGCCAATAGCAGAACCATGTGAGCCGTATTTAATCCCTGGATTCCTCATTAGCTCTCTTTAACTTTAATATTTTCCTTAGATTTAAGTATCCATAGATTCCTGAGAACACTCCATACCCCCCCCAAACACCAACGGACAGATATAAGGCGAATTTGCTTAGAGGCCCATTCACATAATTTAATAAAGCGAACACTGCAATTCCTATAAAGGCTCCAGCTAACGGAAATCCAAGCAGATATACTGCTCTATATTTTAAACCGGTTTTTTTCATCTTATTATTTATCTATATGTTTTGAAATCTTATCTACAATGGATGTAGTATCCATATTCATTATCCTCCCTGCTTTTTCAATCAGAAACTCAGCTTCATTTGTTATGTTCTTTGACTCTTCATTAATAATGTCAATGATAGTTTCTAGTGCGATTCCATACTCACCCACATCAATAAATTCTTGCACTTCTATACTTTCAGATTCAGAAAACGAATCAGACAGCACCATAAGCAAAAGATCTAGCGTGGATTCAATTTCTCTATATTCATTTTTCATTTTGGATTCCTTGGTACGTTTGTTGGAAAACCTGAAACAATATCACCATTAGATTCTTGTATTACACGAACATTAATACCTTCTTTAACTGCCTCTGCAATAGTCCTACCACCGCGCCCAGCCTTTCGAGAAACATTTGGATCGGTAGCTATATCGGAAATGACGTGCATAATTTTTTCATCAGACCAACTTTGAGGAAACTCACTTTTTCCAGGCTTGCCTGTTCCTGCTCGATGCCCTCCACCAGTGGCGTCACCATCAAGAATATGCTTACGTCTCTGGGAACTGGCTAGGTCTACAAAATCATCAGCCGTATTTTTAAAAGCGCGTTCCGCAACATTCCCTAGCGCCTTATAGTTGCCAGGCAGGATAATCCCAGCAGCAAAAAGCCCCCCGGAAATCCACTTTTCTCTTGAGGTCGCACAATCACTGGTGATGGTCTTGAAGGTGTCATAGGCGTCCCAAGCGCTCAAGGCAAAGTCTATGGCAACATAAGCCCCCAGAAGAAGCGGCACAAACTCCCCTGTTGGATCTGCATTGCCTATCGGGTTGCTCAGCGCATAGGCATAGGTGTTAATCCCACCAGCCAGCCCAATCGGGTCACTGGTGATGTAACGCCCGGTATTCGGGTCGTAGTAACGCCGCCAGTTGTAGTGGAGCCCGGTCTCCGCGTCGTAATACTGTCCTGGGAACCGCAAATTGAAGGTCGGCCCCTGAGTGGTGATGCTGGCCTTACCGAACGGGCTGTAGCTCGCCTTCCAAACCACTTGGCCGCTGGCGTCGGTTAGCGCCTTCGGGGTGCCCAGATGATCGACGTGGACTTGATAGGTCTGTCCTGACTGAGCAAAGCTCAAGGGGGTGCCATCGAGCCAGATATACTCCGCCAGCACGTCTCCAGTGGCTGCGTCCAGCTCCTCGATGAGGTTTCCTGCCAAGCCGTAAATCAGTAGGCGGGTCTGGCCGTTTAGGGTCTTAGTTACACGCTGATCCAGATGGTTGTAGGTGTAAGCTGCTGTCACTCCAGCGACCGTTGCGGCCACCAGCCGGTTCTGGCTGTCATAGGTGAAGGTATCCGCCCCCTGCTTCGTCAGGTTGCCATTGGCGTCATAGCTTCTGGAGGTTTGCCCAGTCTTCACCAGCCAGTTGTTCATGTAGTTGATGGTGTAGCTTTGGCTCAGGCCATCGGTCGTGATCGAGGTCCTGTTGCCGGTGGCGTCATAGCCATAGCCCAAAACGCCATAGAGCCCCTCAGCAGAGGTGATGCGGCCAACCGCGTCATAACCGAGTGACTGATTGACTGATGAGCTGAGATTGTCGTCTATGGCTGAAATCAACGAGTCTGGCGTGTACCGATAGACCAGCGAATGCACTCTAGTAGCGTCGATGCCGGTGACTCGGTAATTGAGATCCAAAGAGCGACTTTCTGAAATGCCGTTCCATCTGACCATACTGGTGACGGGGCCAAAGGGCGCTCGCTCGATCTGGCTTGCCAGGCTTGTTGTGGTGCCTGCTTGTGTCGTTGCCACCTCGATGACGTCACCGGCTAAATCACGGGTGTAGGAAACCTCACGACCACTGGGATACGTGATCTTCGTGATGAGGCCTGCACCATCGTATTGGTACTGGGTAGTAAGGCTCTGCCCGTGGGTTTCCCAGGTCTCGTAAGCCAACCATCCTTCGGGTGTATAGCCATATCTCCGGACACCGTTGCCATCATCGACTGAGGTCAAGCGGCCCATGCCGTATGGTGAGGTTGCTTCGTCGTACCCGTACAGAATTGGCGATTCGCCAGAGACACCGCTGGATGCCTCGATGATCCGGTTCAGCGCGTCGTAGCTGTAGCTTGTGGTTTGTCCCTTGGCCGTCTTGCGCGTTGCCACGTTACCGGCTTCGTCATAGGTAATGTCGGTGGTGCCGGTGTCCGGGCTCCGGACCTGAGTCACTTCGCCAAAGCCGTTGTAGCTGTAGTAGGTCAGGCGCGAACGAGGGTCGGAGACACGGTAAACATCGCCGGTATCCTTGTAGAGCACCTGCGTGACCTTCCCGAGTGGATCGGTCGTTTGTGTCCGGTGATGGAAGCCGTCGTACTTGTAGGAGTGTGTGTTACCAGAGGGACTGGTCTCCTGTATCAGGTTTGCCACCACATCGTAGGAAAACGATGACTGATTGCTATAGGCGTCGGAGACACTGGAGAGCCAGCCGATTTCGTTGAAGATCCGGCGCTCTATCCAACGGGTCTGGCCCAGCGCATCGAGCAGTCGCTCTTCTACTGGGTTCCCGAGGTCATTGAGCTCAAGCTCGCGCCGGTTGCCCTGTGCATCTGTTTCCGCCACCAGCCGATGTGCAGCGTCGTACTCATAGCTGACGGTTGCACCATTTGGCTTAGTCAGCGAGCTCAGGAGGCCCACAGCATCATAGTTGTAGGCCGTGGTTCCTTCTGGTCCAGTGGAGCTGACAAGTCTTCCTCTGGCGTCATAGGTGAGGGTTTGGGTTACACCGTTGACGCCCTGAATGGTCCCGGCGCGACCGTTCGCGTCGTAGTCACCAAACTGCATCACCTGCCCCAGCGCGTTTGTTGTCCGGATCAGGTTGCCCTGGTCATCGTAGTCAAATGTCGTAACATCGCTGACGTCGGTGCGCGGACCATCAACCGAGGCCAACAGGCTCGGCTTTCCTGTACCAACAGGGGCATAGGTGTAGGTCCATGTCCGGGAAGCGCCCGAGCTGCGATCTGTGACCTTGCGGCTTATCACCCGGAGATGAGTGTCGTAGGTAAGCTCAGTGATCCTGGTTGGTTCCGTGATTTTTGCAGGGAGCGACTTGGAAGGAAGCCAGTCGGTCGTAACCTTGCCCCCATCCTGGTCTATCTGGGTGGTTTCCAATCCCCGGTCGTTATGGGTGAACGTGCGCTTCTGTCCAGCACGATCTGTAATGCTGGAGACGAGGCCTTTGCTGTCGTAGACGTAGGTTTCCTTGCCTCCCACAAAGCCGGTACACGGCGCACCCTCAACAACATCAGGCTTGAGCATCCCGTTGTGACGGCTGTAGGTATATCGCTGAACGTGGCCGAGGGCGTTGGTGACAGAGACGCTTCCGTCAGCGTTGTAGCTTACCTGAGTCTTCTCTGCGCCCCCGGCGTGTTCACTTAGAACTGCCATCCCCTGAGCATCATATCCCCATGTGGCGAAACGGTTGCCGTTCTCGTCCACCAGCCCAGAGAGCAAACCCGGTGCATTCGGGTCATCGTAGAGATAGCTGCGGCTCGTATTGTCCTGGTAGATCACTTCCGCCAGCTTGCCAGCGCTGTTGTACTGGTACTGAATACTGCCACCAGCAGGATCGGTGACACTGACCATGCGGCCATCTTGATGCTGGAACTGGATGTTGCGGCCAAAGCCGTCAGTGATCGAGGATAGCTCTCCGTTCAGATAGCTCAGGGTGATGTGATTGCCGTTGGGCTTCTCGATGCCGGTCAGTCGTCCGGTTTCATCATAGGCCTCGACTACCCCGTCAGATTGAGTGTAACGCCAGCCGGTAGCATCCTTCGTCAAGGTATCATCGGTTTTCCATGTTGGCACCCAGACAGAGGACGAGTTGTAGAACGCGAGTTGTTGCCCTTCTGGCCGGTGCAGGACAACCATGTTCTCACCGTACTTCGAGGCGTTGACCTCGACGCTCCGCGAGTAGGTATGCCGCCAGCCGCCGAGCTCTTCATCAGGAAGGTGGCTATTGTAGTATCTGGTGAATGTGAAAGGGTCGGAGCCTCCGCTTTGATAATCCAGTTCAGCCTGGAACTTGTTGCCGGTGCCAAGATGGATAGGGTTCCCTACACACATGGTCGTTGTTGGTAAGCCGAGATCCCTGTCCAGGAACGGTGTTTTATCCATCTCACCCGGCAGAACATAGGTTGAGCGCCAGTAGACCGTAGCTGGGTCGCCAGTGCAGGTAGTGGGGTCATAATCGCCAGTAGCACCTAGATACTTAAAACAGATCCTGGAGACATAACGGCCATCACCATAACTGGCAACCGGATAAAGCGCATCCCCAACTGGCGTTCCCTTCCCTTGCTCCTCACCAGAGCGATAATTCTTCATGAAGGAATGCGCGTCTATGATGGTGTTGAAGCGCATTTTGTCTACTTCGGTGCTCACGGCTACAACCCGCCATTGTGCAAAAGCAACGCATGGCAAAGTTGCGAGCACCACAACGGCCAATGACCGCAGGTTTCGCATCAGTAAAAGGGAAGGTCTCGATCTCATTTACAGCTCCAGTTTTTATGCTGGAGCTATTTTCAGGTGGGAGAGTCGTTATCAACGACTGCGTTTTTGCCCTTTTAGGGTATGAATACGTGATTTGGAGAGGTTGTGTATTCAGAACAAATGAGAAGCAGGTTACTCATTTCGCTCAAACACTGTGACAAGAACACGTTTTTGGTTGTCGTCGTTGATCACCATCAGGTACTTGAACTTGGAATCTCTATGGCCCCAGACTTCCACGTTATCTACGCGGCCATACTTTCTGGCTTTATGGCGAGCCACTTTCTCGTCAAAGGGTTGAACCTGTAACTCTGGATGCTGGAGGCGACCAACGAGTGAGGCCCACGGTTTTTTAGGGTCTCCAGAGGTTATCCGGGCCTGATACTGATCGATGGCATGTTGAGTAACAAGGACGGGACCAATGGCCGGTGTAGAGATTTCGTCATGGGTTTGAGTATAGGCTTGCTTGTCCACATCGAGGAGCTCAACGTTGCCCTCACCCGGCTCATCCATAAACTCCATGCTCTGCGAAACTTCAATAGTAGCGCCCTTTAAACGTCCAGTGAGGCAAGCCGCAAACTTGAATGCAAACTCCTTGGTGGATTTGCCCAGCGCCAGCTTTTTAATCGCACCTTTGGATACCACCAGCTTGTAACCAGCACCAGCACCTGGCTCTCTGCAAAAAACCTGTTTGTCCAGCGCCAGATAGCGAATGGCTACGAGCTCAGCCAAAAGATCTGCCTCCTCGTTGTCAAAATCAATACGAACATCAAGGATGCCTTTCCGTTTTGTACCAACGCGCCAGAATACAAGGGCTGAATTATTAGAAGTTTTCTTCGAGACAGTAGTCAGTGTCATCATGGTCTATTTCTCCATTATCGGGATAATGGTCGGCATCGCCGCCAGCACCCCTATTCGTTAGGGTTCATTTAGATGCTACCACGGGTTTTAAAAATGCAACCCCTAGTGCCACTCTATTTGTGGTCCCAAGTATTTTTATAAGCTCGGGCTAGGCGTTTCTCTATCACTTCTGACAAATTGCAACCATCGACTTCTGCCAACCGCTTCAAAATCCTGTGGGCTTTATCGCTTATAGTTATGCTTTTACCAACACCATATCCCCTTCTGCGACGTTGCCTAATTGATGTCCCGAGTTTATTGATTTGCTCTGCTGTCAGATATTTATTAATCCATTCAGTGAGTTCTGATGGTGATCGCCCCATGCTGTTCAGGCTGTCCACGGCTTCAAGTTTCTTATCGAATGGGACGTCACGCCAGAAAGCTGGGCGCGAAGCAGCTCTGAGGAGATAGATCGCCGTAGCCTGAGCATCTTCATTGGATACTTTCAAAAAAACACCTTTACCGTTACATGTCACACCAACTTCATCGTGACATGTAACACTTCAAACTGCAAGTATAAAAAAAGGCCAGCTATTGCTGGCCTTTACGTTCATTATCGCAGTTACTCTTTAGGCGTTGTGATGCTTTTTTTCCTTCTGTTTCTCATGGTAGAGATACAGACTGCCGCCAGTGACGACAGTGAAAAAAATGAGCAACCCCAACATGCCTAATGTGAAAGCGTCCATTTGACCCCCTTAGGAATTGCTGACCTTGGTTAAGATTATACCATAGATCCACAGGATAACCCCAATGACCAACACCAAACCGGCTTCTTTGACGGTTATAGTGTCCCCAGATACAGCCAATCCTACAATACCGACACCGATGGCTGTTACGGCGACCTTACGCAGGTCTTCACCGATAGCTCCCAGAGTCTTCTTGTCAGGAGAGAAAAGACGCACAAACCACGTCTTAATACGCAAAAACTTTTTCATGATTACCTCCATAGTTGAAGAGGAGGCGAATCATGCCCGAGAGGGCATGAACACCCCCTCAGGGTTAAAGTTTTAGGCAGACAAAGCTGTTGGCTTCGCCTTGTTCATCTTCATTGAGTTAATGATCTTCGTCGCTTCATCAGCAAACGGGCCAGTAACTTGGATAGGCTCCCTTCTTGCGAAGGAGGCTGTCACCATCATTCTCTGGCCGTGCATCAGATGACGATACCGAGACCGCATAAGCTCAACGTAGGCCGCAGAGTCCCCCTCCCACCCCTCAGGGGGAGAAAAGGGGCACACCGCGTCGTTACCAGGCGTTGTATCAACCTTCGAGACATCAATGACGGCCATACTCAGCTCTCCTTCTCGCAATGAAATCGCGCAGGTAGCGAGCATTCGGGAAACCGAGGCTTCCCTGACTCATCAGGACATCGTTCCAGTCAATCCCTTTCGCTCTGGGCGGGATCGGGAGTTTAGGCAGCAGGACGTACACACGAATGCCGCGCTTCTCCAGCTTGGCTTTCAGCACGTTCGCTGACTTCTCACCAGTCACAGACTTATCTTTGTCAGCCCAGATCAGTACGGTGTGAACACCTTCTGGAACCTCGAAGGACTCCATCAGGGTCGCATTGACCGTTGACCAAACCGGGATTTGAGTGACTCGATAAGCTGACAGGGCTGTTTCCAGCCCTTCTGCAACACCCAGGATACCCTCAGTCGGTTCACCGAGGCGGATGGCCGCGCCATTGACATCCAAACCGTCAGGAATGGGCATCATCTTCTTGGCGTTGCCGACCTTGGCTTTTTTACCGTTTTGGGTGAGATAGGTGCGGTGGAGCGTTACCAGGTTGCCTTCCACATCTCGGATAGCGCAGACGATAGCCGGGAATTTCCCAACTTCATTGCCATCTTCGTCGTAGTAGGCCATAGCCGGATTGAACCGCAGACAGTCTGTTTTTTCTACTTCATCAACCTTGAACAGAAGCTCGCGGTTTTTGAAGTACAGACGCATTGGCTCAGTCACATGACTGGAGAACGGCAAACACTCGTTCCATACCTTCTCGATTTTCTCACGGAGACGAGCACTGTAAGCGCGTTCGCGCTCCATTCTCTTCTCCATTTCTTCTTGGAGCTCAAGCAGCCAAGGCTTAGGTTGTTCACGAAACATCGGAACAACTTTCGGCTTGTTTTCGCTGCTTTGCTCTTCCGGTTGTGTGGCCGCATGTTGTACTTGCGGTGCCGGAGCTTCTACCGTGCGGTTGACCACAGGGGCCGACTCAACATGGTGACTCACCGGCTCAACACCACCGTTCGAGCGAGCGCGGAACTGCGTTACCGTAGCGCCGCGACGTTCCACCAGCCAGGTGTTGCGATGCGTTTGCATAGGTTGTTCTCTCACAACATTCCCCTGCTCGTCCTTAACTTCAACGACGACAGTTACAGGCTCGCGCCCGAGGTTTGTCATGACGATCTCATCCCCATACTTGGCTTCACTTTCACCAATGGCTCTTTCAAGATCCACGCCCCAGATGGTGCGTTCCAAACCGCTCTTGTCACGGATGAAGGCAAAGTAGCTGAGCTCGTTGTCTTCGTTATGCTCATAAGGAGCTTTACCGTGGGCAATCAGAGTACCGGCAATGGATTTTTTACGATTCTTGGAATCGAGAACCTTGTTATTCACCTTCATAGGCTCTTGCTGAACAGGCGCTTTGGCCTGGACAGGAGCTCGTGTCGGTGCAGCGGCTTGTTGATACTGGGGTTGCTCTTTCTCAACGCCCAGATAATCACCAACCTCGCTCAGGCACTGTTTAAAGTCCCAGTTATTGAGCCACATCAGCAGCTCAAAACCATCATGATTGGCACCGCATGTATTGCATACGCCGCCACCAGTCAGGTGGGCATCCTTGAACAGTCGGAAGCCATCTTTCCCGCCGTGGATAGGACAAGAAACATGACGACCAGGTTTACGGAGAGCTGGTTCAAGATGGGGCGCTAGGGCCGCCAGGATGAATAGCCAGTTTCCGTTTGCAGCTTCACGAACGGTGTCAGCTTTGTAGTAAGACATAGGTTTTCTCCTTAGCGTGAACCCCAGCATCGAGGCTTCCTTAAACCCCCGTCGCCAGGGTTTTAAGGAAACCCCGACACCGGGAGAATGTGCCAAGGAGGCTCCCCAGCCGGGGAGAACTCCCCGGCGAGGGGTTTAAAAAGGTCGCCCCCGAAACGGAGGCGAATTTTGTGAATATCACAAGCACAAATGAGTGCCATCTTCCGAGGCCATCATGATTGTGACATCTGCGGTTACAGGATCTGACTTAATCACAACCTCAGTGGGTTTGAAAAAGCCATCTACAGTGGGCATGGGGTAATAAAGACGAATCTTTCCCCAATTCTTGTTGTCGGTAAAAGCGACCTTTGTTTGAGCAACACAAAGCTGCAAAAACATGAAAAGGAAGTCTTCTACCGAGTGCTTACCATCTGCACCAAATACTCCATCGACAATTGCCGGGGTCACTGCCACATTGGTCAGGAAACCAGCTTGTTTACCGATGGAAGATTGGTCCACCAGCAGACCATCATTGATGGCTTGTTGACGGATTTGGGCGAGGTCCAATTTAGCTACTTGGTTCATAAGGTGTACTCCAAAGTTAATGGGTACACCTACCCCGTGCGGGGAAGTGTACCCGCATGGGTTATTGAAAGGTCACGGCCAAAGCCGAGCTTTAAGGTTCCGAGTTTTACGCTGGCTGAATGCGCCAAAGAACGGTCGGAGGAAACGAGTCAGCGACACGCTTCACATTCGCGTAAAGAGTGTCCTTAAAGACACGCTCTAAGCGACGACCACCTTGACGATAAACCAACTTAAAGTCTTGGAATTTGTTCATGGATACCTCCAGAAATAACGGGAGGTATCTCCAGCAGGAGATAGACTCCCGCAGGGATTAATAAATTAACGTTAATTTGCTGTTTGTTTTT
>NZ_KV787921.1:0-1406 GCF_001807145.1 Enterobacter sp. HMSC16D10
CAAAAAACGACCTTAACGAATGGAAGGGACTTCCCCTGATTATGCGCCTGATTAACTCTTGTGCAATCATGGGGTACACATCGTCCCGGAGGAATTCGTTATGACTATCACGACTGTCGGTATCGATCTTGCTAAAAATGTGTTTGCTGTTCACGGTGTTGATCAAAATGGTAGAACTGTTCTGGTTAAGCCTAAAGTATCGCGTGCTGCACTTCCTGAGTTAATTGCAAGTTTGCCTCCCTGTGTTATCGGGATGGAAGCATGCTCCGGGGCTCACTACTGGGCAAGATTGTTTCGGCAGTATGGTCATGAGCCACGTCTGATGGCTGCTAAGTTTGTATCGCCTTATCGTATGGCCGGAAAATCAGGAAAAAATGATGCAGCTGATGCTCAGGCTATCTGTGAAGCTGTTCGTCGTCCGCATATGCGGTTCGTACCAGTGAAAGACGAAAGCCAGCAGGCCATGCAGTGTTTACATCGTACCCGTCAGGGTTTTATCGAAGAGAAAACAGCAACGTATAATCGTCTGCGAGGATTGATATCTGAATTCGGTGTCATCGCGCCACAAAGTGCTGATGCCCTGCGCCACATGGTTTCTGTGCAGAAGAGCTCTTTACCGCTTCAGGTTCAGCAATGTGTTGATGATTTGATGGAACACGTTGATCGCATTGAAGCTAACATCACTGAATATGACCGAATTTTGTCCCACATAGCCAAAACAGATCATCGCAGTCAGCGGCTGATGGAGCTAAAGGGCGTTGGTCCCACAACGGCCTGTGCACTGGTCGCCAGTATCGGTAATGCACATGATTTTAAAAATGGACGTCAACTGGCAGCCTGGCTGGGGCTGACGCCATCACAATACAGCAGCGGGGGAAAGTCGAAACTCGGCAGGATCACAAAAGCCGGTGATTCGTATCTGCGAACGCTTCTGGTTCAGGGGGCTCGTTCAGTGCTTATTGGCGCCGGGAAAAGGACTGACTCATTCAGCCGTTGGGTTTGTATGTTGGTTGAGCGCAGAGGGTACTGGCGGGCTGTTGTGGCCATCGCCGCCAAAAATGCGCGGCTGTGTTGGGCATCACTACATTACGGTGATGATTTCCGGCTGTACTCAGTCAACTAAAGCTCGAAGCTGTATAACCATCTGACCTGCAATTCGTTGATGATAAAGGGTTAGACCCCGTGAGGCCTATCTGGCTATTGTACAGGATATACGTATCCGCTTAACGAACAAGAACCTCACGCGCGTCTTTCATCAGGGCCCGAATCGATGACGATTCATCATGGCCGTTTATAGTACCGCAGTCTCTCCCCTTTATTTTTACTGAAGAGCAGACAGAAACCATAAATACCGGCTTTGACATGCCGGGGAAGTCCTTATAGTACAATAATTTTCGATATCCAAA
>NZ_KV787922.1:0-805 GCF_001807145.1 Enterobacter sp. HMSC16D10
CCCGCCGGATACGCTCCGGTCTGACGCCCAGCTTTATCAGCCAGACGGCAAGGCGACTTAACCCGGCGATACCCGTCCCTGCGAAGGGCTGACCATTATCGGTTCTCAGAACGTCCGGCAGACCGTACTCCAGGAACGCCTCCGTCAGACAGTGCCTGACGAAGGGCTCGCTCTCACGGTCCGTTCCACGGCAGCTCAGCAGATACCGGCTGTGGTTGTCGGTCAGGGTGAAGGGATGACAGTACTCTCTGCTCAGCAGCCTGAACTTGCCTTTAAAATCAGCGCTCCAGACCTGATTGTTTTCACTGATGCTGGTCAGGGGCCGGCGATTCCCCGGCGTTCTGCGCTTTCTCTTTCTGTCTGGTACCAGGCCTTCGCGCTTGAGGATATCGCCGACAGTGCTGGCAGCAGGAACGGTAAAATCGACGTGATGATTGAGGAGCCACATCCGCAGTTTTTTCGGGCCCCAGTCAGGGTGTTTCTGACGCAGGGCAGTCAGGTGTCCGACGACCTCATCAGGAACCGTCCGGGAGTGAGAGCGTGGTGCGCGCGACCGGTCAGAGAGAGAGGACAGGTCAGAAGGGTCAAAACGCTGAAGCCATTTGTAGCCGGTTTTGCGGCTGATACCAAAAAGACGGCAAAGAGCGGAGAAGGAGTCCGTACCTGCATGGCAGGCACGGATAAAATCAAGGCGTTGCATAGGTCGGGTCTCAGTCCAGGGCATAGCGAGTCTCCTCTTCTATGCCAGTTATAACTGTTACCCATGTATCCGGTCTAAAGTGTTACCCATGTTTCCGGTTCATAC
>NZ_KV787923.1:0-39361 GCF_001807145.1 Enterobacter sp. HMSC16D10
GGGTTCGAGTCCCGTCCGTTCCGCCACTTATTAAAAGCCCTGAGCTAACGCTCAGGGCTTTTTTCTTATCTGACGTTTAATTATTGCGAAATCAGCAAAAATCCTCTGCATTTTGCGATCTTTTTCTCTATAACACCGCCAGCGATAATCGTCCTCAGTTTACGAACATAATGATTGAGGAATAGTATGACTCTCCCTGCATTTGGTTTGGGCACTTTCCGCCTGAAAGACGACATTGTTATCGCATCAGTTAAAACCGCACTCGAACTGGGCTATCGTGCTGTTGATACGGCGCAGATCTATGAAAACGAAGCTGCCGTTGGACAAGCTCTCGAAGAGAGCGGTGTGCCGCGTAATGAGCTATTTATTACCACGAAAATCTGGATTGAGAATCTCAGCAAAGACAAGCTGATCCCAAGCCTGAAAGAAAGCCTGAAAAAACTGCGTACTGACTACGTGGATCTGACGCTGGTCCACTGGCCATCACCGAACGATGCCGTCTCTGTGGAAGAATTCATGCAGGCGCTGCTGGAAGCGAAAAAGCAGGGCTTAACCCGCGAAATTGGGATCTCCAACTTCACGATCCCGCTGATGGAAAAAGCCATTGCTGCTGTTGGCGCAGAAAATATTGCAACCAACCAGATTGAGCTCTCTCCATATCTGCAAAACCGCAAAGTGGTGGACTGGGCAAAACAGCATGGGATCCACATCACCTCATACATGACGCTGGCCTACGGTAAGGCGCTGAAAGATGAGGTGATTATCCGTATCGCCGAGAAGCATAATGCGACGGCTGCGCAGGTCATTCTGGCATGGGCAATGGGTGAAGGGTATGCCGTGATCCCATCATCCACTAAGCGTGAAAACCTGGCGAGCAACCTGTTAGCAACGGATCTTCATCTGGATGCTGACGATAAAAAAGCGATCGCAGCCCTGGAGTGCAACGATCGCCTGGTCAGCCCGGAAGGCTTAGCGCCAAACTGGGATTAAGTTTGACCCACCCTCTGTAACCTGAACCCTCACACAGCTCCTCCGGGAGCTGTTTTTATATGTTCACTCAGAAAATCGATAAAGGCACGAATGCGCGTACTCACCGCTCTGTCGCTGTAATACACCGCGCTAAAAGGCATTTCGACTGGCAGGCGTTTATCGGCCATCAGCTCTACCAGTTCACCCCGCGCAATCTCCTTATCAATCATATAGTCAGACAAACAGGCGATACCGTTGCCTTCAAGACACAATTGCTTCAGCGTCTCCCCGCTGTTGGACGACAACCCGCAGGTGATCTCATGCAACTGACCGTCAGGGCAGGCGACGGGCCAGGTATTTAGCGAAACGGGTTCCGTGAAGCCCAGGCACAAATGCTGTTTCAACTCCTCAACCGTCTCCGGTTTGCCATGTTCAGCAATATACTGTGGCGACGCGATAATTTTACGGTAGCTGGCAAACAGCGGGCGGGCCCGCAGGCTTGAATCGGTCAGCGTTCCGGCCCGGATCGCCACATCTACCTTTCGCTCGATGAGGTTAATAAACGTCTCGGACGAGACCAGAGAGAGCGTCATCTCCGGATAGCGTTCACGGAAAGGTTTGATTAGCGGCATCAGAAAGTGCAGCACAACCGGCGTGGCTGCATCAATGCGCAGTAACCCACGCGGCGTGCTGCGGGTCTCCATAATCTCGGTCTCTGCTGCGGCCATCTCCTGCAGTACCGACTGCACGCGGCGAAAATAACGCTCACCTTCCTCCGTCAGGCTCAGCTGCCGCGTCGTTCGGTTGAGCAGACTCACCCCAAGCTTCATCTCCAGCTTTTTTACCGAGCGGCTGATGGCTGAGTTAGCCTGTCCCAGCTGTTCGGCAGCGCGGCTAAAGCTGCCGCTTTCAACCACGGCGACAAAGATTGTCAGCTCTTCTGACGTTGCTTTCATTGTTGCACCACCCGCAAAATTCTATTGAGATTTTGACCATTTTTGTTATTTAAGCACTGGCGCATACTGCCTGTCATCTTAATCCTGATGATACGGAGTATTTTATGCCACTGGCGCTACTTGCCCTGACGATCAGTGCCTTCGCAATTGGCACGACCGAATTTGTTATCGTGGGGCTGGTCCCCACCATTGCTAACCAGCTTGCGATCTCGCTGCCCTCCGCCGGATTGCTGGTGTCCATCTATGCCCTGGGCGTTGCCGTCGGTGCGCCAGTCCTGACGGCCCTGACAGGACGTTTCCCGCGTAAGCAGCTGTTAGTTGCACTGATGGTGCTGTTCACCGCCGGCAACGTGCTGGCCTGGCAGGCGCCGGACTACACCACGCTGGTCATCGCTCGGCTGTTGACCGGCCTTGCTCACGGGGTGTTCTTCTCGATTGGTTCTACTATTGCAACCAGCCTGGTACCCAAAGAGAAAGCGGCATCCGCCATTGCGATCATGTTCGGTGGGTTGACCGTTGCACTCGTTACGGGCGTACCGTTGGGCACGTTTATCGGACAACACTTCGGCTGGCGTGAAACGTTCCTGGCCGTCTCCCTACTGGGCGTCATTGCCCTGGTGACCAGCCTGCTGCTGGTGCCGTCGAATATTCCAGGCCGGGCCAGCGCTAGCTTGAGCGATCAGCTGAAGGTACTTACGCATCCGCGTTTGCTGATCATCTACGCGGTTACGGCGCTGGGCTATGGTGGCGTATTCACTGCTTTTACCTTCCTGGCACCGATGATGCAGGACCTGGCGGGCTTCTCTCCCAACGCCGTGAGCTGGATCTTGCTGGGGTACGGTATTTCCGTTGCGATTGGCAATATCTGGGGCGGCAAGCTTGCGGATAAGCATGGTGCGGTACCGGCGCTGAAATTCATCTTCGCCGCGCTGGTTGTTCTGCTGATGATTTTCCAGTTCACCGCCTCGATACAGTACGCCGCGCTGGTCACGGTACTGGTCATGGGGATCTTCGCTTTTGGTAATGTGCCAGGGCTTCAGGTTTACGTTGTACAGAAAGCTGAGCTTTATACGCCAAATGCGGTGGACGTGGCATCGGGGCTGAACATTGCCGCATTTAATATTGGTATTGCGTTGGGTTCAATTATTGGCGGACAAACCGTCGAGCACTTCGGATTGACCCAGACCCCGTGGATTGGCGCGGTGATTGTCCTGATCGCCTTCCTGCTGATTGGCCTGAGCGGACGTCTGGATAAGCCAGCCCGCGTTGCGCTGGGGTAACATCAGTAAGCGCTGGCTTACAAAACTGGAAAGCGGTTTCTCAGAAATTGCGTTGAAAGTGTGACCTAAAGTCCCTATAACATTAGAACCAGTCCGTTTTCCGGACTGGTTCATGTTACAGAGGCTGTTTCCAAAAGTGCGAAAAAATACCTATGCCATGCGTTATGTTGCCGGAATGCCCGCGGAGAGGATCTTGCCTCCGGGGTCGTTTGCGAGCATCAGTCAGGCATTACCCGCCGGCACACCGTTAAGCAGCGATGAAAAAATCCGCGTACTGGTGTGGAATATCTTTAAGCAGCAGCGTGCGGAGTGGTTATCGGTACTCAAGAATTTTGGCAAAGATGCCCACCTGGTTCTGCTCCAGGAGGCGCAAACCACCCCTGAGCTGGTCCGGTTTGCCACCACTCACTATCTTGCCGCCGACCAGGTACCGGCCTTTGTTCTGCCTCAGCACCCCTCGGGGGTGATGACGCTTTCAGCAGCACATCCGGTCTATTGTTGTCCATTGCGCGAACGCGAGCCTATCCTGCGTCTGGCGAAATCGGCACTGGTGACGGTCTATCCACTGCCGGATACCCGTATGCTGATGGTCGTGAATATCCACGCGGTAAACTTCAGCCTGGGCGTGGATGTATATAGTAAGCAGTTACTTCCGATCGGCGATCAGATTGCGCATCACAGTGGGCCGATCATTATGGCCGGTGATTTCAATGCCTGGAGCCGCCCGCGCATGAATGCGCTGTACCGCTTTGCGCGCGAAATGTCGCTGCGTGAAGTCCGTTTTAGCGATGACCAGCGCAAAAAAGCCTTTGGTCGTCCTCTCGATTTTGTCTTCTACCGTGGTTTAAGCGTGCACGACGCCTCTGTGCTGGTGACGCGCGCCTCCGATCATAACCCTCTACTAGTCGAATTCAGTCCCGGCAAACCTGATAAATAATGGTGTGTCAGGTCTGCCGTGGGGCAGACCTGCGCGGGTGCTGCCCTTCTATTTTTAACCCACAAAGGACAGTACGATGACAACAACACACTCCCATCATGACAACGTAGAAAAACAGTTTGGTTCTCAGGCAAATGCCTTTCTGAGCAGCGCCGTGCACGCTTCAGGTCGCGATCTGGTGCGTCTCGGTGAACGTCTGTCGGCATTCCCGCAGGCGCACGTGCTGGATTTAGGCTGCGGGGCAGGGCATGCCAGCTTCACGGCTGCGCAGCAGGTGGCGCACGTAACCGCATATGACTTATCCAGCCAGATGCTGGAGGTGGTTGCTGAAGCGGCGAAAGCGAAGGGGCTGGACAACATTGATACGCGTCAGGGCTATGCCGAATCCTTACCTTTTGATGATGCCTCGTTTGAGGTGGTGATTAGCCGTTATTCCGCGCACCACTGGCATGATGTTGGCCAGGCATTACGCGAAGTCAAACGCGTTCTGAAGCCGGGTGGCATCTTCATTATTATGGATGTCATGTCGCCTGGGCATCCGGTACGTAATATCTGGCTGCAGACGGTGGAAGCGCTGCGCGACACCTCCCATGTGCAAAACTACGCCAGCGGAGAGTGGTTATCGCTGATCACGGAAGCGGGGCTGATCGCGCGTTCGTTAATCACAGACCGTTTACCGCTGGAGTTTAGCTCGTGGATTGCGCGTATGCGCACCCCGGAAGCATTAAGCCAGGCTATCAGGCTGTATCAGGAGAGTGCGTCGGCAGAGGTGAAGGCGTACTTTGAACTGCAGGACGATGGTTCATTTACCAGCGATACCATCATGGCGGAAGCGCAAAAAGCGGGATAAACAAAAAAGGCACCGAGGGGAATCGGTGCCTTTTTATCTTTCGGTCGTGTTATCAGGAGTCTGGCGTTGCGCTGTTCTTCACAAACAGCGTCAGCTGGTCGCCCGGTTTCAGATTGTCAGTATCATTGTTCCAGCGCATCACATCTTTGATGTTCACGCCGTGACGTTTTGCGATACTGGACAGCGAATCACCCTTACGCACGCGATAGGTTATGCTATCACTGTTGCTGGCGAGACGCTGTGCGCTGCTACCTGCACCCACCGTCAGAGTTTGACCCACTTTCAGGCCTGAACTGCGCAGGTTATTCCACTGCTGCAGATCTTTCGCATTCACGCCAAGACGTGACGCAATGCCCGAAAGCGTATCACCTGAACGAACCTTATAGCTGCGGCTGTTAACTGATGATGCATCCGCGATCAGCGTTGACTGAACGGCGGCGATTTCACCCGAAGCTAAAGACTCACGTAACTGCTCAGCATGTTTCTGCGGAACCATTACATACTGCGGGCCACTCGCCCCCAGCGTTGAGCCTTTAACGCCAGCATTAAAGGTTTTCAATTTACTTACCGACATACCCGTCATATCAGCAACCTGTTGAATATCAACCGGATTGCTGAGGCGAACGCGCGCCAGTGCACGACTTTCGTCTGGTGTTGGCAGTTGTACACCGTAACGCTTGCTGTTCTTGAGAATATCGCTCAAAGCCAGCATTTTCGGTACGTAAATCTTTGTTTCCTGTGGCAGTGAGAGCGACCAAAAATCGGTGGATTTACCCCGTGCTTTATTCGCTTTCATTGCCTTCAGTACACGACCTTCGCCGCTATTGTACGCTGCGACCGTTAACAGCCAGTCGCCGTCAAACATCTTGTTCAGACGTTGCATCATGTCGAGAGCGGCTGTCGTTGAAGCGACAACATCGCGACGCGCATCATAGTTGCGGGTCTGTTTCAGACCATAGTTTCGCCCGGTGCTCGGAATGATCTGCCAAATGCCTGCGGCATTGGCGCCAGACGTCGCGTGTGGGTCAAAAGCGCTCTCCACTATGGGTAGGAGTACCAGCTCCATAGGCATGTTACGTTTCTTAACTTGCCCGGCTATCCAGTACATATACGGCTCTGCCCGTAACGTTACATCGTGGAGATAGCTCTTATTACTTAAATACTTCTGTTTCTGTTCGCGAATCCGGCTGTTTTCCGGAATTCCCATCTTTAGCTCGTCGCCAATAGAGGTCCACAAGTCTTGCTCCTGCGCGAAAGATGTCCCATCGTCCATCCAGCGCGCCGAACTTGTAAACTTCCCTGCTTCCCCTTGACCAGCTGCAGAAAGGCTCTGTGCGTGCTGTTGTACGTTGCTGCCGTTCTGCGACTGGCAACCTACAAGCAGGACAGAGGCGAGTAATATCGCTTTTGCCTTCATGTGTGTGTCAATAGTTGCTTAAAAGACGAGCGATGATAACGGCGAATTTTTGAAAAGGCAACCAGCAATTATCTGAAGTTATCTTTCTTTGACCTTAACCATGCAAATCGCTGTTCTGGTTGTTGCAAATTTGTTTCTTGGTTAATTTTGCTAATTAAATCAATATCATCTGTTCGCAAAAATAAATTAATTTGGCGCTCGTTTTTCAGAATTACGGGGAGTGTGTTTTGGTTTTTTGCACGTAACTCCTTCACTTTGTGATAATAATCCTGAATCGCCCGATCCTCAGGCAACAGGCTGACGGCAAACTTCATATTTCCTAATGTATACTCATGTGCGCAACAAATAACGGTGTCATCGGGTAATACGTTAATCTTCTGTAAAGACTGATACATTTGCGCTGGTGTTCCTTCAAACAGCCTTCCGCAGCCCCCTGAGAACAGCGTGTCACCGCAAAAAAGATAAGGCTTACTGTAGAAACACAGATGTCCCAAAGTGTGACCCGGTGTGGCAAATACGGAAAACTCCCACTCGCGTATGAGGATTTTTTCGCCTTCTTCGACTACTTGCGTGACACCCTTATCTTGTGCCTCTGACGGTCCGTAAACCACAACATGCGGAAAATGGGTACGCAGTTCAGGTACACCGCCCGTATGATCGTTATGGTGATGCGTCAAAAGAATGGCTTCCGGCTGCCAGCCGTTCTCTTCTATTGCGCGCAGTACGGGGGCGGATTCTCCGGGATCGACAATGACGCATCGACGTTCATCGTCAACCAAAACCCAGATGTAATTGTCCTCAAAAGCAGAAATACTGATAAGATTCATACATTACCTCTTATAGCGTGGCGGGTGTGTTGATGAAACCGGCAAGGATACCTCAGACTGTCGCAGCACCGGAACGTTGGGCGGAACTGCCCTGGGGTGAATACTATCGCGAGGCGTTAGAGCAACAGCTGAAGCCCTGGCTCGCGAAAATGTATGGCTTTCACCTGCTTAAGATTGGCAATCTCAGCGCGGAAATCAATACCGAAAGCTGCGCTATCTCGCATCAGGTGAACGTCTCTCTCGGCGGATCGCCGGTTCAGGTGAAAGCAGACCCGTTACATCTGCCGTTTGCGGAAAAATCCGTTGATGCGTGTTTGCTCGCACATACGTTACCCTGGTGCAGCGATCCGCACCGTCTGCTTCGCGAAGCCGATCGCGTGCTGATTGATGACGGCTGGCTGGTGCTGAGCGGATTCAACCCGCTGAGCCTGATGGGCCTGCGAAAGCTGGTACCGGTGCTGCGCCGGACGCCGCCTTACAACAGCCGGATGTTCACCATGATGCGCCAGCTCGACTGGCTGTCACTGCTTAACTTCGAAGTGCTCTGCTACGGCGGTTTTCAGGTGCTGCCCTGGGCGCGGCAGGGGGGCGTCTTGTTGAGCACGCATTTGCCTGCCTTAGGCTGCATGCAGTTTATCGTCGCGCGTAAGCGAACCATTCCCCTTACGCTTAATCCCATGAAGCAGAGCAAATCGAAAACGCCGATCCGCCAGACCGTTGGCGCCACGCGGCAGTACAGAAAGCCCTGATCAGGATTCAGGCTGATAGCCCGCGTCCTCATGCGCAGGGTTAGCGGCTGCCGCACGCGCCAGTTCGTCACAGCGTTCGTTTTCCGGATGACCGGCGTGCCCTTTAACCCACTCCCACTTAATCTGGTGCTGGCCCAGGGCGGCATCAAGCCGTTTCCAGAGATCGACGTTCTTGACCGGTTTCTTATCGGCAGTCTTCCAGCCGCGTTTTTTCCAGTTATGGATCCACTGGGTAATTCCCTGACGAACGTACTGGCTGTCGGTACTTAACACCACGTCACAATGTTCTTTTAGTGCCTCCAGCGCCACAATGGCCGCCATGAGCTCCATCCGGTTGTTGGTGGTCAGAAAATAGCCTTCGCTAAAAGTTTTTTCATGCTGGCGATAACGCATAATCGCGCCGTAGCCGCCGGGACCCGGGTTGCCGAGACAAGATCCATCGGTGAAAATTTCTACCTGTTTACGCATCTCTGGTAGACTTCCTGTATTTGAAACGTTCAGTTAAACGATAAGTCTGACATAAATGACCGCTATGAGCACTGCAATTACTCGCCAGATCGTCCTCGATACCGAAACCACCGGTATGAACCAGATTGGCGCGCACTACGAAGGGCATAAGATCATTGAGATCGGTGCCGTTGAAGTGGTGAACCGTCGTCTTACGGGGAACAACTTCCACGTCTATCTCAAGCCCGATCGGCTGGTGGATCCCGAAGCGTTCGGCGTTCACGGTATTGCCGATGAGTTCTTGCTGGATAAGCCGACTTTTGCGGACGTGGCTGACGAATTCCTGGAATACATCAGGGGCGCTGAGCTTGTTATCCATAACGCCTCGTTCGATATCGGCTTTATGGATTATGAATTCAGCAAGCTTAATCGTGATATCCCGAAGACGAATACCTTCTGTAAGGTGACAGACAGTCTGGCGCTGGCGAGGAAAATGTTCCCCGGCAAGCGTAACAGCCTGGATGCACTGTGTTCGCGCTATGAGATAGATAATACCAAACGAACGCTCCACGGGGCGTTGCTTGATGCCCAGATCCTCGCCGATGTCTATCTGACGATGACCGGTGGGCAGACGTCTATGAAGTTCAGTATGGAAAATGAGTCGCAGCAAACGCAGGGCGAAGCGGGTATTCAGCGTGTCGTCCGTCAGGCAAGCCGGCTGCGGGTTGTTTTAGCCAGTGATGAAGAGCTGCTTAATCATGAATCCCGTCTTGATCTGGTGCAGAAGAAGGGCGGCAGCTGTCTCTGGCGTGCCTGAAAAAACGCCGGAATGCCTGTAAAATCATCGTTTGGGCGATTTTTGCAGCAAACGATTCAAAGCGCGAGAAAAAGCGTTGACGAGATCGGAGGCGCACCGTAATATGCGCCTCGTTCCCCAAACGGGAACAGTGGAGCGGTAGTTCAGTCGGTTAGAATACCTGCCTGTCACGCAGGGGGTCGCGGGTTCGAGTCCCGTCCGTTCCGCCACTATTCAGAAGGCCTGAATCAGAAATGATTCAGGCCTTCGTCTTTTTAGCCAGCTGTGATTCCATTCCCTCTCTTCTGACTTGTAGTTAACAAAAAGTTAATATCAATAGTGCAATTAATTAACAATTGCACATCATTAGTGCATTCTTTGCACTGTTTTTGTGCATTTTTCCACCGCCGGCTATTCA
Organism: Enterobacter sp. HMSC16D10; assembly: GCF_001807145.1. Lineage (NCBI taxonomy): Bacteria > Pseudomonadati > Pseudomonadota > Gammaproteobacteria > Enterobacterales > Enterobacteriaceae > Enterobacter > Enterobacter sp. HMSC16D10. Next base: position 9,647 of record NZ_KV787923.1, read on the forward strand.
GGCACGAGTCAGATTGTGTCTCTCTGTAAAAAAGAATTCATACAGAATCATCTGCTTATAACCCGCTATGCAAAAAAATACTGAACCAATTGCAGATTGGTTTGGTTATTGCTTAATCATTAGCACGATAAGCTTCATTCCATATCAATAACTTATCGTTAATAAAAATAAAGCAATGATGAAAGCGAGCGAACCAATATGGAAAAACCGTCACGGTTTCTGGCAAATTCCAGCACCGCGCTTGAACAGCTGCGCGGGCTAATCAACCAGCACGAGTCAACACCAGGCACTCCGCTGCCCACGGAACGTGAGCTGTCGGACACACTCGGCGTAGGACGACGTGAAGTGCGTCGCGCGCTGGACGTGCTGGAAGAAGAGGGGCGCATCTGGCGTAAGCAGGGCAAAGGGACCTTTATCGGCCCGGCTGCACCCGTTGAACCGCTGGCCCTTCAGGGATTGGTTCAGCAAACCAACCTTCTGGAAGTGATGGAAGCTCGTCTGCAGCTCGAACCCGGCTTAGCCCGGCTTGCGGCACTGCGTGCCACCAGGGAAAACCTTGCGCTCATGCAGCGCATGCTGGAACGCATCGACAAGGTCAGCCCGGATGACCGCGATCTCAACGAACTGTGGGATAGCGCCTTTCACCGCGCCATTGCGGAAGCGGCTGGTAATCGCCTGATGCTCGGCCTGTTTGATGCCATTGATGCCGTGCGGCGTGAACCGGGCTGGCAGCATCTGCGCGAGCTGGCACGCACCCCCGAGCGTGTCGATAGCTATAACGACCACCATCACAAGATCATGGCTGCCATTATCCATCGCCAGCCTAACGAGGCCGCGACCGCGATGCGCGAACACCTGCTCATCCTGCAAACCGCCCTGATTCAGGCGATCCACCTCGAGGACGACTTCACGCCATGACGACAATCCCCTTTAAGGACGCCACGCCCGTATTGCAAGTAAAAAACCTCAACGTTACGTTCGCGGGCTCGCCGGTAAGCGTGCTTGACGGTATCTCGTTGACCGTCAGGGCCGGCGAAACGCTGGCGCTGGTGGGAGAATCCGGCTGTGGGAAAAGTATCACCTCCCTGGCGCTGATGGGGTTATTGCCCGCCAGCGCACGGATCGTCAGCGGGGAGATGCAGTTTCGCCGCCACGATCTGCGCAAGCTCTCGCCGCGGGAATATGCCGATCTGCGCGGTAGCGAGCTGGCGATGATTTTCCAGGAGCCGATGACCTCGCTCAATCCGGCGTTTACGCTGGGCGATCAGCTGAGCGAGGCGGTTATGCGTCATCAGGACGTCTCGCGCGCAGAGGCGATGAAGATCGCGCTGCAGATCCTCGAGAAAGTGCAGATTCCGGCAGCAGAGATGCGATTGAAAGCCTATCCCCACCAGCTTTCCGGCGGCATGCGCCAGCGCGTGATGATTGCCATGGCGCTGATCAATCATCCTAAATTATTGATTGCCGACGAGCCGACCACCGCGCTCGACGTCACCATCCAGGCGCAAATCCTCGCCTTGCTCAACACCTTGAAAGAGGAAACCGGCACGGCGGTGCTGATGATCACCCACGATTTAGGCGTGGTGGCCGAAGTGGCGCAGCAGGTGGCGGTGATGTATGCCGGACAGGTGGTAGAGCAGGGAAGCGTCGAGGCGATATTTGCCGACCCGCAGCACCCGTACACCATCGGCCTGATGGGCTCGATCCCTTCGCTGGGGGCACGCAAAGGCCCGCTTTCCACTATTCCCGGAACGGTCCCGCTCCCGGAGTCCATGCCGAAAGGTTGCCGTTTCGCGACGCGCTGCCCGTTTGCACAGTCGCGCTGTCATGATGAAAAACCGCAGCTCACCACGCTCGGCGCGGGCCATCAGGTCGCCTGCTTCCGCGTGCCGCTCGAACACCACATTGCCCTGGGAGAGACCGCATGACCACGCCCATTCTTGAAGCCCGGGACCTCAGCAAGCTTTTCCCCGGTCCGAAAAAACTCTTTTCCCCGGCCCGGTTCGTCACGGCGGTCGATCGCGTGTCGCTTGCCGTCATGCCGGGCGAAACGCTGGCGATTGTCGGCGAGTCCGGTTCCGGAAAATCCACGCTTGGCCGCCTGCTGCTGCGCCTGCTGGCCGCCAGCGAAGGGCGCGTGTTTTATCAGGGGGAAGAGATCACCCACGCCTCGGGCGCGCGGCTCAATCAGCTCCGCCGCGAGCTGCAGATCATCTTTCAGGATCCCTTCGCCTCCCTGAACCCGCGCATGACGGTGGAGCAGATCGTCGGTGAGCCGCTGTGGCTGCACCAGAACATGAAGAAAGGGGACCGGCAGTACCGCGTTGCCGAACTGCTTAAGACCGTGGGCCTGCCCGCCGCCTGGGCCGGGCGCTATCCGCACGAGTTTTCCGGCGGGCAGCGCCAGCGTATCGGCATTGCGCGCGCGCTGGCCTCGGGACCAAAGCTGCTGCTGGGCGATGAGCCGGTATCCGCGCTGGATGTGTCGGTGCAGGCGCAGGTGGTCAATTTACTGGAAAGCCTGAAGCACCAGCTGGGTCTGACGATGGTGATTGTCGCCCACGGTCTGGCGGTGATCCGCCACATGAGCGACCGCGTGGCGGTCATGTACCTCGGGCAAATCGTCGAGCTTGCCACCGTCGATGAGATTTTTGACGCACCGCTGCACCCCTATACCCAGGCGCTGATTGCGTCTGCACCGCAGATGCAGCCGGGCGTTGAGCGCGATGCGCCGCTGCTGCAGGGGGATCTGCCCAACCCGGCCAGTCCGCCGTCCGGCTGCCGTTTCCACACCCGCTGCCCGTACGTTACCGATGAATGCCGCCAGGTCGAGCCGATTAATCAGATGCTCGACTGCGGACGTCAGGTTGCCTGCCACCGCTGGCAGGAAATTAACCGCGATCGCAGCGTTATCCAGATTGCTCCGCCATCCGCCGCTTTCCTGCGCCGCCGCGCGCTGTTTGAACACGCGGCCACTCACTCGTCCCTTCCTTCAAGGAACTCATGATAATGACAATGCGTAATTCTCTTTTGACCGTACTGGGAAGTGTTATGTTGCTTGGCGCGGCGCTGCCCGCCCATTCTGAAAGCGTGCTGCGTATTGGCCTGGGGGCTGACCCGGACATGCTCGACCCGCATCTGGCGCGCACCTACTATGGCCGCTTCGTCTTTGCCTCCCTGTGCGACAGGCTGGTGGATGTGGATGAAAACCTGAAGGTCGTCCCCGGTCTGGCCAAAGACTGGGCGTGGAGTGACGACGGTAAAACCCTGACGCTCAACCTGCGCGAAGGCGTGACCTTCCACGACGGTGAGAAATTCGATGCCGCCGCAGCAAAATACAACCTCGACCGCGCCCTGACCTTAAAAGGCTCCCTGCGTAAAAGCGAGATCTCCTCCGTTGAATCGGTCGAGGTCACCGGTCCGATGCAGATTGCCCTGCACCTGAAAACGCCGGATGCGGCACTGCTGATGCAGCTCACCGACCGTGCGGGCGCCATGATGGCCCCTGAAGCGGCAAAAAAGCCTGACTTTGCCGCCCATCCGGTCTGTTCCGGCCCGTATAAATTCGACAGCCGCGTGTCCCAGGACCGCATCGTTCTGACCCGCTTCGACAACTACTGGAACAAAGACGCCTACCACTTCGACAAAATTATCTATCTGCCGATCCCGGATGCCTCCGTGCGCCTCGCGAACCTGCGCGCGGGCGATCTTGATCTGACCGAAGGCATCGCCGCCAGCGACGTTAAAACCGTCGAAGCCGACAGCAAGCTGGCGCTGGCGAAGGTGACCGGTCTGGGCTATCAGGGCATCACTTTCAACATCAATAACGGCAAGGTGCCCGCCAACGATCCGTTCAAGGACGCTCGAGTACGCGAGGCGTTTTCTCAGGCCATCGACCGCGATGCGCTAAACCAGGTGGTCTTTGAAGGGTTGTATACGCCAGCCAACCAGGCGTTTTCCACGGTGAGTCCGTATCACGTCAACCTGCCGGTCCCGCCGCGTGACGTCGATAAAGCCAAAGCCCTGCTCAAAGCGGCAGGCGTCACCGCGCCGCTGACCGTCAACCTGCTGGTGCCGAACAACCCAACCTCGCAGCAGGTAGGGCAGGTGCTCCAAGCGATGGTCGCCGAGGCGGGCTTTAACCTGAACCTGCAGATGACCGAATTCGCCACGCTGCTGGACCGCCAGCAGAGCGGGGACTATCAGCTGAGCTTCTCCGGCTGGTCGGGGCGCCCGGATCCGGACGGCAGCATCTACGGCTTTATCAACAGCAAAGGCACCCTGAACGACGGCCGCTACAGCAACGCGCAGGTCGATGAGTGGCTGACCCAGGCGCGCCAGAGTACCGACCAGGCCGCGCGCCAGCCGCTGTACGACAAGGTGGTGAAGCAGCTGCAAACCGACATGCCGATTGCCTACCTCTACTTCGAGCCGCGTATTTTTGGCCTGAATAAAAGCGTGCAGGGCTTTAAGCCGTACCCGGACGGCATCGTGCGTCTGGCCGGTTTGACGCTTGCGAAATAAGTGTCCTGAGGAGAGCCCATGCTGGAACTGATTTGCAAACGTCTGCTGCTGGCCGTCCCGACGCTGTTGCTGGTGAGCATGATGGTGTTTGGGCTGCAAAAGCTGCTGCCCGGCGACCCGCTGATCGCCATGGCAGGCGAGGAGCGCGACCCGGCGGTCATCGCTCAGCTGCGTGCGGAGCTGAACCTCGATGCCCCGATCCCGGTGCAGTATTTCCACTGGCTGACGCGGGCGCTGCAGGGCGATCTGGGCGTCTCCTTACGCACGCACGAGCCGGTGACGCAGCTGATTGCCAGCAAGCTACCGGTGACGCTTGAGCTGTCGCTGCTGGCGATGATTATCGCGCTGGTGTTTGGCATCAGCATGGGGATACTCGCGGCGGTGAACAAAAACAGCTGGGTCGATCACGGGGCGAACTTCGTGGCGATCTCGGGGATCTCGATCCCGCACTTCTGGCTGGGGATCCTGTTGATTCTGGTCTTTTCGGTAAACCTGCAGTGGCTCCCTGCGTCCGGCTACGTGCCGTTCAGTGAAGATCCGCTCCAGAACCTGCGCACGCTGCTGCTGCCCGCGTCCGTGCTCGGAACGGGCCTGGCGGCAACGCTGATGCGCCACACCCGCGCCTCGATGATTGCGGTACTGAAGGCGGACTACATCCGCACCGCGCGGGCGAAAGGGCTGCTGCCGAAGGCGGTGATCTTAAAGCACGCCTTTCGCAACGCGCTGGTGCCGGTGATTACCCTCACCACGCTGCTGTTTGGCGAACTGCTGGGCGGCGCGGTGCTGACCGAGCAGGTGTTCACCATTCCGGGCTTCGGCAAGATGATCGTCGATTCGGTATTTAACCGTGATTACGCGGTGGTGCAGGGCGTGGTGCTGATCGTCGCCATCGGCTTCCTGATGCTCAACCTGCTGGCCGACGTGCTTTACGTCCTTATCAACCCGAAAATGCGAGGCTAACGATGGCGGAAATGACGACACAAACCGTTGTGCCCGCACTGCCGCGGGCGCAAAACCGGGTATTGAAAAAATTCCTCGCCAATAAAAGCGCGGTCATTGGCGCGGCAGTGGTGGGATTCTTTGTGCTGGTGGCGCTGCTGGCGCCGTGGATCGCCCCGTTCGACCCGGTCAAAGCCAACTTCCTGGCGGTGCGCAAAGCGCCGTCGGCGATGTACTGGTTCGGCACCGACGAGCTGGGGCGAGACATCCTATCCCGCATTATCTGGGGGGCGCGCACCTCGCTGATGGCGGGCTGTATGTCTGTGGTGATTGCCGTGGTTATCGGCGTACCGCTGGGGCTGGTGGCGGGTTACTTCCAGAAGATGTGGGACGGCGTCATCTCGCGCGTGATCGAGGCGCTGCTGGCCTGCCCGTTCCTGATCATGGCGATCGCGCTGGGGGCGTTTTTGGGCCCGAGCCTGACGAACGCGATGATCGCCATCGGCCTTTCCGCGATGCCGATCTTCGCCCGCCTGACGCGCGGCCAGGTGATCGCCATTCGCAACGAAGAGTACATCGACGGCGCGCGGGCAATTGGCCTGCCGGATCGCTGGATCATCATCAAATACGTTCTGCCCAACGTGATGTCGCCGATTCTGGTGCAGGCCACGCTGGCGATTGCCTCGGCGATTATCGCTGAAGCCAGCCTGTCGTTTTTGGGGCTGGGACAGCAGCCGCCCAATCCGTCCTGGGGCTCCATGCTCAACACCGCCAAAGGTTTTCTTGAACAGGCTCCGTGGATGTCCATTTTCCCCGGCGTGGCGATTTTCCTTGCCGTGCAGGGCTTCAATTTACTCGGCGACGGGCTGCGCGATGCGCTCGATCCGCGCCACGACTAAGGAGTCATGATGACCAAAGCGCTAGATTTTACGTCCGGTTACGCTTCACGCCGCCCGCCGATGCTGGGCCATAACGCCGTTGCGACGTCTCAGCCGCTGGCGGCGCAGGCGGGAATGAAAATGCTGCAGCTGGGGGGAAATGCCGTGGATGCCGCCATTGCCGCCGCGATGGCGCTGACGGTAGTCGAGCCGACCGGCAACGGGATCGGCAGCGACGCCTTTGCTATCGTCTGGGACGGTGAAAAGCTGCACGGCCTGAACGCCTCCGGTCGTTCGCCTGCGAGCTGGCATGCGGATCTGTTTGCCGGAAAAACCGCGGTGCCCGAAATCGGCTGGGACGCGGTGACCGTGCCGGGGGCGGTATCCGGCTGGGTCGCCCTGGCGGAACGCTTCGGCACGCTGCCGTTGACCACCCTGGCGCAGCCCGCCATTGACTACGCGCGCAACGGCTTCCCGGTCTCCCCGCTGATTGGGCATCTCTGGCAGCGCGGCTATAACAAGCTGAAAGATCAGCCGGGCTTCAGCGCCTGTTTCGCCCCGGAAGGCCGCGCCCCGCGCGTGGGGGAGATCTTCCGTAACCCGGCGCAGGCGAACTCGCTTGAGCTGATTGCCCGCACCAACGGCGAAGCCTTTTACCGCGGTGAGCTGGCGCAGAAAATTGCCGCCTTCGCCAGAGAGCATGGCGCGCACCTGACGGCCGAGGATCTGGCCAACCACCGCGTGGACTGGGTAGAACTGCTGTCACGCGACTTTGCGGGCGGCTCGGTGCAGGAGCTGCCGCCAAACGGGCAGGGGATCGCCACGCTGATTGCGCTCGGCATTCTTGAGCAGTGCGGCATTGAGAAGCATCATCCGGATTCCGTGCAGTCTCTGCATCTCTCTATCGAGGCAATGAAGCTGGCGCTGGCGGATCTCGACCGCTACGTGGCAGACGAAGCACACATGGCGTTTGCGGCGAAAGAGCTGCTGAGCGACCATTACCTGAAGTCGCGCGCGGCGCTGATCAACCACGCCAGCGCATCTGATTTTGTCTACGGTTCCCCGACGCAGAGCGGCACGGTCTACATCAGCACCGCGGACGCCAGCGGGATGATGGTCTCGTTTATTCAGTCCAACTATATGGGCTTCGGTTCAGGCATTGTGGTGCCGGATACCGGGATCAGCCTGCAAAACCGGGGCTGCGGCTTTGTGCTGGATCCGAAGCACCCGAACGCGCTGGCGGGCAGCAAGCGCCCGTTCCACACCATCATTCCGGGCTTTGCGATGGACGGCAACGGCCAGCCGCTGATGTCCTTCGGCGTGATGGGCGGCCCGATGCAGGCGCAGGGGCACATGCAGATGGCGCTACGCATCATGCTGCACGGGCAAAACCCGCAGGCGGCAATCGATGCGCCGCGCTGGCGCGTGGTGCAGGGCAGGGAGGTGATCGTTGAATCGACGTTCGATCGCAACACGATTGCCGCGCTGCGCGAGCGCGGGCATCAAATTGTGGTGGAAGATCCGCTTCAGGATTACAACTTCGGTGGTGCGCAGGTGATTTACCGCCTGCCGGAAGGACACTACGTGGCCGCGACGGAAAGCCGCAAAGACGGGCAGGCGTTGGTGAGTTAAAAGAAGCGAGCAACATTGGTAGGCTGGGTAAGGCGTAGCCGCCACCCGGCTTTTTTTTCACTCAATGCTAAACGGATCCGCATCCTGCCACGCCGGAAACTTCTCCCGGTACTCCTTCAGCGCCGTTAACGATAATTCGGCATCAATACGCGTCGCCTGATGCGGCTCGGCGGTGGCGATGATCTCGCCCTGCGGATTCACCACCCGGCTGTCGCCGCGATAGTGATGCCCGTTGCCGTCCGTCCCCACGCGGTTGCAGCCCACCACGTACGCCTGGTTCTCAATCGCGCGCGCCACGAGCAGCGACTGCCAGTGCAGGGAGCGCGGTGCAGGCCAGTTGGCCACATACAGCGCCAGGTCGTAATCGTTGCGGTTACGCGACCACACCGGGAAACGCAGGTCGTAACAGACCAGCGGCAGAATACGCCAGCCGCGCCATTCGAACACCACGCGCGCGTTACCGGCTTCATAGTGATGGTGCTCATCCGCCATGCGGAACAGGTGGCGTTTATCGTAAAAATGAACGTTCCCTTCCGGCTCGACCAGCAGGAAGCGGTTCACCGGGCCGCGCTCCGTTTGCAGCGCGGCGCTGCCGGCGATCAGCGCATTAGTCTGCTGCGCTTTGGCATGCATCCATGCAACCACCTCATCCTGCGGCATTGACTGTTTTGCCGCTTCCATGGCGAAGCCGGTGGTGAACATTTCCGGCAGGACAATCACATCGCGCCCGGTAATGTCTTCGAGTTGACGATCGAAGTGGCGCAGGTTGGCGGGGCCATCCATCCACACTAAAGGTTGCTGCAAAATAGAAATCTTCAGACCAGGCACGATACAGGCTCCTCAAACGACCACTTTTTGACACTGTAGCACGACATAACGAGAAAATGTGGCAATAAAAAACCCCGCGCGAGGCGGGGTTTAGGTAAGCGAAACGCGTTATGCCGCTTCAGGTTTACGGTGCTTCTCCGGCAGCTTTACCGGCTGCGTCGCCAGCTCGTCCGGTTCGAAATCATCCACGTTAATGCTGCGCAGACGGCTCTCTTCGGCTTTCACCAGCAGAGCGGCCTCATCTTTATTGATAATGCCACCGGCCAGCGCCTGTTTTGCCAGTTCGTCCAGACGGGTAAACGGCAGGTTTTTGCCCAGCTGTTTACAGATCTTCTGGTGAATCGGATCGGCGGCCATCACGTCAAGCAGCGCCTCTTCCAGCAGACCCACCGGGTTATGCGGCGTCGGTGCCAGGTACTGACCGCGGCCGATGCGGGAACGGGTTGCGCTCGGAACCTGCAGGATCTTCGCCACTTTGTGGTCCAGCTTGTCGGACGGTGCCAGATGGTGACGACCGGTCGGGAAGATCACCACGCGCAGGGCACCAGCCACGAAGCGGTTCGGGAAGTTCGCCAGCAGATCGTCAATCGCCTGTTCAGCCTGATACAACGCATCCTGTACGCCCCAGTGCACCAGGGGCAGATCCGCTTCCTGACGGCCTTCGTCGTCGTAACGTTTCAGGACCGCAGAGGCCAGGAAGATCTGGCTCAGCACATCGCCCAGACGGGCAGAGATACGTTCGCGACGCTTCAGGCTGCCGCCCAGCACCGCCATGGAAACGTCAGACAGCAGGGCCAGGTTGGCGCTCAGACGGTTCAGATGCTGATAATAACGTTTGGTTGCATCGCCGGTCGGCGTGGCGCTGGTAAGGCCGCGCGTCAGGCCCAGCCAGAAGCTGCGCACCTTGTTGCTGCCCACGTGACCGATATGTTTGAACAGCAGCTTATCGAAGGCATCCACGTCGTTGTTCTGCGCCGCGGCCATCTCTTCCAGCACGTATGGATGGCAGCGAATTGCGCCCTGACCGAAGATCATCATGCTGCGGGTCAGGATGTTTGCCCCTTCCACGGTGATGGCAATCGGTGCGCCCTGATAGCCGCGCGCCAGGAAGTTGCCTTCGCCGAGCATAATGCCTTTACCGCCCGCGATATCCATCGCGTCAATAATTGACTGCTGCGCGCGGTGGGTACAGTGGTACTTCACAATGGCCGACAGTACGGCCGGTTTTTCGCCCAGCATAATGCCGTAGGTAATCAGCGTGGCGGCAGCGTCCATCACGTAGGCGTTGCCCGCGATACGCGCCAGCGGCTCTTCGATACCTTCCATCTTGCCGATGGAGATTTTGAACTGACGACGGATGTGGGCGTAGGCACCAATCCCCATCGCCACTGACTTCAGACCGCCGGTTGAGTTCGACGGCAGGGTAATGCCGCGGCCCACCGACAGACATTCCACCAGCATACGCCAGCCCTGACCGGCCATTTTTGGACCACCGATGATGTAATCAATCGGCACAAAGATATCCTGGCCGCGGGTTGGACCGTTCTGGAACGGCACGTTCAGCGGGAAGTGACGACGACCAATCTCAACGCCCGGGGTGGAGGTTGGGATCAGTGCACAGGTAATGCCCAGATCTTCTTCACCACCCAGCAGTCTTTCCGGGTCAGAGAGCTTAAAGGCCAGACCCAGCACGGTGGCGATAGGGGCCAGCGTGATATAACGCTTGTTCCAGGTCAGGCGCATGCCCAGCACCTGCTCGCCCTGCCACTCGCCCATGCAGACCACGCCGGTATCCGGAATCGCGCCCGCATCGGAGCCTGCTTCCGGGCTGGTCAGCGCGAAGCAAGGGATTTCCTGACCGCGTGCCAGACGCGGCAGGTAGTGATCTTTCTGCTCTTCCGTACCGTAATGCTGCAGCAGTTCGCCCGGGCCTAAGGAGTTAGGCACGCCAACGGTAATCGCCAGGATGCCGGAAACGCCTGCCAGCTTTTGCAGGACGCGAGCCTGAGCGTAGGCGGAGAACTCCAGACCGCCGTACTCTTTCTTAATGATCATCGCGAAGAAGCGATGCTCTTTCAGGTAGGCCCACAGCTCTGGCGGCAGGTCGGCCATTTCATGGGTGATGGCAAAGTCGTTCGCCATACGGCAGGCTTCTTCTACCGGGCCGTCAATAAACGCCTGCTCTTCCGCGGTCAGACGCGGCTGCGGGTAGTTATGCAGCTTTTTCCAGTCCGGATTACCCTGGAACAGGTCGCCTTCCCACCAGGTGGTGCCCGCATCAATCGCCTCTTTTTCAGTACGCGACATGGGCGGCATCACCTTGCGGAAGCCTTTGAACACCGGTGCAGAAATCATTGATTTACGCATCGGGGCAAAGTTAAACGGCAGAAGGATGATGGCAAGAGGGACTAAAAGCCAGATAGTCCAGAGACCTGCGACGCCAAGCGCAGCCGTCCAGGCCAGAAGAATCAGGCTGCTCAGGAATAAACTTACGCGGTGATAGAACAACACACCGAGCAGAACAACGGTTGCGAGAATGCTCAAAATCATCATAAAGAAAAGCTCCCTTGCTTGTAGGAGGTCTGACCACTTGTGATGATATGGTTGTAGTTGATGTTATTTCCTTTAGCAATGTGTTTACAAAATAATTACAACCTGGTTCACATTGTTCGCGTTTTACCCGGCACGAAAAAGCAAAACGCCGGACGTTTCGCATGGCTTTAGCTTCTCGCTTTTCCCGCTATCCGGTACACTCCACTGTGTTATTTCATCAATACTGAAGGATTATCCTCATGTACCAGGATCTTATTCGTAACGAACTGAACGAAGCGGCGGAAACGCTGGCGAACTTTCTGAAAGATGATGCCAATATTCACGCTATTCAGCGCGCGGCGGTCCTGCTGGCCGACAGCTTCAAAGCGGGTGGCAAAGTGCTCTCCTGCGGTAACGGCGGCTCTCACTGTGACGCGATGCACTTCGCAGAAGAGCTGACCGGACGCTATCGCGAAAACCGTCCTGGCTACCCGGCGATTGCGATTTCCGACGTGAGCCACATCTCCTGCGTAGGCAACGACTTCGGTTACGACCACATCTTCTCTCGCTACGTTGAAGCGGTAGGCCGTGAAGGCGATGTGCTGCTGGGGATCTCTACCTCCGGCAACTCCGGCAACGTGATCAAAGCGATTACTGCTGCACGTGAAAAAGGGATGAAAGTCATCACCCTGACGGGCAAAGATGGCGGTAAGATGGACGGTACGGCGGATGTTGAAATTCGCGTTCCGCACTTCGGTTATGCTGACCGCATTCAGGAAATTCACATCAAAGTGATCCACATCCTGATCCAGCTGATCGAAAAAGAGATGGCTAAGTAAGACTTCGCTGGGGGGCGCCGGTGCCCCCCGCTGTTGTGGAGGTGATGTATGTGCGAACTGCTCGGGATGAGCGCCAATGTGCCAACCGATATCTGCTTTAGTTTCACCGGGCTGGTGCAGCGCGGTGGGGGAACCGGGCCGCATAAAGACGGCTGGGGCATCACCTTCTACGAAGGCAAAGGGTGTCGCACGTTCAAAGATCCACAGCCCAGCTTTAACTCACCGATTGCCAAACTGGTGCAGGACTATCCTATCAAGTCCCGCTCGGTGATCGCCCATATTCGCCAGGCTAACCGTGGCGAAGTGGCGCTGGAAAATACCCATCCGTTTACCCGGGAACTGTGGGGCCGAAACTGGACCTACGCGCACAACGGGCAACTCACGGGCTATAAGTCGCTGGAGACGGGCAATTTCCGCCCGGTAGGCGAAACCGACAGTGAAAAAGCCTTTTGCTGGCTGCTGCACAAGCTGACGGAGCGCTATCCCCGTACGCCAGGCAATATGGCTGCCGTGTTTAAATACATCGCAACGCTGGCCACCGAACTACGTAAAAAAGGCGTGTTCAACATGCTGCTTTCTGACGGCCGCTATGTGATGGCGTTCTGCTCGACGAATTTGTTCTGGATCACCCGCCGTGCGCCGTTTGGCGTGGCAACGCTGCTCGATCAGGATGTGGAGATAGACTTTCAGAAGGAGACCACACCGAACGATGTGGTCACTGTTATTGCAACGCAGCCGCTGACGGGCAACGAAACCTGGCAAAAGATTATGCCAGGCGAGTGGGTGCTATTTTGTCTCGGGGACCGTGTAATTTGACGCCAGCTGTGGATGGACAACTTCGTGGCTCAGCGGCTTGCTGACCACGTAACGGCCATCCACAACCGAGACAACAGGCGGCTTGTGAGTCTGCTCGAAGTAGTCATAGCCGGGTTTCAGCTGTTTCCAGAAATCCGCGTAGTACGAGTACTTGTGACGCGCCATGTTGGCATCCGTCATGCGGAACGGATAGATGCTGACCTGAACGTTTGGCTGACCAAAGACCAACGCGCCGGTGACAAACTGGAAAATCTCATCAATGCCGGAATCGGTCATCGCGTAGCAGCCGATAGACACGCAGGCACCGTGGATCATCAGGTATTTACCTTCATAACCGTGTGCACGGTCATAGGCATTCGGGAAACCGATATTGATGGCTTTATAGAAACGGCTGTCTGGTTTGAGCTGGCTACGCTGAACGTTGTAAAACCCTTCCGGACTTTTGAAATCGCCCTGACGCTGTTTTGGCCCTAATCCACCGGAGTAGTTACAGATTTTGTAGCTATCAAGCAGCTGATACGTCTCACCCATTTTTACAAACAGATCGAGAGTGCGTTCTTCCTTGAAGATCTGAATATAAACCGGCGATCCCATTAACTGCTGTTTATATTCTTTGCTGATCGGCGTCGTTGAGCTATTACTGCTGAGCAGTCCGGCAAACGACATGCACGGAATCAGAAGCATCGCAATGAACAATGCGATTTTACGCATACTACTAGTTCCTTGATAAAACCATGACCAACTTGCCAGGACGGCAAAAGAGACCCGAAATCAGATTATTCTGTTAGGAGCGCTCACATTAGCACCGCTATAGATTTTCGCAAGAGCCGGGCGGTGAGTTTACAAATTAGTTTTACTTTATAAACCATCAAAATCGCGATGGCTCCAGGAACTTTGCGCATTAGCTCGCAATTTGGCGCGCGCGACGGCGGATTCGCTGCCCGCGAGAAGGGGAAAATGTTACACTTCGCGGCCACTGGATTGTTGTTCATGGAAACCTGCTAACCACATGTTTAAAATCAAAAAAGGACTTGATCTGCCGATTGCAGGCGTGCCCGCGCAGCACGTTTCGACAGGCGCAAGTGTCCGTCATGTCGCCATTGTGGGCGACGACTACCTGGGAATGCGTCCTTCGATGTTGGTACAGGAAGGCGATCGCGTGATCAAAGGCCAGGCACTCTTTGAGGACAAAAAAAATCCCGGCGTGATGTTTACAGCCCCCGCGAGCGGCACCGTTGTGGCGATCAACCGTGGCGAACGGCGCGTTCTGCAGTCGGTGGTGATCCGCATTGAAGGCGATGAACAGCGTGAATTCGCCCGTTACGATGCCGCAGACCTCGCGTCGCTGAGCCGTGACGCTGTTCAGGCTCAGCTTCTGGCGTCCGGCTTATGGACCGCGCTTCGCACGCGTCCCTTCAGTAAATCCCCGGTTCCCGGCACGGAACCGGCCGCGATTTTCGTCACAGCAATGGATACCAACCCGCTCAGCGTGGATCCGCAGCCGGTTATCCTGGCACAGCGCAAAGCCTTTGATTCCGGGCTTACCGTTTTAACCCGTCTGACGTCGGGAAAAGTCCACGTTTGCCAGGCCGGTGGCGGCAAGCTTGGCGGTCATCCTCAGGGGCAGGTCACGTTTAATGAGTTTGCTGGCCCGCATCCGGCGGGTCTGGTCGGGACGCACATCCATTTCCTTGAGCCGGTGAGCCTGACGAAACAGGTCTGGCATCTTAATTATCAGGACGTCATCGCCATCGGTACGCTCTTCACCTCAGGAGAGCTGTGCGCGGAACGCATCATCGCCATCGGTGGGCCGCAGGCTGCAAACCCGCGTCTGGTGAAGACGCTGATTGGCGCGGATATCAATGAACTGCTGAACGAAGAAACCAAAGCAGGCGAAAACCGGCTGATTTCCGGTTCGGTCCTCAGTGGCCGCCATGCCGTGCAGGCGCACGCCTATCTGGGACGTTTCCATTTGCAGGTCAGCATTGTGCAGGAAGGCCGCGAGAAAGAGCTGTTCGGCTGGGTGCTGCCCGGTGCGGAAAAATACTCCGTCACCCGTACCACGCTGGGGCACTTCCTGCGTAATAAGCTGTTTAGCTTTTCGACCAGTACGCACGGCGGCGAGCGCGCTATGGTCCCGATTGGCAACTACGAGCGCGTCATGCCGCTGGATATTCTGCCGACCATGCTGTTGCGCGATCTGCTCGCCGGCGATACCGACAGCGCGCAGGCGCTGGGCTGTCTGGAACTGGACGAAGAAGATCTGGCGCTCTGTACCTATGTCTGTCCGGGAAAATACGAATATGGACCGGTATTGCGCGAGGTGTTAACCCGCATTGAGCAGGAAGGATAACCGATGGGCTTAAAACACCTCTTTGAAAAAATTGAGCCGCACTTTACCGAAGGGAAGCTCAAAAAGTACTACCCGCTGTATGAAGCCACGGCGACCATTTTCTACACGCCGGGGCTGGTGACGAAAGGAGCGGCGCACGTCCGTGACGCCATCGACCTTAAGCGGATGATGATCCTGGTGTGGTTTGCGGTCTTCCCGGCGATGTTCTGGGGGATGTACAACGTCGGTCTGCAGACCATTCCGGCGCTGCACCACATGTACGATGCGCAGCAGCTGACGCAGGTGCTTCAGTCTGACTGGCACTACCGCCTGGCCCAGTCGTTAGGGGTGAGCTTTGCGCCAGACGCGGGCTGGGTGAGCATGATGACGCTGGGGGCGGTGTTCTTCCTGCCGATTTACATCACGGTCTTTATCGTGGGCGGCTTCTGGGAAGTGCTGTTTGCCATCATCCGTAAACATGAGATCAACGAAGGCTTCTTCGTGACCTCTATTCTGTTTGCCCTGATTGTCCCCCCGACGCTACCGCTCTGGCAGTCAGCGCTGGGCATCAGCTTTGGCGTGGTCATTGCCAAAGAGATCTTCGGCGGCACCGGGCGGAACTTCCTTAACCCGGCGCTGGCGGGGCGTGCGTTCCTCTTCTTTGCCTATCCGGCGCAAATCTCCGGCGACCTGGTCTGGACGGCGGCAGACGGTTTTTCCGGCGCGACGCCGCTTTCACAGTGGGCGGCACACGGCGGCGAAACGCTGGTGAACAACGTGACGGGTCAGCCTGTGACCTGGTTTGATGCCTTTATTGGCAACATTCCGGGTTCCATTGGTGAAGTTTCAACGCTGATGATTTTGATTGGTGGAGCAATCATCCTGTTTGGGCGCGTGGCCTCCTGGCGAATTGTGGCGGGCGTGATGATCGGCATGGTGCTGACCGCCACGATGTTCAACGTTATCGGTTCGACCACCAACCCAATGTTCTCCATGCCCTGGTACTGGCATCTGGTACTGGGTGGCTTCGCGTTTGGCATGATGTTCATGGCAACCGACCCCGTCTCAGCCTCGTTTACGGACAAAGGTAAATGGAGCTATGGCGTGCTCATTGGCGCGATGTGTGTCCTGATCCGCGTGGTCAACCCGGCGTACCCGGAAGGAATGATGCTGGCCATTCTTTTTGCCAACCTGTTTGCGCCACTCTTCGATTACCTGGTGGTGCGGGCCAACATTAAGCGGAGGAAGGCGCGTGGCTGAAGTTAAAAATAACGACAGTATCAGCAAAACGCTGCTGGTGGTGCTGGTGCTCTGTCTGGTCTGTTCGATTGTCGTGGCCGGCTCTGCCGTGGGGTTAAAACCCCTGCAGCAGGCGCAACGTGCGCTGGATAAACAGCGCAACATACTGGCCGTGGCCGGGTTGATGCAGGAAGGGATGAGTGCAGACGACGTCTCGGCGGTATTTGCGGAGCGTATTTCACCGCGTCTGGTGGATTTGAAAACAGGCCAGCTGCTGGATAAAGATCCGGCGAAGTATAACCAGGCGCTGGCGCTGAAAGATCCGCAGATGAGCCTGACGCTCGAGGCATCGCAAGATCCCGCCGGGATTAAGCGCCGCAGCAATCTCGCCGAAATTTATCTGGTGCGTGACCCCCAAAAACGCATTCAGGAAGTGGTGCTTCCTGTCTACGGCAACGGCCTGTGGTCAATGATGTATGCCTTTGTGGCGCTTGATACGGATGGCCGTACCGTAAAAGGCATTACGTATTACGACCAGGGCGAAACGCCGGGGCTGGGTGGCGAAGTAGAAAACCCGAACTGGCGGGCACAGTTTATCGGTAAGAAAGTGCTCGACGATAACGGTCTGCCTGCGCTGAAGGTGATGAAAGGGGCGGCACGTCCCGGTGACGACTACGCCGTCGACGGGCTGTCCGGCGCCACGCTCACCTCCAAAGGCGTGCAGCACAGTTTTGATTTCTGGATGGGCGAGCTGGGTTTTGGTCCTCTCCTGAAAAACGTACGTGAAGGAGCGCTGAACAATGGCTGATACCGGTGAACTGAAAGAAGTCAAAAAGGTGCTCATTGGCCCACTGCTGGCCAATAACCCGATCACGCTGCAGGTGCTGGGCGTCTGTTCAGCCCTGGCGGTGACGACCAAGCTGGAAACGGCGGTGGTGATGACGCTGGCGGTCACGCTGGTCACGGCATTTTCGAGCATGTTTATCTCGATGATCCGCCACCACATTCCCAACAGCGTGAGGATCATCGTGCAGATGGCGATCATCGCCTCGCTGGTGATCGTGGTCGATCAGCTGCTGCGCGCCTTCGCCTATGAAACCTCCAAACAGCTCTCGGTGTTTGTCGGGCTGATCATCACCAACTGTATTGTGATGGGGCGTGCGGAAGCCTACGCCATGAAAATGCCGCCGCTGGCGAGTTTTATGGACGGTATCGGTAACGGCCTCGGCTACGGTGTGATCCTGCTGACCGTTGGCTTCCTGCGTGAACTCATTGGCAGCGGTAAGCTGTTTGGCATCACGGTGCTGGACACGGTGCAAAACGGTGGATGGTATCTGCCAAACGGCCTATTCCTGCTGGCTCCCAGCGCATTTTTCATTATCGGTTTGTTGATCTGGCTGATTCGTACCTTGAGACCAGAACAGCAGGAAAAGGAGTAACCGACGATGGCTCATTACCTGAGTTTGTTTGTGCGCGCGGTGTTTGTTGAAAACATGGCGCTCGCGTTTTTCCTCGGCATGTGTACGTTCCTTGCGGTGTCCAAAAAAGTGTCGACGGCATTTGGGCTGGGTATCGCGGTCACCGTGGTGCTTGGCTTATCTGTACCGATTAACAATCTGGTCTACAACTTTGTGCTGCGGGACGGCGCGCTGGTGGAAGGGGTTGACCTCAGCTTCCTGAACTTCATCACCTTTATTGGCGTGATTGCCGCGCTGGTGCAAATCCTGGAGATGATCCTCGATAAGTACTTCCCGTCGCTGTACAACGCGCTGGGGATCTTCCTGCCGCTGATCGCGGTGAACTGCGCCATCTTCGGCGGCGTCTCGTTTATGGTTCAGCGTGATTACAACTTCAGTGAATCCGTGGTGTACGGTTTCGGCTCCGGCATCGGCTGGATGCTGGCGATTGTCACCATGGCGGGGATCCGCGAAAAAATGAAATATGCCAACGTGCCTGCAGGCCTGCGTGGCTTAGGGATCACCTTTATCACCACCGGGCTGATGGCGCTGGGCTTCATGTCCTTCTCCGGTGTGCAGCTATAAGGGCTAACAGATGGAAATTATTCTTGGCGTGGTGATGTTCACGCTGATTGTACTGGTGCTGTCAGGGCTCATTCTGGCGGCGCGCGCGAAGCTGGTGAATTCCGGCGACGTGGTGATTGATATAAACGACGATCCGCAGAATCAGATCCGCACCCCTGCGGGAGATAAGCTGCTCAACACGCTGTCCGGTAACGGTATTTTTGTCTCCTCGGCCTGCGGCGGCGGCGGCTCCTGCGGGCAGTGCCGCGTGACGGTAAAAGAGGGTGGCGGCGATATTCTGCCCACCGAGCTGTCGCATATCACAAAGCGTGAGGCAAAAGAGGGCTGCCGTCTGGCCTGTCAGGTCGCAGTGCGTCAGAACATGAAGATTGAACTGCCGGAAGAGATTTTCGGCGTCAAAAAATGGGAATGTGAAGTTATCTCTAATGATAACAAAGCTACCTTTATCAAAGAGCTGAAGCTGCGGGTACCGGAAGGGGAAGATGTCCCGTTCCGCGCCGGAGGATACATTCAGATTGAGTGCCCTGAGCATACCGTGGCGTATGCGGACTTTGACGTTCCGCAGGCGTACCGCGCCGACTGGGACAAATTCAATCTCTTCCGCTTTGTATCTGAGGTGAAAGAGCCGACGCTGCGCGCCTACTCGATGGCCAACTACCCGGAAGAGAAGGGCATTATCATGCTCAACGTGCGTATCGCCACGCCGCCACCAAATGTGCCGGATGCGCCGCCGGGCGTGATGTCATCATACATCTGGTCCCTGAAGCCGGGCGATAAGGTGACCATCTCCGGCCCGTTCGGGGAGTTCTTCGCGAAAGATACCGACGCGGAAATGGTCTTTATCGGCGGCGGTGCCGGCATGGCCCCGATGCGCTCGCACATCTTTGACCAGCTCAAGCGGCTCGGCAGCAAGCGTAAAATCAGCTTCTGGTACGGGGCGCGTTCGCTGCGTGAGATGTTCTACGATGATGAATTTGAACAGCTGGCGCGTGAAAACCCGAACTTTACCTTCCACGTGGCGCTCTCCGATCCGCAGCCGGAAGATAACTGGACGGGCTATACGGGGTTCATCCACAACGTGCTGTATGAAAACTACCTCAAGCAGCACCCGGCTCCTGAGGACTGCGAGTTCTATATGTGTGGTCCGCCGATGATGAACGCCGCCGTGATTAAGATGCTGAAAGATCTCGGCGTCGAAGATGAGAACATCATGCTCGATGACTTTGGAGGCTGATGATGCTGACGTTTCTGGCAACCTTTGTGGTTTTTGTACTTGTCATCTTTGGCATGTCGTTAGGCTGGATCGTTAAGCGGAAAAGCATTCAGGGCAGCTGCGGCGGTATTTCCTCCATAGGTATGGAGAAAGTCTGCGACTGCCCGGAACCGTGCGACGCCCGCAAAAAACGCATGGCGCGCGAGCAGCAGCGCATTATTTAAGTTTTTGTAGGCCGGGTAAGGCAAAGCCGCCACCCGGCATTCTTACAACTACTTCTCAATCCTCATTTGTTTACTGTATACTTATCCAGTGATGAGTGAGGGCTTACTATGCGCAAAATAATCCATGTTGATATGGACTGCTTTTTTGCCGCAGTGGAGATGCGAGACAACCCGGCGCTGCGGGATATTCCCATCGCCATTGGCGGCAGCCGCGTTCAGCGTGGCGTTATCAGCACCGCCAACTACCCTGCGCGCAAATTTGGCGTGCGTAGCGCCATGCCGACGGCGATGGCCTTAAAGCTTTGCCCTCATCTCACGCTTCTGCCCGGGCGGTTCGACGCCTATAAAGAGGCTTCCCTTCATATTCGGGAAATCTTCTCCCGCTATACCTCTTTGATAGAACCGCTGTCGCTGGACGAAGCCTATCTCGATGTGACCGACAGCGTGCATTGCCACGGCTCCGCCACGCTGATGGCGCAGGAGATCCGCCAGACGATTTTCAACGAGCTGAATCTGACGGCATCTGCGGGGGTCGCGCCCGTTAAATTCCTTGCCAAAATCGCTTCGGATTTAAATAAGCCCAACGGCCAGTACGTCATTACGCCGGAAGAGGTGCCTGCATTTTTAAAAACGCTGCCGCTTGGCAAAATCCCCGGCGTCGGGAAAGTCTCCGCCGCAAAGCTGGAAAGCATGGGGTTACGCACCTGCGAAGACGTGCAGCGAAGCGACCTCGCCATGCTGCTCAAGCGCTTCGGGAAGTTTGGCCGCGTGCTGTGGGAGCGCAGCCAGGGGATTGACGATCGCGATGTGAACAGCGAACGGCTGCGGAAATCCGTCGGCGTCGAGCGAACCCTCATTGAAGATATTCATGACTGGTCCGAATGCGAAACCATTATCACGGAACAGCTTTATCCTGAGCTGGAACGACGCTTAAGCAAGCTAAAACCGGACCTGCTGATTGCCCGTCAGGGCATCAAGCTCAAATTCAACGATTTTCAGCAGACCACGCAGGAACACGTCTGGCCGCGTCTGAACAAAGACGATCTTATCGCGACGGCAAAAAAGGCATGGGAAGAACGCCGGGGCGGGCGAGGGGTGAGGCTGGTGGGATTGCACGTCACGCTGCTGGATCCGCAGTTAGAGCGACAGCTGGTATTAGGATTGTAAAAAAGCCCGGTGCGCTACGCTTACCGGGCCTGGGTTTTTCACCCTCTCGCTGTGGGAGAGGGTATTACTTAACTGGGATCGCCTTAAGCAGTTCAGTCAGCAGCGTCCAGTAATGGCCAACGCTTTCGATATGAACCTGCTCATCCGGCGAGTGCGGACCGGTAATGGTTGGCCCGATAGATACCATGTCCATATTCGGATACGGTTTCTTGAACAGACCGCATTCCAGACCCGCGTGGATCACCTGAATGTTCGGCGTGCTGTTGAACAGACGCTGGTAGGTTTCACGCACCAGTGCCATCACCGGAGAGCTCGCATCCGGCTGCCAGCCCGGGTAGCTGCCTTTGGCGGAGGTTTTTGCGCCCGCCAGCGTACCCAGAGATTCCAGCATGCTCACCACATACTCTTTACCGCTGTCGATAAGGGAGCGGATCAGGCAGATGATCTCCGCGCTGTCGTCGCTCATGGTCACCACGCCCACGTTCAGTGAGGTTTCCACTACGCCTTTCGCCACGTCAGAGTTGCGGATGACGCCGTTTGGCGTCGCGTTCAGCAGCTGAACGAAGGTGTCACGAGACTGCACGGTCAGCGCGGCTTTATCTGTAGAAACAGATTCTAGCACCACGGTCAGGTTCTTCTCTTTCGCCGACAGTTCGTTTTTCAGGATATCCAGGTACACGGTGGAGAGTTTTTTCAGCTCGTCGGCTTTTGCCGCTGGAACCGCTACGGTGGCGAAGGCTTCGCGCGGGATCGCGTTGCGCAGGGTACCGCCGTTGAAGTCTACCAGACGCAGATCCAGCTCGGCCGCATGGCCTGCCAGGAAGCGTGCCAGCAGCTTGTTGGCGTTACCCAGACCCAGATGAATATCACCGCCGGAGTGGCCGCCTTTCAGCCCTTTCAGCGTCAGCTTGAAGGTCTGGAAACCGGCAGGAATCGCTTCGCGTGACAGCGGCAGGGTAGAGATGAAATCAATCCCGCCCGCGCAGCCCATGTAGATCTCGCCTTCTTCTTCGGAGTCGGTGTTGATCAGGATATCCGCCTGCAGCCAGTTCGCCTGCAGACCGAACGCCCCGTCCATGCCCGCTTCTTCGGTCATGGTCAGCAGCACTTCCAGTGGACCGTGCTCAACGCTGTCGTCAGCCAACACGGCCAGCGCAGAGGCCATACCGATGCCGTTATCCGCACCCAGGGTGGTGCCGCGCGCTTTCACCCAGTCGCCGTCGATGTACGGCTGAATCGGGTCTTTGGTGAAGTCGTGAACGGTGTCGTTGTTCTTCTGTGGCACCATGTCCAGGTGCGCCTGCAGCACAACCGGTTTACGGTTTTCCATGCCTGCGGTGGCGGGTTTGCGGATCAGAATGTTGCCAACCTGGTCACGTTCCGCATGCAGACCTTTTTCCTTCGCCCAACCCATAATATGTTCGGCAAGCTGTTCTTCATGGTAGGAAGGGTGTGGAATGGAGCAGATTTTGGCAAAAATATCCCACAGCGGCTGCGGAGATAGTTGAGACAGTTCAGACACGATAAGTCTCCTTGTCGAGGCGCTGCAAACAGGGTTGCAGGTCACAGGGTTAGCAGGTTAATAGTTACCACAAGTCAGGCTTGCGAGATGAAACTGAGAATACCACTTTCTCTGCTGGCTGGTAGCATAAAGCATGTAAAAACTCAGGCAGAGGGCGCTAAACACTGGTTTTTAGTGCGTCAGATCTCTATAATCTCGCGCAACCTATTTCCCCCTCGAACACTTTTTAAGCCGTATAAAAACAGGCTGGGACACTTCACATGAGCGAAAAATACGTCGTCACCTGGGACATGTTGCAGATTCACGCACGCAAACTGGCTGCGCGTCTGATGCCTTCCGAACAGTGGAAAGGCATTATTGCCGTCAGCCGTGGCGGTCTGGTACCGGGGGCGCTGCTGGCACGTGAGCTGGGTATTCGTCATGTCGATACCGTTTGCATCTCCAGCTATGACCATGACAACCAGCGCGAGCTGAAAGTGCTGAAACGCGCGGAAGGCGACGGTGAAGGCTTCATCGTTATTGATGACCTGGTGGATACCGGCGGTACCGCGGTGGCTATCCGTGAAATGTATCCGAAAGCACATTTCGTCACTATCTTCGCGAAGCCTGCTGGCCGCCCGCTGGTTGACGATTACGTGATTGATATTCCGCAGGATACCTGGATTGAACAACCATGGGATATGGGCGTGGTCTTCGTACCGCCAATCTCGGGTCGTTAATCACGTTCCGCAATTAATTTAACGCCCGGTGATGCCGGGCGTTGTTTTTTTTAGTCTGGCGCGCGTTACAATAGTCTCTATACGACGTATTCATGGAGGCAATGCAATGACGCAGGCGAATCTCACCGAGACTCTCTTCAAACCCCGTTTCAAACACCCTGAAACGTCGACGCTGGTGCGTCGCTTCAATCCGGGTACTCAGCCTGCCGTCCAGTCTGCGTTAGACGGTAAAAACGTGCCTCATTGGTATCGCATGATTAACCGCCTGATGTGGATCTGGCGCGGTATCGACCCCCGTGAAATCCTTGATGTGCAGGCACGTATCGTGATGAGTGAAGCCGAGCGTACCGACAGCGAACTCTATGATACGGTGGTGGGCTACCGTGGCGGAAACTGGATCTACGAGTGGTCTAAACAGGCGATGCTCTGGCAGCAAAAAGCCAGCCAGGAAGAGGATGCCACGCGCAGCGGCAAACACTGGCTGCATGCGGCCAACCTCTATGCCATTGCCGCGTATCCACATCTGAAAGGCGATGAGCTGGCTGAACAGGCGCAGGCGCTGGCGAATCGCGCCTACGAAGAGGCGGCTCAACGCCTGCCGGGCCAGATGCGCGAGCTTGAGTTCGCTGTTCCGGGCGGGGCGCCCATTACCGGGTTCCTGCATATGCCCGAAGGTGAAGGCCCGTTCCCGACCGTGCTGATGTGCGGCGGGCTGGACTCTCTGCAAATTGACTATTACAGCCTGTATGAGCGCTACTTCGCACCAAAAGGGATCGCGATGCTGACGCTGGATATGCCCTCAATTGGCTTCTCCTCCAAATGGAAACTGACTCAGGATTCCAGCCTGCTGCACCAGCATGCGCTAAAAGCGCTGGAAAACATTCCGTGGGTTGACCACACCCGCGTGGCGGCATTCGGCTTCCGCTTTGGCGCAAACGTCGCGGTGCGTCTGGCTTACCTTGAATCCTCCCGCCTGAAAGCTGTCGCCTGCCTTGGACCGGTCGTTCATGCTCTGCTCAGCGATCCCGCACGCCAGGGGAGCGTGCCCGAAATGTACCTTGATGTGCTGGCCAGCCGTCTTGGCATGCATGATGCATCAGACGAAGCGCTGCGCGTTGAGCTCAATCGCTACTCGTTAAAAACGCAAGGGTTGCTGGGACGTCGCTGCCCGACGCCGATGCTGTCGGGTTTCTGGAAAAACGATCCGTTCAGTCCGGAAGAAGAGTCGCGCTTAATCACGTCGTCATCTGCGGATGGCAAATTGCTTGAGGTGCCGTTCAGCCCGGTCTATCAGAATTTCGATAAAGCTCTGAAGGAGATTACGCGCTGGATCGCTCAGAGATTGTGTTAATAGATTGCTAAATTTCGCTGGTTTGGTAAAACAGTGGCTTCACAAAAGGAGATCGCAATGACGTTACCGAGTGGACACCCGAAAAGTAGATTGATTAAGAAGTTCATGGCTCTTGGCCCGTATATTCGAGAAGAGCAGTGTGAAGAGAATCGCTTTTTTTTCGACTGCCTGGCTGTATGCGTCAACGTGAAGCCTGCACCCGAAAAACGTGAATTCTGGGGCTGGTGGATGGAAATGGAAGCAGAGGAAAAACGCTTTACGTATAGCTACCAGTTTGGCCTGTTTAATAAAGACGGTAACTGGCAGGCCACCACCATTAAAGATCAGGAAGTGATCGATCGCCTGGAATATACCCTGAAAGAGTTTCACGACAAAGCGAGCGCACTGCTGGCCACCCTGGACCTTAAGTTCGAGCCAGCGGATGATTTTTCCAGCGAAGCGGTGAAGCTGACCGCCTGATAGCGTCACAGCGCCGGGTGGCGGCTTCGCCTTACCCGGTCTACAAAATGCACTATCCCGTAGGCCCGGTAAGCGCAGCGCCACCGGGCAAAATACTCCCGGCTTATCTGCCGGGATTTTCTTATTCGGATAATCTTAGAACTGGTAGGTCATACCCAGGGCAACGATATCATCGCTGCTCACGCCCAGTTTATTATCGTCGTCAATCTGGTTAATTTTATAATCAACAAACGCGGACATATTTTTGTTGAAGTAATAGGTCGCGCCAACGTCAATATATTTCACCAGATCTTCGTCACCAATACCTTCGATATCTTTGCCTTTAGACTGGACATAACCCAGGGAAGGACGCAGACCGAAGTCGAACTGATATTGTGCAACGACTTCAAAGTTCTGTGCCTTATTGGCAAATCCGCCAGAAATTGGCGTCATGTTGCGGGTTTCTGAATACATCGCTGCCAGATAAATATCGTTCGCGTCATATTTCAGACCGGTAGCCCAGGCTTCGGCTTTCTGCCCCTGACCACGCGCCAGCAGGTTCTGCGCGTTGGTGCGGTCAGAGTTAGTGTAAGCACCGCTGACGGCAAAATCGCTGCCGCCGAAGTCATAGCTCAGAGAGGTACCAAAACCGTCACCGTTCTGCTTCTTGGCGTCACGGTTTTCGTTTTTACCCTGGTACTGCAGGGTCATGTCCAGGCCGTCAACCGCGCCGAAGAAGTCGGTGTTGCGGTAGGTGGCAAGACCGGTCGCACGCTTGGTCATGAAGTTATCGGTCTGCGCGGAAGAGTCGCCGCCGAACTCAGGGAACATGTCGGTCCATGCTTCGACGTCATACAGCGCACCCAGGTTACGACCGTAATCCAGAGAGCCAAAGTTTTTCAGCTTCAGGCCTGCGAACGCCAGACGGGTTTTCTGAGAGGAGTCGCTCTCGGCTTTGTTACCCGCAAATTCAGATTCCCAACGACCATAGCCCGTCAGCTGATCGTTAATCTGGGTTTCGCCTTTAAAACCGAAACGAACGTAAGTCTGATCGCCATCTTTGGTGGCATCATCGCTGATGTAGTGCATGGCTTTCACTTTGCCGTACACGTCCAGCTTATTACCATCTTTATTATAAACTTCAGCTGCGTGAACGGATGCAGAAGCCACTACGCCCATAACCATTAATGCCAGAGTGCTCTTTTTCATTTTCGATCCTGTCTTATAAACGCGCTAAAAAATTCGCTGGACAATAAGCTCATGCTTAAGTCCCGTGAAAAAACAGGAAGGGTTTTATCGTTCTGGAATGAAACTTTTATGACAAACTAAGAATAATTTTAAAAAACTGTGATTTATTATTTCGGTAATAAAAGTGTCAAATTCTCCCGCTACGCTTCCTGATCCCGCGCAACAAAGTGTTTCGCGATGTGCTAAGGCAGTTGGCAACGGGGCTGACTCCTGCTAAAACGTTCGTTCGACATTACTTTCCCTTATCGTTGAACGGCAGAGAATCATGAGTGACAGCCAGACGCTGGTGGTAAAACTCGGTACCAGTGTTTTAACAGGCGGATCGCGCCGCCTAAATCGCGCCCACATTGTTGAGCTTGTACGTCAGTGCGCTCAGTTACATGCCGCAGGGCATCGTATTGTAATTGTGACCTCCGGGGCGATTGCCGCCGGGCGTGAACACCTGGGTTACCCCGAACTCCCCGCGACGATCGCCTCTAAACAGCTGCTGGCCGCCGTGGGACAAAGCCGACTCATTCAACTCTGGGAACAGCTGTTCTCTATCTATGGCATCCACGTCGGACAGATGCTGCTGACGCGTGCGGATATGGAAGACAGAGAGCGCTTCCTGAACGCCCGCGATACCCTGCGCGCGCTGCTGGACAACAATATCGTTCCGGTCATTAACGAGAATGATGCCGTTGCTACCGCTGAAATCAAAGTGGGTGATAACGATAACCTCTCTGCGCTGGCCGCCATTCTGGCTGGCGCCGATAAATTACTGCTTCTGACCGATCAGCAGGGGTTGTTCACCGCCGATCCGCGCGCTAACCCGGAAGCTGAGCTGATTACCGACGTTCACGGCATCGACGATGCGCTGCGCGCCATCGCCGGTGACAGCGTGTCCGGCCTCGGAACGGGCGGCATGGGGACCAAGCTGCAGGCCGCCGACGTGGCGTGCCGCGCCGGTATCGACACCATCATTGCCGCGGGCAGCCGCCCTGGCGTGATTGGCGACGTGATGGAAGGCATCTCCGTTGGCACCCGCTTCCACGCCCAGGAATCTCCGCTGGAAAACCGTAAACGCTGGATATTTGGCGCGCCGCCTGCGGGCGAACTCGTCGTTGATGAAGGGGCGACCGCCGCGATTCTGGAACGGGGAAGTTCATTACTTCCTAAAGGAATTAAAAGCGTGACAGGCAACTTCTCCCGTGGTGAAGTGATCCGCATCCGTAACCTCGAAGGCCGCGACATCGCCCACGGCGTAAGCCGCTATAACAGCGATGCCCTGCGCCGCATCGCGGGTCACCATTCGCAGCAGATCGACGCCATTCTGGGCTATGAATATGGCCCGGTTGCCGTGCATCGCGATGACATGATTATTCGTTAAGGAGCCAGAACATGCTGGAACAAATGGGCGCCGCCGCGAAGGCCGCCTCTTACAAACTGGCGCTCCTTTCCAGCCGCGAGAAAAACCGCGTGCTGGAAAAAATCGCTGATTATCTGGAATCTCAGTCCCAGGAGATTTTGCTCGCCAACGAGCAGGATTTACTGGAAGCGCGTCGCAACGGTCTGAGCGAAGCGATGCTCGACCGCCTGGCATTGACCCCGGCCCGCCTGAAAGGCATCGCCGACGATGTTCGTCAGGTCTGCAATCTGGCCGATCCGGTAGGGCAGGTGATTGACGGTGGGCTGCTGGACAGCGGTTTGCGCCTGGAGCGCCGTCGCGTGCCGCTCGGCGTTATCGGCGTTATTTATGAAGCCCGTCCAAACGTGACGGTAGATGTCGCCTCCCTGTGCCTGAAAACCGGCAACGCCGCCATTCTGCGCGGTGGGAAAGAGACCTGGCGCACCAACGCCGCGACGGTGAAAGTCATTCAGCAGGCGCTGGAAGAGTGTGGCTTACCGGCGGGTGCCGTGCAGGCAATTGAGAGCCCGGACCGCGCGCTGGTCAACGAAATGCTGCGCATGGACAAATACATCGACATGCTGATCCCACGCGGCGGCGCGGGGCTGCACAAGCTGTGCCGCGAGCAGTCGACGATTCCGGTGATCACCGGCGGTATTGGCGTGTGTCATATCGTGGTAGACGACAGCGCTGAGATTGCTCCTGCGCTGAAGATTATCGTGAACGCGAAGACCCAGCGTCCAAGCACCTGTAACACCGTGGAAACGCTGCTGGTGCATCAGGGCATAGCGAACACCTTCCTGCCGGCCCTGAGCAAACAGATGGCAGAGAGCGGCGTGACGCTGCATGCTGACGCCAGTGCGCTCTCGCTGCTGCAGGATGGCCCGGCTAACGTCGTTCCCGTCAACGCGGAGCAGTACGACGACGAGTTCCTGTCACTGGATCTGAACGTGAAAATCGTGAGCGATCTTGACGACGCGATTGCGCACATCCGTGAGCATGGCACGCAGCATTCTGACGCCATCCTGACGCGTACGCTGCGCAATGCCGATCGCTTCGTGAACGAAGTGGATTCCTCTGCGGTGTATGTGAATGCCTCCACCCGCTTCACCGACGGCGGCCAGTTCGGCCTCGGCGCTGAGGTGGCGGTCAGCACGCAGAAACTGCACGCCCGCGGTCCGATGGGGCTGGAAGCGCTGACCACGTACAAGTGGATCGGCTTCGGCGACGATACGATTCGTGCGTAAATAATCACGGGTGATGCAAAAATAGCCGTTTGATTCAAAAGGGCATTGACGCATCACCCGGATAGATCTAACCTTTTGCCCCGTGGTTACACTCGTAACCGGCCTCTCAGGGCCGATATAGCTCAGTTGGTAGAGCAGCGCATTCGTAATGCGAAGGTCGTAGGTTCGACTCCTATTATCGGCACCATCCTCTAGTTTTCTCACGACGATTCACATCAACAAAACCCTTCAAAACATACAAATTACGCTATTTTAGTCGTTTGAGGTCACCCCTTGTCTCATGAAATCAACATGCGATTGGGGCGTAATCAGGGCATCTTATGTTCGGCTTAGTAAATGTGTCCTCGATGATGCTGAATGCCAGTCAGGTAGAAGCCGCTAAAGGTAAAGATAAAAGCTATAAACCATAAACCATCTGATGGAGGTGGCCTGTAACAGAGGTAAAAAAACTCAGTATGTTACCTTTCGTTACCTCTCAATTTAATACTTGCTACCAGTGTTACACGTTCAGAACAAAATAGAGGGGAACCAAAATCCTTTCTTCTGGTAAGCAACAGAGGTTTCGCTATGCGAGTGATGAAAATTTACTGCCCGGAGT
>NZ_KV787924.1:0-26042 GCF_001807145.1 Enterobacter sp. HMSC16D10
ACACCATCATACACTAAATCAGTAAGTTGGCACCCTTACCCTGTATAGGTACTCTCTGTTTTTCGTGGCCTGCCTCGCCCACGAATTTCGCCAGTCATGACTTTGCTCCTGCATTTTATTAACGGAAAAGAATAAGTGATTTTGCGCGGAGGCTTCAATCAGTTTATCCCCGGCGGTGACGAGGTGGCCACCTATGCCGACTGGACAGGGGACTGACTATTGCCATAACGCCATCGCAGGTTGCTTCAGTAAACCTGCTAATCCCGTACAATGGCGAATTCGCTATATCCGCTTCTCGCACTTAGCTGCCATAAATCGGCCAGGCAATCACAGGTCATTTCTGTCTCGCAAAGAAGGTGCCGTTTCTGCTTTGCGTTGACACCCCTAAATATTAGAATTAAAAGGAGAGAGTTACTGGAAAAAGGCAGCGGAGGCAGTGACAATCGTGGCTTGAAGCCACTACTCGATGGATGCGGACATGTAGTTGGCGTCATTCGACAAAACTAGCAAACTTCTAATAGTCACCATTTCTCCCGTCTGGCGGGAGTGCTGTCAAATGCCCCCCTCATCTCTGTGTGGGAAATGAAGGGTGAAGGGGAAATAGATGACAGCGTTATTTCTACGCCCAGAATACTGAATACCTTGTACAGACGATCAATACTGGCGCTAGCAGGGTTTGCTTCCAGGCGGGCATAGGTTTGCTGCGTTACGCCAAGCCTCTCAGACACATCTTTTTGCGTGAAGCCCTTGATTTTGCGAAACCCGATTAGCACAGGTCTGAGCTGGTTCAGCGTTTTTATCGGGAACTGATTATTCATAAGTGACCTGCCTCGCAGACTGAGTAGGGAGTACCGCCCTGTAATACAGCAGGTAAGGTGTATTTTGTGTTATACAGACTATAGGCTGTAAAACCTTTATTGAAAAGATGCTGATGTTCCAGGGGCATGCCGAGCATGGACGATTTTCTGCGGGGCGGTATTTCGCTACGGGGGAGATTGCGTTCGGGCAATGTACCGGTGTAAAAAACGTCAATTTTTCAAAACCGCTGTTATCGGGATAAGCTGAAAACTCCGAAGGCAGACACAGCCACGAATAATGTCAGACTTAAGCTCTGTAGCTGTCTTCTTTTGCCTGTAAATAACGTCTAGTTTGACTCTGATGAAGGCTGTACCAGGCAGAGAACATGTCACTCTCGGGGCCGGATGATAAAATGTGTTCAACTGGCTGGGCAGGGTAATAGCGAAGAACGTTCTCTGAAATTCGATTCAGCTCAGCGTAACGTGCGCTGTAGGTATGTATAATCCATTGCATCAATTTTGCATCCGTATTATTCGCAGATTACACACAAGAAGCTTAACAATGGCTGAAAGAGTGAGCAGGGATATGTAACAAAAACAAGGGCTTCAAGATGAACTGGATAAAACCGGAGCAGAGCAAGCCCTGTTCCGGTTTGTCAGGCTTTGGAATTTCTTCCAGGCCCCTGCAGCTAGTCACAACAAACACATTAATGTTTTCATTGCTTCAATTCAATATTATTGTGTGAAAGGGATTCCATCGAAATCGGCTTATGCATGCTTAAAACTAAACTGCCCCGGCTGCAGTCATTTGGTTGCTGTGGGCTCTGTACTGTGTCTAATAGTGAAAGAATCTTACGTTATAACGAAGGAAATTGCTGAATGACTCTACGATTGCAGACGGAATCACCCGCTGACCAGGATATGTTTAGAGGCAGCAGTCATGAAAAAGTTGCAGAGAATGTGGCTCAGATCATCAGGACACCTGATGTCAATATTATTGGTCTGGAAGGTGAGCTGGGTTCAGGTAAGTCAACAATATTGAAGTTCCTGCAGAAAAAGCTTAAAGATGATTTTACGTTCATTAACTTTGATGCAGAACGTTACCATCATGGCTCAACTAAAAAAGCGCTTATCGATGTCATCCACCACGGGGTCAGCCTACAATGTCCGGGCTCCCGGGATGTGTTGGATAAGTATAAAAATCTGGCTCTGGGTAACATCGTTGAATACGACAAGAGGGTCAGCAGCAGGCTAAGCTGGTTGACCGTCGTTTTTATTTTACTGTCATTGCTTTCCGTGCAGATGCTTCGTTATGTGCTAACAGACCTTAATCAATATTTTACTAACAAGGAGTCATTATTAGGGTGGCTTTTTTATGTTGAGGTGGCCGCGTTTCTTTCTCCTGCCATTATGGTCGCAGGACTGGCATGCCTGCAGAACATGGAATGGTACAGAAAGAAAGGGTATTCGAGTATTGGTGATTTGTTCAAACGCAACAGTACTGACAGGATTGAAGAGACTTGGCTAGTTAATAAGGAGGTCGGAGCTATTGAGCTGGCTGAAGCTCTGCAGGGATTTACCTCCAAAGAGGTCATTTCCCATGGAGATCGCTTCATCCTTATCATTGATAATCTGGACCGAATCAGTGCAGACAAAGTGAAAGAGCTCTGGAGTGATATGGAGCTTATTGCCGGAGCCACTCATGAACACTTCAGGATAGTGGTGCCCTATTCGGCAAGACAGGTTTCAGCCTCACTTTCTGTGGCGGGTTTCAGCGGGCGTGAGTTTATTGCAAAGCGGATTCCTGTAAGTTTTCAGGTTCCTCCTCTTATTTCGGCAGGATGGCAGGAAGCGTTAAGGCAGTACTGGAAAGAAACAGTAAATGAGGATGCAGGGATAGCGTGCCGGGAAGCAACGGTGTTGCTTGAGCGCTGGAAACCCTCTGAGTATCCTCGTATCACACCGCGATTAATGAAGAAGTTTGTTAATGATATTCATATTCTGAACCTTACCGTTCCTGCAACAGAAGATCATCGCCATATTCTTATTGCTCTCTACTTACTGGTGGTCAGATACGGGGAGCGAGATATTAAAGTATTACTTCGCGATCCCAAAGCTAGTCAGACCGAACCCGGTATTGCTCCGGATGATTTTGACGAGATGCTCTCGCTAACTTATCAACAAATATCCCGAATTTTTAATAACGATACAGAAAGATGGAGCGAATTTCTGATGAGCATCCACTATCAGTCCACGGTGGAGCTTGCCAGGAGCGAGTTGCTTGATACGCCTCTTAAAGACGCGATTGGTGCTATAAATATCCCACGGCTTGAAGAACTGACGGCCTTGTGGGGTTTCGCTGAAGCATGGCAGCGAGTGGCACCACATATTCAGATGCGAGACTGGCTGGTTTCTTATAGCCGGATGGATGAGAAGTGTCAGGCTCTCGCCGAACCGCAACTCAAAGTCGCAGTGCAAATGCTGAATCAGAGTTATGCTGTTTCACTCAGAGAAAAGAATGATGAAGGTTTCGTATTGAGTCTGCAGAAACTGATGGCTGACGGGCGGATAAGCCTAGAGCCTTTCGTCGAAAGGCAAATATCGTTTATTGTGAGTAAACTTGATGAAATTCAGGATTCAGAAAAATTGGAGGCTGAATCCACGAAGACGTTGCTGCAGGAAGCTGATTCATACTCTGTTCTGGCCGGTGAATCACTACTGAATAAAATGGAGAATTTTGTAGATGGCGTATTTTATGTGGAATACCTTGTCAATAATGAAGAGACCTTGTCAAACCTGAAAATTGGCACACTAGATATCGGAAATCACGGTCGGGAGGAGATGTTACGCTATGGAGCTGAGCAACCTCAGATAGACCTTTTTAATCCGGGAATTATCCGGCATATCAATATTGCATCGAAGGCGGTACAGAACGTAATTGGAAAGAATGATGGTACAGGTGGGGCTCAGGTTAGCTCTGCAATAATGACGCTTAAAAATCGTCAGGTTGTTGAGGACGTTATCCATTTCAGAAAAATTGTTCTGAGCCCGGACTGGAATAATAATGTTTTAAATCAATATTATCTTAATAATACGGCGACGAGGAATCTCTTCCCTGCGGAATTTGCTGCACAGGCTGTTGCTCACATGGTGCTCCATGGTAACTATGCCGGTATCGAGTCGTACAGTGAACATATTGGTGAGGAACGGTTTGACCTGGCTTTGGCTGCATATCTTCGTTATCTACGTACTGCCGAGAGTATCTTTATAGCACTTAAGGATAAAAATGTTCTGCCGTACATCAAAAATGCTGTTGGCAGGATTGTTGATTTAGGTCTTCTGGTGAATATACCTGTCCTGAGCTTTGTTAAAGGTCAGTATGACGTCATCAAAGAAGCTACAAATGCAACCTCTCTTTTAATATTTGTGCGAGAGCGTCAAAAAGCACTGTCAGAGAAAATAATTGAGTCTGATGTGAATGCTATGGGTCCAGTATTTCTCCATGACGTATATCAGTCAGGTGAGCAGTTTGATATTTTGAAGAAAAAGCTGAACGCCCTGGCATGTGGAGTATTTAGTTCTTCTGAAAGGCTTATTGAGTGTTTTACGGTTCTTCCTGTGAACATGCGCTTTATCCTTGAACAAATGCAACTTCAGGGGCAGCATATCCGGATGGAAGGTAGTGTGGGTATCTTTGCATCATGGTTCCGTGATGCAGAGCCAGACGTTGTCACAAATGCCGAGAACATTCATTTTCTGTGGTCTTGCCTCGACGATACCCAGAGAGAGACTGTACTTGATGAGTTGCACGATGTCTTACTTGAAAGACATATTCGTATTGACAGCCGTATTGCGATTATTACCCGTTTTCATAATGAGTTGTCGTTTATTGAACCTGAGAAGGCCGTTGAACGCAGGGCTATTGCGGCGCTGTTTAGCGCTTCTGTTGATAATGTATTATTGTCTCAATGGCTTGACCGTCAGACGTTTTCATTTTCATCATGGTCTCCGGAGGACGCCCGTACGGCAACGAGTTGTATAATGAATAACTCGGAGATTTTTCCTCTCATCTGCAGGAATTCACAGTATATTAAAAACAGAATGTTACCAGAGAAAGCGGACGTTACAGAAGATAGTGATACGTTTCCGGACTGAGTTCGTTCTTTAAATCCTATACCTGAAGACCACAGCGGTGGTCTTTGGGAGTTTTTTTATTGCCTGATATACATTAAGCATGTTATATCTTGCTAAGAAATAATCATTCAGGGATTAATCATAACTACTGAAGTTATGTTGTGTTCTTTTCTTTTAAAAATAAATTATTCAGATTTATTTTCTATTGATTTAATGAGGTAGGGAATGACAGAAAGTGCTTTGCTTTTGCGAGAGGCATTTAATGAATCGGTTAACTATATGACATGGTCTTTTTATTCACTGATAACTGCTTACGTTTCGATGGCTTTTTATGATAGAGTTGAGGTTAAGACCCGAATAAATAATTATCTGAATAAGTTACTTTTCGTGATTGCTATGTCCGTTTTTATCCCAAATATGTACTTTGTTTCAATGGTGTTCAGTCAGAAGTTAGGCACCGCAGCTGGCGTTGCGTCATTCATTATTGGGCTACTTTTCATGATGTTAAACTCGGCACCTGTAATTACTGGTATCGTACAGCAGCGCAAAGATTGAGTTTTATGAGTATAGTCAGTTGGGTTTTCATCTGTTTTATCAGACTTAGAAAAATGAAATCTTTCAATTCATTGATTTTAAACGCAAAAAAATTTCTAAATGATCAGAATTATAGGGTGCTCGCTCTGCTCAATTACCGAGCACGAAGGGCGCATTATTCAGAGCCGCTCTGAAGATTCAATCATCAATGAGATCGAAGCCATTCGCGACTCCGTGCCGGGCTTTACCGGCGTGATTTCCGATCTTGGCGGCCCAACCGCCAACATGTATATGCTGCGCTGCAAATCACCGCGCGCGGAACAGACCTGTCGTCGCCTCTCCTGCGTCTATCCGAGCATTTGTGAGCACATGGACACCAACCACGAGCCGACGATCAACCTCTACCGCCGCGCGCGCGATCTGAAAGGCATCAAGAAGATTCTCATCGCGTCCGGGGTGCGTTATGACATCGCCGTGGAAGATCCGCGCTACATCAAAGAGCTGGCGACGCACCACGTTGGTGGCTATCTCAAGATTGCGCCGGAGCACACCGAAGAAGGCCCGCTGTCGAAGATGATGAAGCCGGGCATGGGCAGCTACGATCGTTTTAAACAGCTGTTCGACACCTACTCGAAGCAGGCGGGCAAAGAGCAGTATCTGATCCCGTACTTCATCTCCGCCCACCCGGGCACGCGTGATGAGGACATGGTGAACCTGGCGCTGTGGCTGAAGCAGCGCCGCTTCCGCCTGGATCAGGTGCAGAACTTCTATCCGTCACCGCTCGCCAACTCGACGACCATGTACTACACCGGCAAGAACCCGCTGAGTAAGATTGGTTATAAGAGTGAAGACGTGGTGGTGCCGAAAGGGGATAAACAGCGTCGTCTGCACAAAGCGCTGCTGCGCTACCACGATCCGGCCAACTGGCCGCTGATCCGCCAGGCGCTGGAAGAGATGGGCAAAAAGCACCTGATCGGCTCGCGCCGCGACTGTCTGGTACCGGCCCCGACGCTGGAGGAGATGCGCGAAGCGCGTCGCCAGAATCGCAATACGCGCCCGGCGCTGACCAAGCACACGCCGATTGTGCATCAGCGTTCGAACGGTGGAGCGGGAACGAAGAAGACCGTAAAACGTAAGATCGGTTAAACCTGTAACAAAGCCCGGTGGCGCTAGCGCTTACCGGGCCTACAGGTCAGCGCGTAGGCCGGGTAAGGTGAAGCCGCCACCCGGCTTTTTTACGCGATTATCCGCCAAACTGATCCGGGTCTGGCCCAAGCCGCTTGCCCTTATCCAGCTTCGCAATTTCCCCCAGCTCATCTTTGTCCAGACGGAAATCCCAGACGTCGAAGTTCTCGGCGATGCGCGATGGCGTGACCGATTTCGGGATCACCACCAGGCCGTTGTCCAGATGCCAGCGAATGACGATCTGCGCCGGGGTTTTGCCGTATTTATCCGCCAGGTCGCGGATAATTTTCTGATCGAATACCCCTTCACCACCCTGAGCCAGCGGGCTCCAGGATTCGGTCTGAATCTTATGCGTGGCGTTCCAGGCGTGAAGCTGGCGCTGCTGCAACAGCGGGTGCAGTTCGATCTGGTTAATCACAGGCGCGACGCCCGTCTCGTCAATCAGCCGCTGCAGGTGATGAACCTGGAAGTTACAGACGCCGATGCTTTTCACCAGCCCCTCTTTTTGCAGTTCAATCATCCCTTTCCAGGCATCAACGTAATGGTCGATGGCCGGAACCGGCCAGTGCATGAGATACAGGTCGACGAAATCGAGCTGGAGCTTCTCCAGACTCTCCTGCAGGGCCTCACGGGGACGCTTTTGATCGTCATTCCACAGTTTCGTGGTGATGAATAACTCATCGCGGGGGACACCGGCGCTGGCCAGTGCGGTCCCCACGCCGTCCTCGTTTTTGTACGCGGCGGCGGTGTCAATCGACCGATAGCCGACTTCCAGGGCTTTATGAATGGCGGAGACGACCTCGTCGTTACCGGCTTTCCATACACCTAGCCCCAGCTGGGGCATCACGTTGCCGTCCTGCAGCTTGATTACGGTTTGGTTTGCCATTTTTCCTCCTTCAGGTGCGCATCGCCGGAGGGAGACTCCGGCGATGGGGTGTGCATTAAGTCTGGACGAAATGTCAAAAAACGAAAGTCGGGGGGACAAAAACGCTTAGCGTGCCGCCTCGTAAATACGGCGGCTGACGTCCAGGGTGATGTCGCCGTGCTCGCCCAGATGGGTCATGCCATGCTCTTCGAGTTTCGCCAGCAGGGCTGGGATGGAGCTACCGTCCAGACCGTAGCCAGACAGACGCGTTGGCACGCCCAGACCTTCAAAGAAGCTGCGGGTCGCTTCGATGGCGGCATCAATACGCGCATCGTCAGAACCCTCGGTGATGTTCCACACGCGCTCAGCGTACTGCAGCAGTTTGGCGCGTTTGGTATCACGTTTTGCATTCCACAGCGCAGGCAGCACAACGGCCAGCGTCTGCGCATGATCCAGACCGTGCATCGCCGTCAGCTCGTGGCCCAGCATGTGGGTCGCCCAGTCCTGCGGCACGCCAGCACCGATCAGGCCATTCAGCGCCTGGGTGGCGGCCCACATCACGTTGGCGCGAACGTCATAGTTTTCCGGCTCTTTCAGCGCTTTCGGACCTTCTTCAATCAGCGTCAGCAAAATGCCTTCCGCAAAACGATCCTGAATTTTGGCATTCACCGGATACGTGACGTACTGCTCAACGGTATGAACAAAGGCATCGACCACGCCGTTCGCGACCTGACGCGCAGGCAGGGTGTAGGTGTAAACCGGGTCCAGGATGGCGAAGACAGGCTGAACGTGTTCGTTCATGAAGGCCTGCTTATCACCGGTGGTTTTACGGGAGATGACCGCGCCCTTGTTGGATTCAGAACCCGTCGCTGGCAGGGTCAGCACGGAGCCCATCGGGATGGCGCTTTTGATGTCGCTGCCGCGGGTTTCCAGAATGTGCCACGGATCGATGCCGTCAGCATAGTGCGCTGCCGCCGCGATGAATTTGGTGCCGTCCAGCACGGAGCCGCCGCCGACCGCCAGCAGGAAGGTGATGTTTTCTTCGCGGGCGATTTTCACCGCGTTCATCAGCGTTTCGTAGGACGGGTTTGGCTCAATGCCGCCGAACTCACGCACGTCCAGACCGTCCAGCGCGCTGTAAACCTGATCCAGCACGCCGGTTTTTTTCACGCTGCCGCCACCGTAGGTGATCAGCACGCGGGCGTCAGCAGGGATCTGTGCGCGCAGGTCAGCGATAGCGTCTTTACCAAACAGAATGCGGGTTGGGGTGTGAAGATTAAAGTTGTTCATTGCTCGTTCCCTTTAGTGGGTGAAAAACCGTGGTGCGCAGAGGGCGACCTGATGCTGCTCATTGTGGCCGTCCGGGGCTACGCCCTCAATGCACATTCCTGCCGATGTCTTGCCCATTTCTACAGAGCGCTGGAGAAAGCGCGGAAAACAACGCACACTGTCAACGTCGAAAACCGCACCCGGAGTAACGCAAGATGAACCGTGAGGCTATCTGCCAGCAGCTCACTGCGCAGATTAAGAGATTGATAGATAATGAAAATCGTGCCAGCGATCTGCTGCCGGACATTCGCCTGCTCTACGGCACGCAGCCCGGAACGCGCACGCCGGTCATGTACCAGCCGGGCATCGTTTTTCTCTTTTCAGGCCATAAAATTGGCTATATCAACGAGCGCGTGTTCCGCTACGACACCAATGAATATCTGCTGCTGACAGTACCTTTACCCTTCGAATGTGAAACCTTCGCGACAGAGGCGGTTCCGCTGGCGGGGATCCGCGTCAATGTTGATATCCTCCAGCTGCAGGAGCTGCTGATGGAGATTGGCGAAGACGAACTCTTCCAGCCTTCGATGGCCTCAAGCGGGATCAACTCGGCGACGCTGTCGGAAGAGATCCTTTGCGCCATTGAACGTCTGCTGGACGTCATGGAGAGGC
This sequence comes from Enterobacter sp. HMSC16D10, assembly GCF_001807145.1. Classification (NCBI taxonomy): domain Bacteria; kingdom Pseudomonadati; phylum Pseudomonadota; class Gammaproteobacteria; order Enterobacterales; family Enterobacteriaceae; genus Enterobacter; species Enterobacter sp. HMSC16D10. Next base: position 9,457 of record NZ_KV787924.1, read on the forward strand.
CGCTGGACGCGCGCATACTGGGCAAGCAGATTATCCGAGAAATTCTGTACCACGTGCTGCTGGGCCCGGGCGGCGGCGCGTTACTTGCCCTGGTGAGCCGACAGACCCACTTCAGCCTGATAAGCCGCGTGCTCAAGCGTATCGAAAGCCAGTACACCGAAAACCTCAGCGTCGACCAGCTGGCGGCGGAAGCCAATATGAGCGTCTCGGCGTTTCACCATAACTTTAAATCGGTGACCAGCACTTCGCCGCTGCAGTACCTCAAAACCTACCGGCTGCATAAGGCGCGGATGCTGATGATCCACGACGGCATGAAGGCCAGCGCGGCGGCGATGCGGGTGGGCTATGAAAGTGCGTCGCAGTTCAGTCGGGAGTTTAAGCGCTATTTCGGCGTCACGCCGGGAGAGGATGCGTCACGTATAAGAACGATGCAGGGAGTCTGACGAAAAACGTAGGCCGGGTAAGCGATAGCGCCACCCGGCTTTGTTGAATTATGCGCTGCAGTACTTCTTCTTAATCACTACCGCGATGGTTCCCACCAGACCCGCCACCAGCAGGAACATCGGCAGCACCATCAGGAAGGTCATCACCTGATCTTCGTGGTGTTTCACGAAGGGGATCATATTCAGCGCGTAGCCGAATGTCGTCACCACGCCAACCCAAAGCAGGGCGCTCAGCCAGTTGAAGAACTGGAAGCGGCGGTTCGACAAACCGGAAATGCCCGCCATCGTCGGCAGAAGGGTGCGAACGAACGCCAGAAAACGTCCGGCCAGCAGCGCAAGCAGGCCGTGCCGGTCAAACATGCAGGTTGCACGCTGATGGTATTTATGGGGTAACTGCGCCAGCCAGCTTTTGACCACGCGCGTGTTGCCGAGCCAGCGGCCCTGCAGATAGCTCAGCCAGCAGCCCAGGCTGGCTGCGGAAGTGAGGATAACCATCGTGGGCGTAAAGTCCATGACGCCTTTGCCGATCAACGCCCCGGCAAGCAAAAGCAGACTGTCACCGGGTAAAAACGAAGCTGGCAGTAATCCATTTTCCAGAAACAGCGTTGCGAACATCACGAAATAGACGACGCCTATGACGTGAGGATCCGCCAGGGCGGCAAAATCATGTTGCCAGAGCGCCGCGATAATATCTTGAATAACAGCCATGGACTTTCCTGTGGAACAGCAGATATAGCGCTATTGTACTCCCTAATTCGCCCGTCGGGTTTGATCCCGGGCGCAACTCATGCAGACTTTTCTGCTTGCGGTGTCCACAAAAGCGTCCAGAGAGTACATTTTCAGCCAGCACTCTACACGATACGCTCGAACCCTGCTGCTAAATCCGCAATCAGATCGTCAACATTTTCTAAACCAATATGCAGTCGTATTAGGGTACCGCTGAAGTCCACTTCACCACCGGGGCGCAGGGCCGCGATCTGCTCCGGCTGGTTAGCCAGGATCAGGGATTCAAAACCGCCCCAGGAGTAGGCCATGCTGAAGAGGTTAAAATTATCCAGATAGCTTGCCAGCTCGTCATTATTCAGCCGTTTTTTCAGCACAAACGAGAACAAACCGCTGCTGCCCGTAAAGTCACGTTGCCAGAATTCATGCCCCTTACTGCCCGGCAGCGCCGGATGGTTTACGCGCTCAACCTGCGGATGCTGCGCCAGCCATTCGGCCACCTTCAGGCTGCTTTCGTGGTGCTGACGCAGGCGAACGCCCAGCGTGCGGATTCCGCGGCTGGTCATGTACGCCGTGTCGGCATCCACCATCTGGCCCATCAGATAGGCGTTTTCACGTAGCTGATCCCAGCAGCGCGCGTTGGAAACCGCAGTACCAATCATGCCGTCAGAGTGGCCAATCAGGTATTTCGTCGCCGCCTGGATGGAAATATCAATGTCGAATTCCAGCGCTTTAAACAGCACGCCTGCCGCCCAGGTGTTGTCGATCATAATGATCGCCTCTGGCGCTTTGCTGCGCACGGCCTTGACGATAGCCGGCACGTCGTGAACTTCCATGGTGAGTGACCCCGGCGATTCCAGGAACACAATGCGCGTGTTTGGCTGAATAAGCTCGGCAATACCTTCACCAATCAGCGGGTCGAACCAGCCGGTCGTCACGCCGAGCTTGCTGAGGATTTTGGTACAGAAGTCCTGGCTGGGTTCATAGGCGGTGTTGGTCATCAGGATATGGTCGCCCTGTTCCACAAACGCCAGAATGGTGTTGGCGACCGCCGCCGCGCCGCACGGGAACAGCGCGCAGCCTGCGCCGCCTTCCAGTTCGCACATCGCTTCCTGCAGAGAAAAGTGGGTTAGCGTGCCGCGACGGCCATAAAACAGCCCGCCTTTTGCGCGGTTGCGCGTGGCGTTTTTTTTCTCCTCAACGGTGTCAAACACCAGCGAGGAGGCGCGTTGAATCACGCTGTTGACCGATCCCTGAGTATATTTTTTGCTGCGTCCTGCCTGTACCAGCGTGGTATCAAGATGCTTCGTTGTCATGTTCGCTAACCCTGTTTTTATACGTCTGGACGTCCAGACTACCACGATTGGAAAAAACTGCACCCGCAGGCTTATCGAATAAGCAGAAAATATTAGCAAAAAAGCGCATAAGAAATTTTTACTGCGTAAGCGCAAGGAAAGTGAACGAAAATTGCGGCACTATGCAAATACTAATGAGAACTACTATCAATTCGACGATGTTTTGATATTATTACGTTCAGATTTTGTGATTTGCGTCCTGGAGATACAGAGTGGGTAATAATTTGATGCAGGCGGATCTCTCCGTTTGGGGCATGTATCAGCATGCTGACATCGTGGTTAAGATTGTGATGATCGGCCTGATTCTGGCGTCCGTTGTCACCTGGGCTATCTTCTTCAGCAAGAGCGCCGAGCTGCTTTCGCAGAAGCGTCGCCTCAAGCGGGAACAGCAACAGCTGGCAGAAGCCCGCTCTCTGGATCAGGCCTCAGATATGACCTCATCCTTCCACGCGAAAAGCCTGACTACCCTGCTCGTGAATGAAGCACAGAACGAGCTGGAACTCTCCGCGGGCAGTGAAGATAACGAAGGCATAAAAGAGCGTACCGGTTTCCGACTGGAACGTCGCGTGGCGGCCGTTGGCCGACACATGGGGCGCGGCAATGGTTATCTGGCCACCATCGGCGCGATTTCGCCGTTCATCGGTCTTTTCGGTACGGTCTGGGGCATCATGAACAGCTTTATCGGTATCGCGCAGACCCAAACCACCAACCTGGCGGTCGTTGCGCCGGGTATCGCAGAAGCGCTGCTGGCGACGGCGATTGGTCTGGTCGCGGCGATTCCGGCGGTGGTTATCTACAACATCTTCGCGCGTATGATTGGCAGCTACAAAGCCACCCTCGGTGACGTTGCCGCGCAGGTTCTGCTGCTGCAGAGCCGCGATCTCGACCTGAATGCCAGCGCCGTTAAGCCGGTGCACGCGGCGTCCAAACTGCGCGTGGGTTGATATTATGGCGATGCGTCTAAACGAAAATCTGGACGATAACGGCGAAATGCATGAGATCAACGTGACGCCGTTTATCGACGTCATGCTGGTTCTGCTGATCATCTTCATGGTGGCCGCGCCGCTGGCGACGGTGGACGTGAAGGTGAATCTGCCAGCCTCGTCCAGCCAGCCGCAGCCGCGCCCGGAAAAGCCTGTCTATCTGTCCGTGAAGGCCGATAAATCGATGTTCCTCGGGAACGACCCGGTAACGACCGACTCTGTTATCCCGGCGCTGGATCAGCTTACCGGCGGTAAAAAAGACACCACGGTCTTCTTCCGTGCGGATAAAACCGTGGATTATGAAACCATGATGAAGGTAATGGACACGCTGCATCAGGCGGGTTATCTGAAGATTGGGCTGGTCGGCGAAGAGAAAGCGGCCGCGAAGTGATAAAGAAGCTGGCGAAAGCCGGCTTTTTTTATGCCTGTTGGGTTTATGCGTTTTTATTTTCCGTCGGTGCGGTAGAGGGGGTTGCCAGCGCGTCCTCATCAAGCGCAACGCAGGTGACGTTTGAGGTACGGTACTCGCCGTCTGACAGTTTGCGCGTCAGACGCAGGGTGGCGATCTCTCTGGCAAGCAGATACTGGTAGTTGGCCTCAAGGCGTCCCAGAAGCTTCTCTTTTAGCTCTGGCCGCTGTTCCATGATGGCGTTCATCACGGCACCGTAAATTTCTTCTTTGACCTGCAGCGGATAAATCTCACGGCGATTCTGCCATTTCAGCCGCACCAGCGTCGCCGGGATCGATACCAGGTCTTGTGTAATGCGCGTCATCTCGTCATTTTTTGTGTTTCGCAGCGCGTCGAGATTTTGCTTTAAGATAAATTCATCACTTTTTTTATCATCCAAAGTCAAATAAACGTCGTTATTTTTAACTTCCTTCACGTTAATCCTCCCCCAGGCTATAAAAAATTGGGTTGTTTTTTTCGCGCGTAATTAAGTTAAGCCAAATTTCATTGCCCGCTTCGTTAATTTCTTTGGTTTTTTCGGCCAATATTTGACTTAGTTTCTGGGCATCTATTTCACCTTCGGCCTGCAGATCATTCAGCAGGTGGACAAAGGCTTCAATTTTTATGGCGCGAAATAAGCGGTCTTTTATATGGCGATCGTGCTCTTCCAGCAACATATTACGGGATTTGCCGGTACGGGAAACACCAATTAATATATCAGGCTCGAAATCAGAGAGCTTTCTTTTCCCCTGAGTGAAACTGACCTCTTTTTCTGCTTCCGTCGGTTGCTGTTCCACAGGCGTAATGTGGTACTTAGCCGGGACGAGATAGTCGGGCAGCATTTTTAATTTCCTTTAATTTCAACAGGGTGGGGTTGGTAAAGGCGTGAGATTCGTTGACAATATCATGAGGCAAATTTAAAATCAAAAAAAATGGAGCCTACCCATGAACAGCATCTTTTTTACGGTCATCACATTACTATTACTGACCGCTGGTGTGCTTTTATTGATGCAGGAGTTCAATAAAACGAAAGTGTCGAAAGACACCAGTGAACCGCCGCAACCGGAACTCATGACAAAAGAGGAAGGGGAAGACCATTTCTCTGTATTGATGAACTCCGTTACGCCTGTCTGGTACTGGCGGGTGAACCATGAATATATCGACTTTTTACACGCGACAATTAAACGCATGAAAATGTCGGAAATTAATGACACCCCCGGACTGTTTGAAGCACAGCGTCGCTGTAGCGATCTCAATTCAGCCGTGTATAAATATTATGACAATATCAAAAAACGCTGCCTTAACGGCGAGAAGGTCTCTTATTCCGATCTGGACGTATTAAATTTGCGTCAGTGTTTTCGTGAGTTCAGTCTGGAAGCCTACCCGGAGCTGGTGGTGCTGGTCTGGCCGGAATACGCCCGTCCCGAGGTTAACCCCGACAACGTCTGAGTGACCATACTGGTGAGCTATTGCAAACAGTCAGCGCCATTGGGATATACTGGGCGCTGGTTTCTTTTGCAAACAGGACTTTATGGAACGCTTTTTTGAAAATGCCATGTACGCCTCTCGCTGGATACTGGCCCCCGTCTATTTTGGCCTTTCGCTGGCGCTTATCGCGCTGACGATTAAGTTCTTTCAGGAAATCCTGCACGTTCTGCCGAATATCTTTTCCATTGCCGAGGCGGATTTGATTCTGGTTCTGCTGTCGCTGGTGGATATGACCCTGGTGGGCGGGCTGCTGGTAATGGTGATGTTCTCCGGCTACGAGAATTTCGTCTCTCAGCTGGATATCGACGAGCGCAAAGAGAAGCTCAGCTGGTTGGGCAAAATGGATGCCTCGTCGCTGAAGAATAAAGTGGCCGCGTCGATTGTGGCGATCTCTTCTATCCACCTGCTACGCGTGTTTATGGACGCGAAGAACGTGCCGGATAACAAACTGATGTGGTACGTCATTATCCATCTGACGTTTGTGCTGTCTGCGTTTGTGATGGGGTATCTGGATAAGATCAGTAAGAAGTAAAGTACGCCTTACCCCTCACCCTAACCCTCTCCCCAAAGGGGAGAGGGGACTGCTCGGTGCGGCCTTACTTATCAGACGACGCCTGCCACAGGTTCAACTCCCCATCCGCAACATGCTGGTCAATCCGCTTGAGTTCGTCCTCACTGAAGTACACGTTATCCAGCGCCCGAACGTTCTCCTCAATCTGTTCCGGGCGGCTTGCGCCAATCAGCACTGACGTCACGCGCGCGTCTTTCAGCAGCCAGCTCAACGCCATCTGCGCCATAGTCTGACCCCGCGCCTGCGCCATTTCACTCAGCAGACGCAGGCTGTTCAGGTTGGCTTCGGTCAGCATTTTTTCGTTCAGACCGCGGACTTTCTTGCCTTCACGCTGCATGCGTGAATCTTCAGGAATACCGTTCAGGTATTTTCCGGTCAGCAGCCCCTGCGCCAGCGGGGTAAAGGCGATGCACCCGGTACCGTTGGCCGCCAGCGCATCCAGCAAACCGGTCTTATCGACCCAGCGGTTGAGTAGGTTATAGGACGGCTGGTGGATCAGCAGGGGGATCTTCCACTCGCGCAGCAGCTCGGCCATTTTTTGCGTGCGCTCGGTTGAATAGGAGGAAATGCCTACATACAGCGCTTTGCCGCTCTGCACGGCGTGGGCAAGCGCAGAGGCCGTCTCTTCCATCGGCGTGGTTTCATCCACGCGGTGGGAATAGAAAATATCCACGTAGTCGACGCCCAGGCGTTTCAGGCTCTGATCGAGGCTGGCGAGCAGATATTTGCGCGATCCGCCTGAGCCGTATGGCCCGGCCCACATGTCGTAACCCGCCTTGGTGGAGATAACCAGCTCGTCGCGATACGCGGCAAAGTCCTCCCGCAGCAGACGGCCAAAATTCTCTTCCGCGCTGCCTGCTGGCGGGCCGTAGTTGTTGGCAAGGTCGAAATGGGTAATGCCGAGGTCAAAGGCTTTACGCAGCAGCGCCCGCTGGGCATCAAGAGGCTGAATATGGCCGAAGCTATGCCACAGCCCAAGCGACAGCGCGGGCAGGCGAAGGCCGCTCTTGCCACAGTGGCGGTACTGCATATTCTCGTAGCGGTCAGGGGCAGGGTACCAGGACATGATGTCTCCTTTTCTTATCGATGAATTTTTGAAACGGCGTTTTCATTCTGTCCTTATCAAAACACAAATCCCGGGGAGAAGCGATGGCAGAACTCCCTGCCAGCAATTTTCCCCGGGATGCGTCAGACGTTGAGTCCCGCACTGCCCGGTACACGCAGGTCACCGGGCAATCAGACGACAATCAGAAGCTGTAGCTCATCCCCGCCTGTACGCTGGCATCGTTATCCACATCGCCAGTACCGACATAGACGCCGGTGGTCAGGGTGAAGTTATGGGCGATGGTGGCGTTGATACCTGCCCCAAAGATGCCCATGGTGTTGTTGTGACCGGAGGTATTGTGATAATCCGCCGCCTGAATGTCGGTGTCATCGCTGAACTCTTTCTGGAAGCGCGCGTCGATCCACGGCATCACCTTCACGTTTTTGTTCAAATCGCGAAGGGTGGTGGTGAGCCTCACGCCCGCGCCGCCGTTCCAGGAAGAGACCTGGCTGTCGGCAAAGGTGACTTCGCTGTCAGAGAAGCCGTTCGCTTTGGTCTGATCCCAGCCAAGAGTGGCGTAGGGTTGCAGCAGCGTTTCGCCTGGCAGCAACACGTTCACCCCGGTGCGGGCCTGCGCCAGATACAGACTGCCATCGGTGGAGCCGTGCAGCGCTTCCGTCATGCCGCTGGTATCGCCCGTCACGTTGTGGGCAGACAGCGAGTAACGCATATCGCCGTAGCTGAAGCTGCCGTCAGCAAACAGACCCCAGGTTCGGCCGTTCAGCGCCTGCTGCCAGCCGCCATACAGGCTGTAGTAGTTACCGTAAACGCTGTCTTTGAAGCTATCCGCGCCGTCGCTGGTGTCCTGCACGCGGCTGCGCGTCCACGCCAGCGCGATACCGCCGGTGACGCTGTCGCCGTTGTCCAGATGTGCCGTCCAGTCTACGCCGCCCTGCGCACCCTGAGTGATGCTTTTATAGTCGACGTCGTTGCTGAAATTACCGTTCTGATAAAGGAAATCGCCCCAGACCTGCGCACCGTCCTGCTGTTCTCCCAGCAGGTTTGCCAGATGCACCTGGTTCATGTGGTTGCTGATGTCATCCGCTACCTGATGTCCGGCCTGTTCCGCTGCATCCAGGCCGGCTACCAGCCCCTGAACGTCGCTCGCAAGGTTGCCCTTCTGGCTGTTAAATTCAATATTCCAGCTCTGGCTATTATCTGCAGTCAGCTGAGCCTGAGGCGCGCTGTCGGCCGCAACAATATTCAGACTGTTGTTGTAGTTATACGCGCCGCTACGGTTCTCCACGGTCTGGTCGCCGTTGGTAAACGTGGCTGCTGCATAATTCTGCGGCGCACTGCTGCCCGACGTGGTGAAGGTCCCCAGGACTATTCCCTGCTGATTTTGCGCTGACGGCGTAATGCTGTTCACCACCACGGCGTTATTGGCGCCGGTAATATTACCGAAATTCACGTAGCTGTCGGTGCTCATGGTAACCAGCGCATTGCTGCCGGTGGTGTTGGCAATCAGGGTTGAACCGTTTTGCAAACTCCAGCTGGTTGCATCGTTAATTTTATCAATGGCAATGCTGTTATCGCTGGTGGTATTTACCGTTTCAAACTGGCTTATTTGTCCGGATATGGAACTGCCCGCATCCATTGACAGAGTATCGCTGCCGTCACCACCGTTAACATTGCCATTGACATGTGAATCATTGGTCAGGACGACCGTATCATCACCTGCACCCGTTGTAATATCACCGTTGACGGTCGCGTTGTTCTGCAGCGTAATTGTGCTATTGCCCGTACTCTGGCTGGTATTTATCTCGCCATTCACGGTGCTGTTATCCACCAGAACGGAATTTGCGGCGTTACCATCGACGGTCACATTGCCATTTACCACGCTGTTATTGGTCAATGAAATCAGCGTGGTGCCGTTTTCGTTAAAGGCCCCAATGTCGCCGGTGACCGTACTGTTATCCAGCGCCAGCGAATCAGCCTTCGTTCCGTACATCGCGATGGCGACATCGCCAAAGGCATCCAGGTTGATGTCGCTGAATGGCTTGTATCCGCTCAGTTTTACCGCCAGCGTGTCGATGTTCTGCGCGATTTCGCTCTGCGAGGCATCCACGGAAGCGTTAGTCAGCGTAATATTGGTATCAGATTTATCGCTACCCGCGTAAATACCGCCTTTATCCATCGTGCTGTTGCTGATGGCAATATTTTGTGCACCGGCTCCCGCACTGAGAATACTGCCGTGCAGCATGCTGCCGTCCTCAACGTTGACGGTGTGGTAACCTTTATCCATGGGGTCGAGATAAATGGCGGAACCCATCATATAGGCTTTCTTGCCCTCGTAGCTTCCGGCGTCATTTTCGCCATTCAGCGTGGCGTCATCGATGGTCACCGTCGTATTGGTGGTTGCACCGGTATTGCCCACTTCGATCATATCGACGGTGGCGCCGTTATTCACCGTAATATTAGCCGTCCCCCCGTTGCTGCCCTGAATATAATGGCCGGACATGTCGGTACCAGAAACGGTTAATGACTGGGTATCCCCTGATTCACGGCTTCCATCCATAAAGATATTATTTGCGGTGGTGTCGGCCATAATGGCATTAGTCACGCCGGGATCTTCATAGAAACTATTATCTACATATTTCGTTAAGCCGCAGGTCTGCGATGTCACGCCCGGCTGGCAGGGCGTAGCGGGTGTTACGTTAGCCTGGGCGCCAAATGACGTTAAAGCCACTAATACACATTGCGAAAGCAATGTACGATTCATTAATTTGCGCATTTGAAGTTCTCTGGATGAGTCGAAAATTGTCCGGCTCTTTTTAAATGAATTTATTTAAAATAAGAACTTCCTCAGCAGGTAAGGATGTAATGAAATCTAAAAAAATATCCTGCACAATAATTAGCGTTTAAATAATTAAATCTGATTAATAAATTTAATTTAATTCATGAGCTAAATGCTTTGGAATGATTTGCATACAAATTAAAGGGTTTCTTGACCGGTCGTGCGATTCTTTGACCGTCTCATTCATCAGGGTATTCATCCTTTCGGGTTGTGAGGTTAATTAACTGTTTGTCTGTTTTACATTTCGACGGCTGCTGAAATATGAAAACATGTATTGAGCAGTAAGATTTTCCCCGCAGTGATTATCCTTTTCCGGCGAACGGCAGGATAGCGAAGATTTTTATAAAATTACGCGCGAAATAGTATAACTTCGTCAGTTTCTGCCGATAACGAGGGTAAGACTCGCCTCTGGGCGAATTCACCCTCACGGCAAGGAAGACTTATGAATATGCTCCGTAATTTCACGATCCGTTTCGTCATGCTGGCGATTCTCGGGATCTTTTGTTTAATGTGGGCGGGTGTTGGGCTGTACAGCACCTGGTCTCTGTCTCGCGTTTCTGATGGCAACGAGGTGGACCGCCAGCTGGTCAAGCAGATGACGGTGCTCAGCCAGGGCAACGATCAGTATTTCCGCTTTGTGACCCGTCTGAGCCGCGCAATGGAAGTCAAAGCCGCAGGCGGCACGCCGGATCTGGCGTCTGCCCAGCAGGCGCTGGATAACATGGGCAAGAAGCTGGCAGAGATGAAAGCGATCTCCCCAGGCCCAATGGACCCCCAGGTCTCTTCCCGGGTGATCGGTGCCTGGCAGGCGCTGCTCGAACAGGGCGTGACGCCGCAAATGCAGCAGGCGAAACTGGGCGCGCTGGACGGCTATCGTCAGCAGGCCAATAACGTCACGCCAACGCTGAGCCGCGCGTTCGGCGCGGCGGCTGAAGAGTTCAACAGTGCTGCCGCAAAGTCGCTCGACAGCACCCGCGTGGTGGTGGACGGCCTGACCAGCATGACCCGTACGGTGATTATCGTCGCCACGATCGTCGGTCTGCTGATCCTGCTCTTCACTGACCGTTACCTGGTCGCGATGCTGGTCAAACCGCTGGACCGCATTCGCCAGCAGTTCCGCCAGATTGCTCAGGGCGATCTCAGCCAGCCCATTGAACCGTTCGGCCGCAACTGCGTGGGACAGCTGGTGCCGCTGCTGAGCGCCATGCAGGACAGCCTGCGCGAGGCGGTCAGCACGATCCGCTCCGGCAGTGAAAATATCTGGCGCGGGGCGACGGAGATTTCCAGCGGTAACAACGATCTCTCCTCCCGCACCGAAGAGCAGGCGGCGGCACTGGAAGAGACGGCAGCCAGCATGGAACAGCTGACCGCTACGGTGAAACTGAACGCGGAGAGCGCCCGCCAGGCAAGCCAGCTGGCCGATGTGGCCTCAACCACCGCCAGCCGCGGCGGTTCGCTGGTGGAAGAGGTGGTAAGCACCATGAGCGGTATTTCGGAAAGCTCGAAGAAAATTGCTGAAATCACCAACGTCATTAACAGCATTGCCTTCCAGACCAATATTCTGGCACTCAACGCGGCGGTTGAAGCCGCGCGCGCGGGTGAACAGGGCCGAGGCTTCGCCGTCGTCGCAGGCGAAGTTCGCAACCTGGCAAGCCGCAGCGCCAACGCGGCGAAAGAGATTGAAGGGCTGATTACCGATTCCGTTTCCCGCGTCGAGCAGGGTGCAAAGCTGGTAAGCGACACGGGGACGACCATGGATGCGATTTTGCGGGACGTGACGGAAGTGACGACCATTATGAAGCAAATCGCCTCTGCGTCTGAGGAGCAGAGTAAGGGCATTTCGCAGGTCGGTATCGCCATTACGCAGATGGACGGCGTCACCCAGCAAAACGCCTCGCTGGTGGAGGAGGTTTCCGCGGCGGCTTCGGCGCTGGAGCGTCAGACCGAAGATCTTCAGCGCTCGGTGCAGAAGTTCCGCCTGACGGCATAACGCAACGTTGTAAGGCCGCCTTGAGCGGCCTTACATTATTAACGCCTTCCCCATTCCGCGTGCTCTGAAACTGCTATTCTTTTGCTAACCCCTGACGTTCTGGACTCTCTTCTACGAGGTGTTGCTATGAACAGATCGTTATCTTTTATCCCTGTCCTTTCTCTCATTTTTCTGACGCTTTTCTCGGTTTCCACCAGTGCGACCCAGCAGGCGCAGGAGCGGCGCGTGGCGCGTGATGTCAGGCAGGAAACCCGCGACGCGTCACGGCAGGTGAAACAGACCTGCGTGGCGAACAATAACCAGAGTAATCACGACTGCCGCCAGGATAAACGTCAGATGAAACAGGCCGGGCGGCAAAAAGCGCGGGATATAAAGTATTAACATAACAGGCGAGGCGGCATGCGAGCATGTTTCTTGCCGCCTTTTTAAAAAGCGTGAGTCAATATATTTCAAATATTAAAATATTCGCTTGTAACAATATATTTGGCATTTTCTGCACATTCCAGAACATGAAAATTAATATTGTCTTAAGAATTCGCCGACATAATGAATTATCTTCTTGAAGCCGGAAATAATTCAATTTATGAAAAACCGTATTATTTTATTAGCAGCCCTGGCAGGTTTTGCCGTGGTCAATACAGCGATGGCCCAGAGCGTCACGGTCGATGTCCCTGCCGGGTATAAGGTCGTGATTGTTCCGCAGTCAGCTACGGTTCCTGAGGCGGTAAGCGTTGCGCCTGCACCTGTACAAACAACGTATGCCGCCCCTGCACCGGTCTATCATCCGCGTGCAGGCCATGTGGCGAGCGTGGCGGAAGGAATGGTGATTGAGCATCAGTATGACGATCACCATTGATGCGATTTTGCGTAACGTGTCAGTAATTCCGCCTTACGGCAGAGTGCGCTAAGGCCACGCTGTGCGGCCTTCCTCAGCGTCGCACTCAGGAAGGCGGCAGCAGGTTAAGCGCCTGCTTAACCGCCGACTGCAAACGTGATTCCGGAACACCGTCCCGGGCCTGCACCGACAAACCGTGTAAAAAGACGGCGAAATAGTCTCCCAGACTCTCTGCATCGGTCGTATCCGGCAGTTCACCGTTTTGCACTGCCTGATGGAGACGGTCGATGATCTGCTGTGTACGCTGCAGGCGATGCTGCGCCAGCCAGGTTTTGATCGGCTCATTTTCTGCGCTGACGCTGGCTGCAGAGGCCACCACCATACATCCTTGCGGCAAATCCGGATGGCAGTACAGGTGAACCGCATCCATTAATAGCGTCTGGAGGGTATCCCGCACTGTGCCCCCAGCGGCTAAGGCCCGATCCGCAAAACTGCCTTCCTGATTTTCGTAATCAGCGATAGCTTCCCGAAAGAGCTGTTCTTTTGAACCAAACGCCTTGTAAATCCGTGCCGACGCGATACCCAGCTCTGCCACCAGATCTGACATCGAGGTTCCTTCATAACCCTGTCTCCAGAACAGGTTGCGCGCTTTGATAAGCGCCTGGTCACGATCGAACTGGCGCGGTCTGCCTGCCATTTTGTTGCTCCGGTTGGTCCTGAATTCTGTGCAACAGGATCGCCTAAATCATCTGGATTACCAACGAATTTATAATTTTCGCTTGCGGTTATCCGGCTTTACTCCTATTGTTTGTCAATCGACAAACAATAGGAGTATACGATGAAAACCCTCAAAGGTCCCTCTCTCCATCTGGCCCAGTTCAGCGATGACGCGGCCCCCTTTAATGATTTGCCTGCGATAGCCCGGTGGGCGGCAGAAACGGGTTTTAGCGCCCTGCAAATTCCGGCATGGGATCGCCGTCTCTTCGACGTGGCGACGGCCGCAGAAAGTCAGACCTACTGTGATGATTTGGTCGGTATGCTGGCGGAGCATGGCCTGGTGGTGAGTGAACTGACCAGCCATATCTTCGGCCAACTGATGGCGGTCCATCCTGCTTACGACAGCTTATGCGACAGCTTTGCGCCGCCGGAAGTCCACGGCAACCCACAAGCCCGTAGCGAATGGGCACGGCAACAGCTGCTGATGGCGGTCAAGGCCTCTGCCAGGCTTGGCCTCAGCGATCTGGGTACCTTTTCTGGCTCGCTGGCGTGGCCCTATTTGTTCCCGTTCCCGCAGCGCCCGGAAGGGTTAATTGAAACCGCCTTTGACGAGCTGGCCAGACGCTGGATGCCGGTACTTAACGCCTGCGAAGAGCAGGGCATTAACCTCTGCTATGAGATCCACCCGAGTGAAGATTTGCATGATGGGGTGACGTTTGAAATGTTTTATCAAAGGGTAAAAGAACATCCCCGCTGCCGGATACTTTTCGACCCCAGCCACATGGTGCTCCAGCAGCTTAACTATCTGGAGTTTATTGATATTTATAAGGACATGATCAACATGTTCCACGTGAAAGACGCTGAATTTAATCCGACCGGTCGTCAGGGGATTTATGGTGGCTATCAGTCATGGGTTGATCGTGCAGGACGTTTTCGCTCATTGGGTGACGGCCAGGTGGATTTCAGGGCCATTTTCTCGAAGCTGACCCAATACGATTATGCTGGCTGGGCAACCCTGGAGTGGGAGTGCTGTCTGAAAAACCCGCTGGATGGTGCCAGAGAAGGGGCTACGTTCATCCGCGACCATATTATTCACATTACCGATAAAGTCTTTGATGATTTCGCCGGTGCGCCGGTTAACCCTCAGCAAATCAACGCACTACTCGGCATTCGCTAAGCCACGACATTACAGGGAGTCCCCATGGAACAACAATACGGTGAGATCGCGCATGCGGATCTCAGGGCAGAACACGTCTATACGAAAGTGAACGGACAGCGCATCCATTGCGTCGTGGTGGGAAAAGGTCAACCGGTATTACTGATACCGGGCTGGCCGCAGACCTGGTATACCTGGCGCTATGTTCTTCAGGCGCTGGCGGCGGCGGGTTTTCAGGCGATAGCGGTCGACCCTCCGGGTATTGGTGAGTCCGATAAACCGCGCGACGGCTATGACACCGGACGTGTCGGTGCCATGCTGCATACCATGATGGCGCAGTGGGGTCATGCGCGTTATAGCATAGTGGGCCACGATATCGGCATGTGGGTTGGCTATGCCATAGCGAGCGATTTTCCTCAGGCAATAGAACGACTTGTGCTGACAGAAGCGGTGATCCCTGGACTGGCACCGCCACCATCGATTTTCGTCGCACCGGAAGAGAACATCTTTCTCTGGCACTTCATGTTCAATCAACTGGCGGATCTCCCCGAAACCCTGACCAGCGGGCGAGAATCACAGTATCTCAGCTATATTTTCGATCGCTGGTCGCATCGCCGTGAACAGGTCGCTGCAGAGGTGTATATCGCCGCCTATTCGACACCCGGCGGGCTGCGTGCGGGCTTCGACTATTATCGCGCTATCCCGGAAACCATCCGGCAGAACCAGCGCCGTGCGCAAACGCCTTTAACCATGCCGGTATTAACGGTGGGGGCCGAACATGCCACGCGCGATGCACCGCTGATAACCCTCCAGGGCAATGCCCTTGATCTGCGTGGCGAGACGGTGGCGGACTGCGGGCATTTTATTACCGAAGAGTGTCATGAGGCGTTTATTGGGCTGATCGTGCCCTTTCTCTCAGAGGGCAACGATCGTGCCGCTTGATAAACACATTGCTGACTTTCTGGCTGCATCATCGGGCGCGCCGCAACCGGCGTCGTTAGGCGACCTGCGTGCCGCCACCGAAGTAGATTTGTTGCGGCTGCAGGGAGAGGATGAATTAAGCGATGACATGCAGGACTATGTTGTCATCGCCGATGATGGTTACGCCATTGCCCTTCGTGCCTATACCCCAGCAGCCTCAAACGCGGACATTGCGCAGCCTGCCATACTATTTGCTCACGGCGGTGGATGGTGTCTGGGGTCGCTGTCGCTCTATGATCGACCCTGTCAGGCACTGGCCAATGCCACTGGCAGGAAAATACTCTCCGTGGATTACCGTCTGGCGCCGGAGTTCCCCTTCCCAAGGCCGTTAGAAGATGTTTATCAGGCACTATACTGGGCCAGTGAACAGGCCGCGCTTCTGGGGATAGATGCGACCCGTCTGGCGGTGGGGGGCGACAGTGCTGGCGGAAATCTCGCTGCAGCGACAGCGCTGCTGGCCCGGGATCGCGGCGGACCTCACATTGAGCATCAGTTGCTGCTCTACCCGGCATTAAGTCGCGAAATGTCGACCGAAAGCTATTGTGAATTTGCTGAAGGTTATTTTTTAACGCGTGATGCGATGGCGTTTTGCTGGGAGAACTATCTGGGAGAATGTCGTCATCCCTATGCCGAGCCGCTGCATATGGCCTCGCTGAGGGGGTTACCGCCAGCAACCATCCTGAGTTGTGAATATGATCCCCTGCGCGATGAGGCTGAAGCGTATGCGCGACGGCTTGAGGAGGCGGGGGTGCCTGTGCGCTGTGAACGGTTGCCGGGAATGGTGCATGCCTGCATGCATATGTCAGGGTTAACGCCAGCCGCAGGGCGGTTGTTCGAACGGGCTTGTATATAGTTCAGAGTAGGCTCCGTTTTCCAAACGGAGCCCTTTATCTTTACCTCTCGCCTCCATGCCGCGATGCGGTATCGGTTAGTTCTGCAATATTGCCGGGGCAATACCCATTTTTTGTTGTCAAAAATCGTTTCGGGAATATGC
>NZ_KV787924.1:26062-26844 GCF_001807145.1 Enterobacter sp. HMSC16D10
TGGACACGTTGCTTTTACCCGGCCAGAATCCCCGAGCCTGGGCGGAAACTATGATCAATCTGGAGGCCAGAAAACTGGTTAATACGGCCAACACGGTCGCGGCTATGCATCTTCAGGATGGTTTTATCCGGATTCAGTTTGTGGATGAGATAAGGGCATTCATCATGGCCCAGTTTGAGGCCGCACGCCGGGCGAAAACGGATGATGACTGTATGGCCTGCCTGCAGGCGTTGCGTGCAGAGAACACCAGTCTGCTTGAACAGTCCCATTCTCTCAAAACCGGCTATGCAAAACTCTATGCCGAGGTGAAGGTTGTCCGGCACGAGAACAAAATTGTAGGTTACATCATCTCAGCTGTTGACGTGGTGGTAGCCGGAGCGGCGATCTTTGGTGGGATCGTCATGATGTCCTCCATGACGCCGTTGGGGGGGGGGCCGGTGCCGTGATTGTTGTTAACGGGCTTAACACTATTTCACGTGAGGCCGCACACAACCTGCTCGGTGATAAGCAGACGGAGGGAATTTTCGCTGACGGCTCAATGGAGGTCGCAGAATTCCTGGGCTTCAGCCGGCAGCAGGGGCTGGGGACCTACAAGGCTGTTACGCTCTTTAGTGAAGTCTACGGCGCGTATGGTCTGAGGCTGAAACCCGAAGCGCAACGGCTGTGGTACTGGACCAGGCCCGATTTCTTCAGGAAAGTATCCGATACGCCACGTCCCGCGATGGCGCTTAAAATTGCGGGATGGGGTGTTAAAGCCAAAGTGGCGCTTGATTTACTGACTA
>NZ_KV787924.1:26864-143141 GCF_001807145.1 Enterobacter sp. HMSC16D10
AGTCTTCTGCAGGCGGAATGCTTTCCAGCCCAGAGCTGGTGGAAAGGTCACCCAAGCAATGATCAGGACAACAAGGGAACTCATGCCCCCGGAAAGAATGTGTGTCCGGCTGCCAGCGATAAGGGTGACCAGCATAACCAGAACCAGCGCGACCGTGATCCATACCGAAACCCGGAAGCGCCGTGAGAGCGCATCGATGAGATGCTGCATTGTGCCTCCGGCTGCTGCGAGTCGGCCCTGTAAATTGTCTACTTCGCTTTTGCTGAAACCTGCCTCAAGCAGGTCTTTCTCACTGATAGCCATCACGTCCTCCCTAAACAGGCGAAAGTATACTGTATCAGACCAATAATCCCAGGTGGCCAGCGTAAGCAAAATAAAAGAAATTACGGAACATGAAATGCGGACAACTTTCCGGAGAAAGTCCCGAACGTAAGGATACCGCAAACAGGAGGCTACCCGTAACGATCGTGGTAATACTTCCCGTTTCTCAAACGGAACCGAGATAAGACAAAAAACCCAGCATAATAGCTGGGTTTCATCATCATACCGATTCTAAAGGCAGAACTACGGCGTTTATCAGTGCGTCGCTTCACCAATCAGCGCGCCCGTGCCCGCGCCAACGGCTGCACCTTTCAGCACGCTCTTGCCGGTAACCACCGCGGCGCCTGCGCCCACGGCAGCCCCTACGGCGCCGCCTTTACGCGCGGCTTTACCTTTGTCGCCGTTTTTGAACATGGCACCCGTGCCTGCGCCAACAACGGCACCGCCAACGGTGGATTTCAGATCTTTGCCCGTGGCCGCGCCAATGGCAGCGCCTGCTACCGCGCCAGCGGCGGTTTTATCGATGGCCATTCCCGAGGTGGAAAAAATGAGGGCGCTGATAACCAGCGTTGTTTTAATCAGTTTCATAACAGATCCTTTGTGACTGCTGTCGGTTGATACGTCGCTTCTCACTCTGAGGTGAGAAAAACGCACAGATAGTGCCAGCAATACCGGCTCAACCTTTAGGCCAATCATGCCCTGGGCAAGGACCTCTGTTGCCGGGCGGCGATCCGCCCGGCAGAACATTACGCCTGACGCTTATCTTCCGTATTGGTCTCGAAGTCGCTCGCCGCGTGGCGTTCGTGAAGTTGCTCGTTCAGCTCGCCGCTGGTGCGGTTAACGATGCGTCCGCGCTTAACGGCATGGCGGTTCGCCACGTCTTTCGCCCAGCGCTGCACGTTGGTGTACTTTTCTGCGTCGAGGAACTCAGCGGCGTTATACACGCTGCCCAGCGCCACGCAGCCGAACCATGGCCAGATGGCGATATCGGCAATGGTGTACTCCTCACCCGCCACGTAGCGACCGCGCGCCAGCTGTTTATCCAGCACGTCGAACAGGCGTTTGGCTTCCATGGTGAAGCGGTCAATCGCGTACTCGATTTTCACCGGGGCATAGTTATAGAAGTGGCCAAAACCGCCGCCGAGGAACGGCGCCGCGCCCTGCAGCCAGAACAGCCAGTTCAGCGTCTCGGTGCGTCCCGCCGGATCTTTCGGCAGGAAGTGGCCGAATTTTTCCGCCAGATAGAGCAGGATATTGCCGGATTCAAAGACGCGCGTTGGCGGGTTCGTGGAGTGGTCACGCAGCGCCGGTATTTTCGAGTTCGGGTTCACCTCCACGAAGCCGCTGGAGAACTGATCGCCCTCGCCGATGCGGATCAACCACGCGTCGTACTCCGCGCCCGTTACGCCCAGCGCCAGCAGCTCTTCGAGCATGATCGTCACCTTCTGGCCGTTCGGTGTGCCCAGCGAGTAAAGCTGCAGCGGGTGCGAACCGACAGGAAGATCTTTTTCATGGGTCGCGCCGGAAATCGGGCGGTTGATATTGGCGAACGCGCCGCCGTTGTTCTTTTTCCATTCCCACACTTTGGGTGGCTGATACGTGTTGTCTGACATGTTGGCCTGCCTTTTGAGTGATGTGTTGAGGCAGTGTAGCAGGAGATTTGTGAGGCGTTTAACGAACTGAGCGTAATCGATCTGCCGCTATTCCTTCCGGCGCTTATATATATCAAATCAGGTATAAGCTTAATCGAAAATCGCATTTTCATAATTAATGCGTAAACGGATAAAGCTGCATATGATGCTTCAACATAAATAAAAGATGCAGTCATAAACACTTTATAAGGCAAGGAGTTAGTGAGATGCGCAAGCTTCTGTTATCGGCAGTGGTTGTTTCGCTCGCGTTAGGCCTGGCGGGCTGTGATGATGCGAAAAATAAAGAGACAAATACGCCCTCAGCGGCAAAAAGCGATGCGCCAAAAGCGGGCGGTTCGCTGATTATCGGTATTACCTCCGGCGACCCGTTAGCTGTAAATCCGCTCTACGCCAGCGACCGTACCACGTTGACGATCATGCAAGCGTTGTATGCTCCCCTCTATAGCTTCAACAACGGTAAGATCGAATGGGGCCTGGCGGAAAGCCTGACGCCCTCCGCCGACAACCTGAGCTACACCCTGACGTTAAAACCGAACCTGAAATGGCAGGACGGCCAGCCGCTGACGGCGGACGACGTGGTCTTCACCTTCAATAAGCTGCTGGATGCCAAACAGCACAGCTTCTTCCGCAGCATGTTCACCTACGGCGATAAGCCGGTACAGGTAAGCAAGGTTGACGACCGCACCGTTAAGTTCACCTTACCGCAGGTCAGCGCGGCCTTTACCGGCACGCTGGTACAGATCTACCCGATCCCGCAGCACGTGTTCGCCGGCGAAGGCGACCTGGAAAAGAGCAGCAAAAACGATGCACCGGTCGGCTCCGGGCCGTTCAAATTTAAAGAGTACCGCGCCGGACAATATTATGCCCTGACCCGTTTTGACGATTACTGGAACGGCAAAGCGAAGCTAGATTCGGTGACCTACCGTTTCGCCAAAGACAGTAACGCCGCCAACCTTGCGCTGCAAAACGGTGAAATCAACCTCAAGATGGTTGACCCGCAGGATGTGAACCGCCTGAAAAATACCGGTAAGTTTGACTTCGTGGTCTATCCGGAAGGCCGTCTGGCCTATATGACGTTCAACCAGAACGTGCCGGTAATGAAGAGCAAAGAATTGCGTCAGGCCATTGCGTACGCCATCAACAAAGACGAGCTGACCCAGACCGCCTTTACCTCGCTGGACTACGCCAAACCGGCGACGTCCTTCCTGACGCCCGATACGCTTTACAAGACGGATGACGTCGAGCAATACACATTCGACCTGCAAAAAGCCAAAGAGCGGCTTAAAGCGTCCGGCGCGCCGGACAACCTCAAGCTGCGCCTGGCGTATGTGAATACCAACAAAACCCAGGAGAGCATGGTGCTCTACATTCAGCAGGCGCTGAAGGGCATTGGGGTGAACGTGGAGCTGATGCCGCTGGACTCCAACGCCATGTCCCAGCGCAGCCTCGATATGAACAACACCGCGTGGGAGCTGAACCTGGGCGGCTACATCATGGGCTCAGAGCCGGACGGCTACAAATCGCTGTTCATGAGCAACGAAGCCTATAACTACGCGCACTACAAAAATCCGCAGTTTGATGCCCTGTGGGATAAAGGCGCCGTGGAAACCGACGCCGCAAAACGTGCCGATATCTACAAGCAAATTCAGCAGACCGTGGCGAACGACATGACGTACTACCCGATCGCCTATACCAATGCGACCGTCGCGGTAGACAAGCGTTTTGGCGGTACCGAGGAAGCGGAGCCGAAACCGGTCTATCTGTTCCAGGATCTGTCAAAAATCTATCAGAAATAAGCGATTGCCCCGGCCGTCGGGTCGGGGCCTTTGTAAGGGCACGTCGTGAACACACTCCTCACGCGTCGGCTGCTGCAACTGCTGCCGATGCTGTTCTTCATTTCGCTGGTGGCGTTTTTGCTGGTCAAGCTCGCGCCCGGCGATCCGGTGGCGGCGTACATCACACCGCGCATGGCTCCGGAAGATATCGAACGTATTCGCCAGAGCCTGGGGCTGGATAAGCCGCTGGTCACGCAGTACGTCCTGTGGCTGAAAAACGTCCTGCAGGGCGATCTCGGCTATTCGCTGATCTACCACCGGCCGGTGCTGGAGATGATCGGCGAACGCATTCCGGCCACGCTGGGGCTGATGGGCGCGTCGCTGCTGCTGGCGATCGTGCTGGCCATCCCGCTGGGCCTGCTGGCCGGGGCATTTAAGCACCGCTGGCTGGATCATCTCCTGAACCTGTTCGCCTATATCGGCATCTCGGTGCCGATTTTCTGGTTCGGCATTTTGCTCATCACCGTTTTTGCCGTGCAGCTTAACTGGTTCCCCAGCATGGGGATGCGCACCATCGGCATGGAGGATAATGCGCTGGACGTGCTGCGCCACGGCGTGCTGCCGTGTATTGCCCTCACGTTCTACAACCTCTCCAGCTACGTGCGCTACATCCGCTCCAACACCATCTCGCAGCTCTCGGCCGACTACGTGCAGACCCAGCTGGCTTACGGCGCCACGCGTTCCAGCATTCTGTTCCGCCACGTGCTGAAAAACGTGCTGCTGCCGGTGATCACCCTGTTTGGGCTGTCGTTCGGTGAGCTGATTGTGGGGGCCTACGTGACGGAAAGCGTCTTCTCCTGGCCGGGGATGGGGCTGCTCGGGATCCAGTCGATCGCTTCGCTGGACTACCCGCTGATCATGGCGATCATCATGCTCTCGTCGATGATGCTGATCGTCGGTAACCTGATCGCCGATCTGCTTTATCGCTTCGCCGATCCCCGCATTCGTACGCTGAGGTAACCCGCATGAGCAGACGCTGGCAGCAGGTTCGTCACCAGCTGCGCCGCAACCGTCCGGCGCAGTTCTCCCTGTTTGTGCTTTTTATTTTCGTTGTCGCCGCGCTCTGTGCGGGCTTGAGTCCGTACGATCCGGATCGGATGGCGCTCGGCGCACGCACGCTGCCGCCGGATGCCGCACACTGGTTCGGCACCGACGAGTACGGGCGCGACTACTTCACCCGCGCGCTGTATGGCGGGCTGATCTCCCTGATGGTCGGTTTTCTCGCCATGCTCTTTTCCACGCTTATTGGCACGGTGGTGGGAACGGTGAGCGGCTACTTTGGCGGCTGGCTGGACAACCTGATGATGCGCGCCGTGGATATCCTGATGGCCATTCCGGCCTTCTTCCTGCTGCTGGTGGTGAATGCGTACCTCAAGCCGGGCGTGGATAACATCATTCTGATCATCAGCCTGCTGACGTGGATGAACATGTCGCGGCTGGTGCGCGCAGAAACCCTGTCGGTGAAAGAGCGCGAGTATGTGCTTTATGCCCGCGCGTCGGGGGAACACCCGCTGCGCATTATCGTGCGCCACATTATTCCCGGCGTGCTGCCGACCATTATCGTGGCCGCCACGCTCAATATCGCCTCGGCCATTCTGATGGAGTCGACGCTTAGCTTCTTAGGGCTGGGCGTACAGGCACCGGCGGCGTCGTGGGGAAGCATGCTCAACAACGCCCAGTCTTATATTGGCGAAGCGTCGTGGCTGGCGATGTTCCCCGGCATTCTTATCCTGCTGACGGTGTTCAGCTTTAACGTGCTGGGCGATGTGTTCCGTACCGCCTTTGAGCCAGGAGCGAATCGCGATGAGTAGCTTATTAGCGCTTGAGAACCTGCAAACCACCTTCCGCACCCGCGAGGGCGAGGTTCACGCGGTGCGTGGCGTGAGCTTTCAGGTGCAGCCGGGGGAACTCGTCGGCATCGTCGGCGAGTCGGGCTGCGGGAAAAGCGTCACCTGTAAGTCGATCATTCAGCTTCTGGGGAGCAACGGACGGATCGCCGGCGGCAGCATTCGCTTCCAGAATGACGATCTGGCGCAGAAAACCCCTGCGCAGATGCGCGCCATTCGCGGCAACGAGATCGCGATGATTTTCCAGGATCCGATGACCGCCCTGAACCCGGTGCTGACCATCGGCAAACAGATGGCAGAGATCCTGATGCGCAATAAAGGGCTCACCAAAAGAGCGGCCAAAGCGGCGGCGATCGCCATGCTGGAACAGGTGGGGATTGCCGAGGCGGAACGCCGATACGACCAGTATCCCCACGAGTTCAGCGGCGGGATGCGCCAGCGGGTGATGATCGCCATTGCGCTCTCCTGCAACCCGAAGCTGCTTATTGCCGATGAGCCGACCACCGCGCTGGACGTCACCATTCAGGCGCAGATCCTGCGTCTGCTGAAAAGCCTGCAACAGCAGACCCAAACCGCGATTCTGCTGATCACCCACGATCTCGGCGTGGTGGCGCAGGTCTGCAGCCGCGTGGTGGTGATGTACGGCGGGCTGGTGATGGAGGAGGGGAGCGTGGAGGACATTTTTTATCGCCCTGCGCATCCTTATACCCAGGGGCTGCTGGCCTCGCTGCCGCGCCCGGATGAGGTCAATCAACGTTTATCACCTATTGAAGGCGCGCCGCCTGGTCTGCTTAACCCGCCGCCGGGCTGTCCGTTCGCCGAACGCTGCCCGAAACGCATGCCCCAGTGTGAACGGCAGCCCGCTTTTTACGCCATGGGTGAAGGCCATCGCGCCGCCTGCTGGCTATGGGCCGATAAGGAGATTCAGGCATGAGTGAACAACAGGCCCCTTTAGTAAGCGTGCGCGATCTGCGCAAGCACTACCCGCTTAACGGCGGTCTGCTGCGTAAAGGCGCGGCGGTGAAGGCGGTTGATGGCGTGAGCTTTGATATCCAGCCCGGCGAGACGTTTGGCCTGGTGGGCGAGTCCGGCTGCGGAAAATCCACCCTCGGGCGCGCCATCCTGCGCCTTTTCGATATCACCGCGGGCGAGATCCACTTTGCCGGACAGGCGATTGCCCATGCCCGCGAAAAAGAGCTCAAGCCGCTGCGTAAGCGGATGCAGGCGATTTTCCAGGACCCTTACTCCTCGCTTAACCCCGGCATGACGGTACGACAGCTGGTGGCCGAGCCGATGCAGATCCACGGCTACAGTCGTGAAGAACAGCGCGAACGAACGGAAACGCTGCTCTACAAAGTGGGGCTTAAGCAGGAACACCTTGAGCGGTTTCCGCATGAGTTCAGCGGCGGGCAGCGCCAGCGCATCAGTATTGCCCGCGCGTTGTCCGTGCGTCCCGAATTTGTGCTGTGCGATGAGCCGCTCTCGGCGCTGGACGTCTCGGTGCAGGCGCAGGTAGTGAATATTCTGCAGGATCTGCAGCAGGAGCTGGGGCTGACCTATCTGTTCATCGCCCACGATCTCTCGATGGTGCGTCATATCTCCAGCCGCATTGGGGTGATGTACCTCGGTAAGCTGGTGGAGGTGGCCCCGGCGAATGAGCTGTATCAGCGTCCGGCGCACCCTTATACCCGCGCGCTGCTGGCGGCGGTTCCCCAGCCCGACCCGCGGATTCGCAACCTCGAAGACGCAACCCTGCGCGGCGAAATGCCCGGCCCTACGTCCGCGCTGCCGGGCTGTAAGTTCTGCAGCCGCTGCCCGCACGCCGTGCCGGTTTGCCAGACGCAGGAGCCTGCCATGCAGGAGATCGCGCCAGGGCATTTCGCGGCGTGCTGGCTGTTTAAGATGTGAGCCTTAAACGTGTCGGGTGGCGCTTCGCTTACCCGACCTACAGGGTTTTGCGTTTTGTCGGCCGGGTAAGGCGAATTATTTACCACGCAGGTGTATG
Source organism: Enterobacter sp. HMSC16D10 (assembly GCF_001807145.1). NCBI lineage: Bacteria > Pseudomonadati > Pseudomonadota > Gammaproteobacteria > Enterobacterales > Enterobacteriaceae > Enterobacter > Enterobacter sp. HMSC16D10. Next base: position 34,525 of record NZ_KV787924.1, read on the forward strand.
ATAAACGCTCCTCTGTCAGGTTAATTACAACGTGCAGACGACGACAACCCATAAAAATTGCCGCCTGCCTGTTTTAGGTTGGATACATGCGTAAAGGAACGTTAAGCAGTGATGCGCCATTCGGGACATTGTTAGGCTATGCGCCCGGTGGCGTGGCGATTTACTCTTCAAATTACGGCAGTCTGGACCCGCGAAACTATCCGGAAGATGCGGATTTCCGCAGCTACATCGGCAACGAATACATGGGCCACAAGTGGCAGTGCGTTGAGTTTGCCCGCCGTTTCCTGTTCCTCAACTATGGCTTTGTGTTTACCGACGTTGGTATGGCGTGGGAAATTTTCTCCCTGCGCTTTTTGCGTCAGGTGGTGAACGATAACATTCTGCCCCTTCAGGCGTTTGCCAACGGCTCAAAACGCGCGCCGCGCGCCGGAGCGCTGCTGATCTGGCAAAAAGGCGGCGAGTTTCATGAGACCGGCCACGTGGCGGTGATCACCCAGCTTCTGGACGATAAGGTGCGTATCGCCGAGCAGAACGTGATTCACTCTCCGCTGCCGCTCGGGCAGCAGTGGACGCGCGAGCTGCGCCTGAGCGTGGAGAACGGGTGTTACACCCTCCACGACACCTTCAGCGACACGGAAATTCTCGGCTGGATGATCCAGACCGACGACACAGAACACAGCATTCCGCAGCCGGAAATCGACGGCGAACTGCTGAAAATCAGCGGCGCGCGGCTGAAAAACACACGTCAGTTCGACGGCAAGTGGCTCAACGAAAATGACGCGCTGCAGCAGGCGTATATTCGCGCCAACGGTCACGTGATCAACAAAGATCCCTGCCAGTACTTCACCATTACCGAAAGCGCCGAACAGGAGCTGATCAAAGCCACCAACGAGCTGCACCTGATGTACCTGCACGCGACGGACAAGGTGCTGAAAGACGATAGCCTGCTGGCGCTTTTCGACATCCCGAAAATCCTCTGGCCGCGCCTGCGCCTCTCCTGGCAGTGGCGTCGTCACCATATGATCACCGGTCGTATGGATTTCTGCATGGATGAGCGCGGCATCAAGGTCTACGAGTACAACGCCGACTCCGCCTCCTGCCATACCGAGGGCGGGCTGATTCTCGAAGAGTGGGTGAAAAATGGCTATCGCGGCAACGGGCATAACCCGGCGGAAGGGCTGCTGGAAGAGCTGACCGGCGCCTGGAAGCACAGCCACGCGCGGCCGTTTGTCCACATCATGCAGGACAACGATGTCGAAGAGGACTATCACGCGCTCTTTATCCAGCGTTCTCTGCTGCAGGCCGGGTTCGAGACCAAAATCCTCCACGGGCTGGGGGCGCTCAGCTGGGATGCCGCCGGACAGCTGATTGACGACGAAGGCCGCCACGTCAACTGCGTGTGGAAAACCTGGGCGTGGGAGACGGCGATTGAGCAGATCCGCGAGGTCAGCGAAACCGAATACGCGGCGGTGCCGATCCGCACCGGACACCCTGAAGGCGAAGTGCGCCTGATTGACGTCCTGCTGCGCCCGGAGGTGCTGGTCTTTGAACCCCTGTGGACCGTTATTCCCGGCAACAAGGCGATTCTCCCGGTGCTGTGGCAACTGTTCCCGAACCACCGTTATCTGCTCGACACCGATTTTGAGGTCAACGATCTGCTGAAGCAGACCGGATACGCCGTTAAGCCGATTGCCGGACGCTGCGGCAGCAATATCGATCTGATCAGCGCCCAAGACGAACTGCTGGATAAATCCAGCGGCAAGTTTGTTGACCGCAAAAACATCTACCAGCAGCTGTGGTGCCTGCCGAAGGTCGACGGCAAGTACATACAGGTCTGTACCTTTACCGTGGGCGGGAACTACGGTGGGACCTGCCTGCGCGGCGATGACTCGCTGGTGGTGAAGAAAGAGAGCGATATTGAGCCGCTGATCGTGGTTAAAGATAAGTAGCTCTTACCCGCAATAAAAAAGCCCCCGCAGGGCATCCTGCGGGGGCTTTTCGTTACTGTTCTTCCTCTTCCTGCCCGTTGATTTTCAGATCGATGATGCGGCCAATCTGGTCATGATAGACCGTCAGCAGGTTGTACTGGCTCATCTCAGAGATGATCTGCGGTGAGACATTAAAGCTGCGGGCCAGCTCCTCCTGGTGAAAATAACCCGGCTGACGCCGCCTCGCGTGGGCCCGACGGCGATTGTACTGATACCACAAAATCAGCAGCCAGCCGTTGAGCGCGGCGAACAGCAGGTAGAGCAACACCGTATTAAAGGACGCAATAATCACGCTCCAGCGGTGGTCGCTCTCCTCGGTGAGCTGCATCCAGAGCCGGGCATACAGGAAAAACAGAAAGCCTCCCCACGCCACCAGCGTTAACGCGGCATCGAAAAGACGTGGCAACAGCCGATGTTCGGTCAGAATTAAGGTATTTTCGTTCATTAAATGCGTCCTTTTCCCCGGTCCGGACTGATCCAGCGCGCGCGGGCGCGCTGGCGTTTAAGCATGACTTTTGGAAACGCGACGAGGGTGGTGAACAGGCCGATCATCCAGTACACCATCGGGAACCAGATCACCCAGAAAAGCGAGCTGGCCACCTTCCGTTCATAGCGCCGCTCGATGAACAGGCTGACCAGGAACTGCAGCAGGCACATCACGCCCAGCAGCAGCCCGGTAAACTCCGGTGGAAAGAGGCTCTCCACGGTCAGCCTGGCGGGAATCGGCGTGATATGGCTGAGGATAAATAACAGCACCGTCATGGCGTAGGCGAAGGCCCACAGCGTTGACAGGGCATACTCAAGAAACAGGGGCCACATGCGGTGATGCTCCCAGCGCACAATCCTGCGAAGGTTGACCAGAAACACCTCCGCACCGCCCTGGGCCCAGCGCAGACGCTGTTTCCACAGGCCCTTCAGCGTCTCCGGCATCAGGATCCAGCACAGCGCCCGCGGCTCGAAAAAGATATCCCAGTGGCGCAGCTGCAGCTTCCAGCTGATGTCGATGTCTTCGGTGATCATGTCCGGGCTCCAGTACCCGACGTCCGCCAGCGCCTGTCGGCGAAAGGCGGCGATGACGCCCGAGACGGTAAAGACCCGGCCATAGATCCGCTGCGTCCGCTTGATGAGCCCGATAATCGATGAGAACTCGCCCACCTGAATGCGGCCAATCAGCGTGGAGCGCGTGCGGATACGCGGATTCCCGGTGACCGCACCGACGTGGGGATACTGAATCAGCGGGGCCACCAGATACGCTGCCGTATCGCGGTCGAGCAGGGCGTCGCCGTCAATGCAGACCAGCAGATCGCCCCGGGCCGCCGCTGCCCCGGCTTTGAGCGCCAGCGCTTTCCCCTGGTTTTCCGCGAGATTAATTACCCGCAGGCGCGGATGTTCCTGCACCAGCGCCTGCAGCACCTGCGCGGTGTTGTCAGACGAGCCGTCGTTGATGGCGATAACTTCGATATTTTCATACCGCTGATCCAGCGCGGCGCTGATGGTCTCCCGGGCATTCCTTCCCTCGTTGAAGCAGGGGATAAGAATGGAGATGAGCGGCTCACCGGCGAGCGTCGGGGCGGGCGTCTCTTTATCCCACGACCAGTGGCGTTCAAGCTGAAACCAGAAATAGAGGCCGCCGGTTATCCAGAGCACCGACATGAACAGCGGCCAGAAGAACACAAAATCCAGAATCAGCTCGCCGGTAAAGAGGGCGGCCACGCCTAACGGCAACCCGAATACCAGACATAAAATGGAAAAGGCGATAATGCGATCAGTCATTGTCAGGGTACCAGTACGAAGAAAATACAGGCCTGATGCGTGAGATATCAGGTTGGTTGTTGATGAAATCATCGGGGTAGTAACCGTAGTTTTTGACGCCGTTCAGCTGGAGCACGCGCATCCACTGTGCCAGCTGGCTGTCGGAAACGGCGCGCTGCGGTTTCCCATCCCAGTCCCTGGCCTGCAGCTCGAAAATGGTTTTATCGAGCGCGCCGGTACGCGCGGCGACCGCGTTAACCAGACGCGTCAGCCAGGCATCACTTTCGTCTGCCGGGACGGACTCCATCAGCGGCATGGCCATCGGCACCGTCCAGTCATACTCCGCCAGAAAATCGTCAAGATTCTGCGCGAACCACGCTTCGCTTTCGGGCTGCAGTATGGGCAAGGCGAACATGTTGCGCGCGGTTTTTATCTGCGGGCCACGGATGTGCTTCACCGCGAGGCTCAGGGCGTGGGTAAACCCGATAAGCGTCTGGCTTTTCTGACGTGTTGTGCTCTGAGGGCTATCGTCCACGTCGGTCAGCACCGCATCGTCATGGAACAAGATCCCGTTGAAGCTGGCATAGCGGGCCAGATCTTCATAGATGTCCGTCACCTGCTGGCGCACCTGCGGGTCCCACGGGGAGAGCCGGATATAGGGATCGGTGGCTTCGCACAGCTGGCCTGACGAGCGGTCCCGACGCTGCACGCGCGGCAGGGCAGGATCGAGATCGAACGAGAGCACCGGCATCCACGCGAAGACTTTCACGCCCGCCCGGGTTTGCAGCTGCCAGGAGACAAAATTAAAGAGATCGGCCCGGACCGGCAGCTGGCGGTTGGGGAAATAGAGCGCCCTGATCCTGCCGTCGCCCTGCGGGTCGGCAAACGCCTGCAGGAAAACATGGCTAATTTTCATGTCGTAGACCCGCTGGATCAGCCTGTTGATATTTTGCGTCTGCTGGGCTGGATCGGGATCGTAAACGTAGTCGAGATCGACGTGCATGACGCGCACGGGTTCGCGCTCCTGAACCTGGCTGACCGTACTGGCAAACGCCTTAAGCGAGGGATTGCCGGCGATTAGCAGACGGGGGATATTGCCCAGCTCCTGCACGTTCCCCAGCCCGTCCTCAAGGGTAAAGGCCAGCTGATAACCCTGCTGTCTGGCGATGGCGAGCGACGTGCCGTTGGCGGCACCGTAGGGCCAGACCCAGGCGCGCGGCGCCTTGCCCGTCACCTGCGTGATTTTTTCAGTCACTTTGCGAACGTCATCGCCGATCCGCTGGTTGAACTGCCGATCGGTTTCATAGCGGCCCGTCGCTTTATCGTAAAAGCGGTTGGCGATGGCGGGTTCGCGGCTGCCCTGCGGGTTGGCAACAATGCCGTAATGCGAGGCCCAGGTGTGCGAACCGATCTCAATCAGCGGAGACCGGCTGAGCTCGCGCACCATATCCCACGTCGCGAAACGATCGCGGGCCGTCATCAGACCGCCGAAGTTAACTTTTTGATTTTCCGGCGTATCCACCCAGCTGCCCACCGGCGCCCAGAGCGCAGGGACGTTCCACGCCTGAAGCAGTGGCCAGACGCGGGTGTAAAAGCTGCTGTAGCCGTCGTCAAAGCTGAGCAGAACGGCTTTGGGCGGCAGCGTTTTTTTTCCGTCATGGGCATCCAGAATGTCCTGCACGCTGATGACGTGATAACCGTTGTGCAGCAGCCAGCTTATCTGCTCGTTTAGCGCGCTGGTGCGCACGGAGAGGTAGCGCTGATCGGCGGCATCGTCTTCGACGTCGTGGTAGGCCAGCACCAGAAACTGGTTCTGCGGCCAGGGTTTGCTCGCCTCCAGCTGCGGCCGATCTTTGGGCGCAATAAACGAAAATGCCTGCGCGCAGGCATTTGCGCTGAGGCAGAGCCAGCCGATGAGTATCAGGCTCGTGGAAAAACGTGTGTTCATCTTCATCATCCTTAAAAGCGTAAAGTCGCATCAAACGTGACGGAGAGGTTGCTCTCGCGTTTGCCGTCGTAAGGGCGCTTGTCCCAGTTCAGCATCACGCCGGTATCCATGACGTTGTTCCACTGAACGCGTTGTCCGTAACCCAGCAGAGCGATGGCGCCAGCGGACTGATTTTTCTGCCAGTAGCGGCCGCCTCCCGCCACGAACTGCTGGCTCCAGAGGGTGTCGTAATGGCGATACATCTCATGGTCAACGGCCAGGGCGGCCGTCACGGAAAGATCCCGTGCCGGGTTGTAATAGAGGGTGTCCCGCAGGCTGTTTTTGCTGGCGGCGATCCCCGGTTCGAGATCCAGCGTCAGGGACGGGGTCTGCCAGAGACGCTCCTTGCCCGTGAGGGTGTATTCCTGTCGGCGGTTATGATCCGAGAAGCGGCTGAGGGCGGCGCTGAACTGATACTCACGGCGCTCGTTTTGATACCAGCGCACGCCGCCTTCCCCCCGGTTGGCGCTGATCCCGTTGCGTAACGCCCGCAGGGGCGTGGTGCGCGACAGGCGCTCAAGGCTGCCGCTGACCTGCCAGCTATCGGTGAGGCTGTACGTCGTTGAGAGGCGAGCGCCCGGCTTGTTCGCGCCGTGATAGCGGTTGCTTGAGAGCTCGGCTTCGAGCTGGAGATCGCGTGGCCGCCATTCGATGCCGCCCAACAGGTGACGGCTGGTGCCTTTGCCTTCATCGAAATTGCCCTCTGCATAGCGGGTGCCGGCAAACAGCCGCCAGTTATCCGCTACGGGCGGGCCATAGAGCGTGGCGTCCCAGTTGAGATCGTGCGTCCCGCTGACGGGGTTATCGGAGTGCAAACCCTTGCTCGCGTTGAGGCGCAGCTCGGACATATGGTGGACGGTGCGGAGCCTGTCCAGACGCCTTGCGCTGCGATCGCGCGGCGCGCGGGCAACGACGTCGTCGGCCAGTAAATCCATCTGCCGCCACTCCTGCAGATCCATGGCGACGTAAGCCTGCTGCTGCTCAAGTTCCAGATTCGAGGGCTCCAGCGCCTCCGCCATTTTCAGCGTTTGCTCGGCCGCGCGCGGCAGGCCTCGCGCCTGAAGCAGGGTGGCGTAGTCAATCTGCAATCCCTGATTGCCCGGCGCGGTTGCTGCCAGACGTCGCGCCAGCTTTTCGGCTTCCGGCAGGGCATTCGTCGCCAGCAAATAGTTAAAACGGAGCGACTGACCGGTAAGCCACCGATCGTTCGGCTGAGGGGTAGGGGAACCGAAATCGTAACGGGTCCAGGGAACGTTGCGGGTGTGGCGCTCTGCATACCGGCGGGCGGACGGATACTCTCCCGTATCCAGCCAGGCGTAGAAAAGCGCGTGCTCCTCGTCCTGCGGATCGGATGCGTACTGCGGATAGCGTTGCAGAAGCGCGAAGGCGGCGGAAGCGTTTTTCTCCTGCAGATATGCGGAGATCACCCAGCCGATTGCCCAGCCCGGCACCGGATGCCGGGCTGCCGTCAGATCCTGATATTCGCTGATGACCCGCGGGTAATCGGCATGGGCATACAGCGCGCCGAGCCGGTCGATACGCGCAAGCACGACGTCTTCCGCGGCCTGCGGCTCGCTCTGCCAGCGAGACAGCAGCGCTTCGTAACGATTCAGCGCAGATTGCGCAAGCTGCAGGCGCTCCTTTTCTGTTCTGCCCGGCACATCAGCAAGGCGAACGCTTTCGGCGGCGGCATTCAGCTCAAGACGACGACGCTCCGCGGGGGCTAGCGCCACCTTTTGTGAAAGCAGGAGCGCGGGGGTATTGACCCGGTTATCCGTTAGCGCGTCGACCCGCTCGCGGAGAAGCGCGTGATTTTCTGGCGCGACATACAGCGCGCGCGTGTCGGCTAAAAGCCGATCCCAGCTTTTTCCCTGGCGTAACCAGACGTATGCCAGCGTCTGAAGATGCGCCTGAGAGGGATCCTCCGCGACCAGCCGTCGGGCTTCCTGCAGGGCAAGCGTATCTTTACGGGCATCGGCCAGGGTTTTGATGTAGCCGATACGATAATCGTCGTTATCCGGCGCAAGGCTGCGCGCTTCTTTCCAGAGCGCCAGAGCGGGCTCCCACGCTTTCTGATTTCGTCTGGCCTGCGCGACAGCCGCAACGCCGCGGGCGGGCAGCGGCATATAAATGCTGTAGCGCTGCCAGACCTGAATAACCTCGTCATCATGGCCTGCCCAGGCCGCCACCTGTAACCAGTCCGCAACGTGCTCAGGCGTCAGGGCATGCTGCTGCTGATAGCGCTGAAGATAATCGAGAAACGACGTGTAATTACCGTTACGCGCCTGTTGAATCTGTTGCTCATAAACGGATTCCGTCGCCTGAACCAGAACAGGAAAGAGTAATAACAGAAACAATAATGTTGGGGTGCGATAAAAGAATAATGTACTGAAGCGAAGCGATCTTTCCATATCTATTTGCCATTTGTTTATCATGAATCCATTGCATAACACGGCTGCCTTTTAACTCTGCGTTAAAGGCCATAAATGAGAACATTAAATCTGAATGCAGTAACGTTAAGGGGTACTTACTTAAAGGTAATTATGGCGCCTCATCTTAGTGGACTGGATGGGAGGTAATGTACACCCGATATGTTGCCCGATAAATATGCTGAAAAGCGGCTGTGTCGTTTTGAGATAATTCTGTAATGAGCAGATTTTTGTGTTTATTTTGAATTGAGTGATTAATTGTAATTCGTTGAAATATAATGATTTTATTTTTATTGTGACAGTTTTGTATATATTTTTAATGACGCTTGCTAGCCTCAATTAAAGTACTTTCTGGTGCATGTTTGGGAAGTTTCATGACAAAAATTCTTAATGTTTAGAGAAGTGACTTTTCTGCGATTGTTTTTTATTTATAATTAAAGACAGACATTGAATGATAGTCTACAGGAAGTCTTACTCATCAATGTGTGTATTGAGGGATGTCCAAAGCCAGAATACATCTATCGTTAATATAACAGCGCTATAAAACGAAGGCGGTCTTCTTTTCGCAGGATCGTTCTTGCTTTAATCTAAAAGGGATGGTTAGTGGCAACTTCAATAGTGTTAGTGACTCAGGATCGCTACCTTGTCAGGGGGATGCGGATATTTTTTCCGGATATTATCCTGCTCGATTCGATTGACAGAAACATATTTGATAACGGTGCAGATGAATATTCTATATTGATTGATAGTCGTGCGCCGCTCCGTCTATATGATTATCTGATACGCCATCCGGCCAGAACGAAAAAAACGATTTGCTGCGTTATGCTTGATATGCGCCATCGCGAGGAGAATCTGCTCAGTATGAAGCTGTTTATGAACACGTCGCTGACGGCGCCGGACATGGCCTCGCTGTTTAACCTGGTGCTCAATATGAAGGGCCGTCGCCTGACCACGAAGTGGCTGCTGAATTTACGGCTGAGCACGCATGAAACGATCATGTTGAGGTTGCTGAGAGCAGGGATGTCAATGGAGGAGATTGCAGGCGAGCTGAATACGTCGGTGAAAAGTCTCTATCGCAAACGAATGGCGCTCTCGGAACGACTGGGGGCGGAGAACTTCAACGAGGCGTGTTTGTTTATCTTCAAAAACAAACTGCTGGGCGCAGGTGGGAACGATCCCTAGGTTGGGGAGAGAACAAAAGCATAATTGCGGGCGGTATTCAGAGGTTTGAGAACGCTGGATGAGGACAACTTCCTGGCCTTGGGTTTGGATTTACTCTGGCTCAAAACGACACAAGGACGTTGTCATGGACACGATTGAAGAGTCTGGTCACCGCCACTATAAGATATCTTCAACTATTTGATATAAATATAAATTTGACAAATATCGACAGGTAGCGATTTATCCGTCAAATTCAGTTAAACTTCGTCACATGTTTCAGTGAGTTATGGGATGGTTAGTAGAATGACCAGCGAAGAAGCACTTTTAAAATCAGGTTTTAGTAAACGAGATCTTCAAAAGCTAAAAAACAATATCGAGAATTACGGTGGTTCGTTTGATAGCGTAACTCATGATCTGGCCAATCGTTTTAAGGCAATGAAGTGGATAACTATTATTGCCTTTATCATACTGGCTTTAACTCTTTTACTTGCATCCAGGGATACAAGTCTGACACTTGCGCTCACGTTATTGATTGTACTACCTTTTATCTGGTATATAACGCCAGCAAAACTTGGCTACAAATCCTGGCGTTACCGTAAAATGCTGACTAATTCTGAGACGGGTCGCTGACGGACAACAGATCAAAAATAATCTTAGCTTTCACGCCGTAACCTGCTATTTTCATTGTAAGCTGCGGGCGGCTCAATGTGCTCACCTTTCGGTAATAGTCTGTGGGTAGATAACGAAACAGTCGCCAGGTACCAGGTCGCCGTAACAAGCCAAAAATGGTATACGCATTAGCGGCCAGTGAGATTGATTTGTAGACACCTAAACCATTCTCACGACTAAAGCCCATAAACTCAGCTGTAGACATCGCGGCATTCGCGACCAGCCCTTCACTGGTAGTGTTGTTCGTTGCGTAGCGAGCCACTTCTTTACTGATGCTGTTTGCCCCGTCAGTAACCAGAATCGCACCAGCAAGAACTCCGAGAGGGGTCATCGTGCCAATCAGTGTAAATCCTGCGGCTATTTCAGCACCGGCCAGGACAACACTAACTGCCGAGATAACATACCCAACAATTTTGTTATTCTCTCGGATGAACTCGACTTTCGCGTAAAGCTTCGCTGCCTTCGTTCGTAATAAACGAGCTTGTTCCAGGAGGTTATAGTTTTCTTCTCGAAGTATTTTAACGCAGTCCATGCATTCTTTATCTGATTTAGCCTGACGAGCTAGCGTAAACTGTTGTTCTATGAGGTCCCGAATTTCCTGAATGAACTTCATTCGAGTCAGACCATCGCTGAGATGAAAAGCCGACAGAGTGTTGGCTGTATTTACCAGTTTCCTGGCTTCCATATTCACCATCGTTTCCGCCCAGGCTTTATTTCTTCCACCTGATTGCATCATGTTAAGCAATGCTGCATCCATTGTAATTCCTCTCAATTGCTTTACCGGCGTCTGTTTAGACTGATAAACGGCTCCCTCTGACTGCCATGCGTGCCAACGCATGCACAATATAGTAGCAATGTGGTTACGGGGTCTGAAGCAGAAGTCGCTTTTTGCAGCTACACACCTCGGCCTACTAGACGGCTTTCACCGGGCATCACCGAAAGTATCAGGCCAGATTTTTGCTCAATGGCATCAATGAGAAGCCCGTTCTCGCTTGAGTGGCCGCTGTAGTAGGGAAAGGGCAACACCAGCGGAAAGCCAGCCGTTTTTGTCGGGAATTTCACCATCAATCAGGCCGGATGTGCAGCACGACTGGACGTTTTCGGAGGCCCTGGGCAATCCGGCATGTGTCCACTGTATAGTAGGTGCCGTTTCGGTCTTTGGTAGGCTTTATCATAATGCCCATTTTGTACCACCGGGAAGCGGGGCCGGAGGAAAGATAAGAGGGGTAACTACTGATAAACCAACAAGTTGTTGACTCAGAAAGCAAAAACCCGCCACGAGGGCGGGTTCTTTAAATAGTGGTGCCCGGACTCGGAATCGAACCAAGGACACGGGGATTTTCAATCCCCTGCTCTACCGACTGAGCTATCCGGGCAACGGGGCGCATTAAACCCGATCTGCCCGGTGGCGTCAACGAAAAATGTTGTTTTCGTTACGGACTGCGCAATCTCTCACCATTTCGCCGCATCCTTAAGCGAAAAAGTGCGTCCAGAGCGCGGAGAGCGGCATGGCGAGCAGCAGCGCGGGCAGCATGTTCACCACGGCAAACATCTTAATCCCACAGATGCGCAGCCCGGTAGCAAGCAGCAGCAGGCCGCCGACGGCGGTAAAGTCTGCCATCATCGCCGGCGTAGTGAGCGGGAGAATTAACGTGGCGCAGGTAGCCAGTGCCAGCTGGATAAGCAGCATCGGCACGCAAATCGCCGCGACGGCAATGCCGAGCGTGGTGGCAAAAATGGTGGCGGTGAAGAAATCCAGAAACGCTTTTGCAATCAAAATGCTCGGGTCGCCCGTCATCCCTTCCTGCATCGAACCGAAAATCCCGGTGCCGCTGGCGCAAAACAGAATAATGATGGCGACATAGTTCTGAATAAACGTCTCGTGCGTGCCGTGCTTCGCCTTGCCCGGTCGGGCTATCAGGTTTTTGGCTTTGCCTACCGCATTATTGATGCCTTTTTCCAGATAGCAAAACTCGCCAATCAGCGCGCCGAGCAGGGTGGCCAACACCATCACCGGCAGGTTGGCGCATTTGACCACTAACAGAATACCGATCCCTAACGAGGCCAGGCCGAATATCGAGGGCATGGATGAGCGGATACGCTCCGGCAGCCGCTGGCTCAGTACTGCGCCGAGTACGCCGCCCAGCAATACGGCTCCTGCGTTGATAAATGGCCCGATAACCACGCTTAACTCCTGTTATTTAATCATTGATATTGCATTATTATGGCACGTCAGCGCTGCGCGGGCCTTAGCTTTGGGTGATATAAGTGCATACTGATTCCTTCTTGCACCTCAAAATAAAAGGTGACATTATTGCGCGAATTTTCTCCTCCCTGTCTCACCGTTCGGTGAGGGTAATTGCGCTTATGAAAACCATGAAAATCGCCGTCAGCCGCGAGCTGCTCTCAACGGTGTCTACGCATCGCGAAAAGGTGACGCTGGACAGCACGGATTTCACCGATGTGGCAGCCGTCGTCATGACGACGACAGAGAGTCGCAGCGGCATCCTTGCCTTGCTGAAACGCACGGGCTTTCATTTACCGGTGTTTATTTTCTCCCAGGAGCCGACGGAGGTGCCCGACGGCGCCACCGCGGTCATCTCGGGTAAAGCTCAGGAGTTTCTGGAACTGGAGACTGCTGCCAGCCGTTACGAAGAGAACCTGCTGCCGCCGTTTTTCGACACCCTGAGTCAGTATGTGGAGATGGGCAACAGCACTTTCGCCTGTCCGGGCCACCAGCACGGCGCGTTTTTCAAAAAGCATCCGGCAGGGCGGCAGTTCTATGATTTCTTCGGTGAGAACGTGTTCCGCGCGGACATGTGCAATGCCGACGTGAAGCTGGGCGATCTGCTGATCCACGAAGGGTCCGCCAAGCATGCGCAAAAGTTTGCGGCGAAAGTCTTCAACGCGGATAAAACCTACTTCGTGCTGAACGGCACGTCGGCGGCCAACAAGGTGGTGACCAACGCGCTGCTCACCCGCGGCGATCTGGTGCTGTTCGACCGCAACAACCATAAATCTAACCACCACGGGGCGCTGATCCAGGCGGGCGCCACGCCGGTTTACCTTGAGGCCGCGCGTAACCCGTTTGGCTTTATTGGCGGGATTGACGAGCATTGCTTTGACGACGCGTATCTGCGGGACCTGATCCGCGAGGCGGCGCCGGAGAAGGCCGACGAGCCGCGTCCATTCCGCCTTGCGATCATTCAGCTTGGCACCTACGACGGGACGATCTACAACGCCCGTCAGGTGATCGACAAGATCGGCCATCTGTGCGACTACATTCTTTTTGACTCCGCCTGGGTAGGCTACGAGCAGTTTATTCCGATGATGGCGGAAACGTCCCCGCTGTTGCTGGAACTGAACGAGAACGATCCGGGCATTTTCGTGACCCAGTCGGTGCACAAACAGCAGGCCGGGTTCTCGCAAACCTCGCAGATCCATAAAAAGGATAACCACATTCGCGGCCAGGCGCGTTTCTGCCCGCACAAGCGGCTGAACAACGCCTTTATGCTGCATGCCTCCACCAGCCCGTTTTACCCGCTGTTCGCGGCGCTGGATGTCAATGCGAAAATCCACGAAGGGGAAAGCGGGCGCAGGCTGTGGGCCGAGTGTGTGGAGCTGGGCATTGAGGCGCGCAAGGCCATCATCGCCAACTGCCATATGATCAAGCCGTTTATCCCACCGGTGGTGGCGGGGCGGCCGTGGCAGGATCATCCGACGCACGCCATTGCCAGCGAGCTGCGCTTCTTCAGCTTCGAGCCGGGGGCCAAATGGCACGGATTTGAGGGCTATGCGAGCGAGCAGTACTTTGTTGACTCGTGCAAGCTGCTGCTGACCACGCCGGGCATTGATGCCGAAACCGGGGAGTACACCGATTTCGGGATCCCGGCGACGATTCTGGCGCACTACCTGCGTGAAAACGGCATCGTGCCGGAAAAATGCGACCTTAACTCGATCCTGTTCCTGCTGACGCCTGCCGAAAGCAGCGAGAAGCTGGCGCAACTGGTGGCAATGCTGGGGCAGTTTGAACAGCATATTGAAGACGACACCCCGCTGGCCGACGTGCTGCCGACGATCTTCCAGAAATACCCGGTGCGCTATCGGGATTATACCCTTCGCCAGCTGTGTCAGGAGATGCACGATCTCTACGTCAGCTTCGACGTGAAGGATTTGCAGAAGGCGATGTTCCGCAAGGAGAGCCTGCCTGAGGTGCTGATGAACCCGCAGGATGCCAATCAGGCGTATATTCGCGGGAACGTGGAGCTGGTCCGCATACGGGATGCCGAAGGGCGGATTGCTGCCGAAGGGGCGCTGCCCTATCCGCCGGGCGTGCTGTGCGTGGTGCCGGGTGAAGTCTGGGGCGGGGCGGTACAGCGTTACTTCCTGGCGCTGGAGGAGGGCATCAACCTGCTGCCGGGCTTCTCGCCGGAGCTGCAGGGCGTTTACAGCGAGAAGGATGCCGACGGGATTAAGCGGCTGTATGGATATGTGTTGAAGTAGACTCTCCCCCGAACGTAGGCCGGGTAAGCGTTAGCGCCACCCGGCGATTTGCCCGGTGGCGCAAGCTTACCGGGCCTACAATATCGCTTCAGGCTTCTGCGCGGCGGTACATCCTCCTCGGATGCCCAATCTTGCCGTACAGCATCTCCACGCTGAGAAACCCGGTCTCTACGCAGTGCTCCAGATAGCGACGGGTGGTGGTTTTACTCAGTCCCGTCTCGCTCACCACTTCATCCACGGTAAAGCAGTGCGTTGCCTTGTCGTTAAACAGCGACTGCACCCGCGCCAGGGTATTTTCCTCAATGCCCTTGCTGCCGTTGTCCTGGCGGTAGTTTTTCGCCTGAAGCTGATAGAGCGAATCGACGTTCTGCTGGTCGACAATCTTCCAGACGCGCTGCTGTTCGGCAAACTGCACAAACCGCTCCAGCGACTGGCTGAGCCGCTTCCAGGAGACGGGTTTGAGGATGTAGTCGAACGCGCCGTTGCGGATGGCCTGGCTGCAGGTGTCCATATCGCTGGCGGCAGTGATAAAAATGACCGAGCAGTTGGCGCGGGCCAGCATGGGGTTATTGATCAGCGAGATCCCTTTGCCGTCCGGCAGATAGTTATCCAGCAGCACCAGCTGCGGCTGTTTGCTTGCAAGCTCTGCCTGGGCCGCAGCCAGCGACGAGGCAATGCCCACCAGCCTCAGACGCGGATGCTTGCTTATCAGCTCCGCGTGCAGTTGCGCCAGCTCGTTCTCGTCTTCAACAATCAGTACGTCGATAAGTTCATGTTGCATAGTCGGTGTCTTCCAGTTGCCGGGCGGTTCCCGTGGACGGGATAAACAGGGAGAAAATGGCGCCGCGCGGGATATTATCGGCAACTTCTATCGCGCCGCCAGCCTGTGTGACGTAGCTTTCGATCAGATACAGACCAATCCCATGATCGCCGCGCGTTTTGGTGGTGATGCCGCGCTCAAAGATCCGCTCACGGATCTCCGGCTTGATGCCAACGCCCTGGTCGGCCACTTCAATAATCAGCTCCTGGTCGCTGAGCTTTATCAGCACCTCCACCGGCGCGTGGGGAAGCGGCGACCGCTGCGTCGCTTCGATAGCGTTATCCAGCAGGTTGCCAATAATCGAAATCAGCTCTTGTTCCCCCAACGGCAGGAACGGCCTGTCCAGCCGACAGGCCGGGTCGAAACTCAGCTCGACCCCTTTCTCCCGCGCGCGGGCGGCTTTCCCCAGCAGCAGGCCGCACAGGGTCGGGGAGCTGAAGCGCGAAGAGATAAAGTCCAGCAGCTCCTGAGCGTGTTCAGACTGCGCCTGAATGTAGCCAATCGCCTCCTCATAGCGGCCCATATGCAGCAGACCGGAGAGGGTGGTCATCCGGTTTAACTGCTCATGGCGCATGATGCGAAGGTTATCGACGTAGCGTTTGACCTGGCTGAGCTGGGCGCTCAGCGAGTCGATCTCGTTGCGATCGCGGAAGGTGATCACCCAGCCCTGCAGCGATCCCTCAAGCATGATGTGGACCCGGCTGGCAATCACCGTGAGATCGTTAAAACGGCAAATCTCATCATGGGTATCTTTCGCCAGCATCGTCTGCGTGTCGAAGAACGGGACCGGATCGATCACCTGGTTTATCAGCTGCCCGCGAAGCTCACGGGCCGGCTGGCTCAGCCCCAGCAGCTTGCGCGCCGCCTGGTTGATGACTTCAATCCGCCTTTGATCGTCAATGGCAATTACGCCTTCATAAATAGACTCCATCAACGCCTTCTGCTGGCGCACCAGCAGGCCGATCTCGCGCGGCTCGAGGGAGAAGATCTGCTTCTTAATACTGCGGGTAAAGAACCAGGAGAAGATAAAGAGAGCAATCAGCAGCAGCACCGCGGCAATCAGGATATTGACCACTTTACTGACGGTAATGGTGTCCAGGTAGCTGGTGAGATAGCCGACCGAAACAATGCCGACCACCTGTCCGGCAGCGTTGAAGATGGGGGCCTTACTGCGCAGCGAAATACCCAACCCGCCTTTGCGGATGGTGGTGGTGCTTTTACCCTGCAATACGGCTTCGTTGTCACCGCCTACCAGCGTGGTGCCCACTCTGTCGGCGAAGACGGAGTGAAAAAGATGCTGGCCCTTATTATCACCAATCACAATAAAGCTGGCGTCACTGTGCGCAGAAATCTTCTGCATAAAATCATGGATGGCGATGATATTCTTTTGTTCAACTTCATGTCGCAATGTTGGAATAAGCGCAATCTCTTCAGCCTGTATTTTGGCGCGCGTGCTCATTTCCTGATAAAGCTGTTTCCCGACATCGGCATAATAATATCCGCCCAGTAACGCAAAAAGCACTGAGAAAAAGGCGACCAGCGAAATAAACAGCTTTATCTGGAAAGAGACTTTCATAACTCTCACGCAAGGTAGCGACAAAGAACGCCAATATATCATCTTTTTTCGCGCGGACGTCCGCTTTGCCGAAAACTTGTGATCCCTTGCACAGCGGGCGTTGTAAAAGCGTTATCCCAAAGAGGGGTGGCCTCTGGCTGCACGAATAAATGTTATTTGTTTGTTCAATTCAGAAAAGAAACCATAAAAACCACGGCCATAAATAAGGCGTAAATCACATTAAATAAAAGAAACCATTAAAACCATAGCTGCCATTAAAACTTCGCTTTTAATATGCCATTCCTCACATAAAGTAAGCCTTTGTGACTCTAAGCTGAACGCACAAAATAACCAAGGGGCTTATTATGAGCACAACTGACGATTCTTTCTCTGTTACCCACGACCCGATTGAAATTCAGCGGCCTTCGCTTAAAGAGCGCTGGTGGCATATTATGGATACCTGGAAAATCGGGATTATTCCTCTGCCGCTGTTCGTTCTGGCGGGCGTGCTGATTGCGATTGATTGCCTGGGCGGAAAACTGCCGAGCGATATCGTGGTGATGGTCGCCACGCTGGCCTTCTTCGGCTTTGCCTGCGGCGAGTTTGGCAAACGCCTGCCGATTGTCGGCAAGCTCGGCGCGGCGGCGATTTGCGCCACCTTTATCCCTTCCGCGCTGGTCTATTACGGCCTGCTGCCGGACGTGGTGGTCGAGTCCACCACCAAGTTCTACAAATCCACCAACATTCTCTATCTCTACATCTGCTGCATTATCGTCGGCAGCATCATGAGCATGAACCGCACGGTGCTGATTCAGGGCTTCTTGCGCATTTTCTTCCCGATGCTGTGCGGCGAAATCGTCGGCATGCTGGTAGGGATGGGCGTCGGCCTGGCGCTGGGCCTTGAGCCTTTCCAGATCTTCTTCTTTATCATTCTGCCGATTATGGCGGGCGGCGTGGGCGAAGGTGCAATCCCGCTCTCCATCGGCTATGCCACCCTGCTGCATATGGATCAGGGCGTGGCGCTCGGCCGCGTGCTGCCGATGGTCATGCTCGGCGGGCTGACGGCAATCATCATCTCCGGCTGCCTGAACCAGCTCGGTAAACGCTACCCGCACCTGACCGGTGAAGGCCAGCTGATGCCTAACCGCGCCAATGCCGATGCCACCGTCTCTCAGCCTGCATTCTCCGGCAAGGCGGACGTGACCACTATCGCCTCCGGCGCGCTGCTGGCGGTGCTGCTCTACATGCTGGGCATGCTCGGCCACAAGCTGATTGGCCTGCCTGCTCCGGTCGGCATGCTGTTTATGGCGGTTCTGGTGAAGCTCTGTAACGGTGCCTCTCCACGCCTGCTGGAAGGCTCGCAGGTGGTGTACAAATTCTTCCAGACCTCTGTGACCTATCCGATTCTCTTTGCCGTTGGCGTGGCTATCACCCCGTGGCATGAACTGGTGGCCGCCTTCACGCTGACCAACCTGCTGGTGATTATCAGCACCGTCTCCGCGCTCGTGGCGACCGGGTTCTTCGTCGGCAAAAAGATTGGTATGCACCCGATTGATGTCGCCATCGTCTCCTGCTGCCAGAGCGGTCAGGGCGGTACCGGCGACGTGGCGATCCTGACCGCAGGCAACCGCATGAGCCTGATGCCGTTCGCCCAGATTGCTACCCGTATCGGCGGGGCGATTAACGTCTCCATCTCACTGCTGATTCTGGGCAACTTCCTCGTTTAAGTTTTCAGGAAAGAACAATGAAACTCGCAAGCTTTTTATACCAGGGAAAACGCAGCTACGGCATCGTCCAGGCCGACGGCGTGATTGATTTAGGCCGCCGTCTGGGCGACCGCTACAGCGACCTTAAGGCGCTGCTGCAGGGCAACGGGCTGGCGCAGGCCACCCGCTACCTGAACGATGCCGTGGACGTGCCGATGAGCGCCATCACCTTCTTACCGGTGATTGAGCAGCCGGAAAAAATCCTCTGCGTGGGCATGAACTACGCCGACAAGCGCAAGGAGTTTGACCAGCACAACCCGGCCCCAACGCTGTTTGTCCGCTTCCCGGATTCACAGACCGGCCACAACGAGCCGGTGCTGAAGCCGCGCCACTCCAGCGAATTCGACTACGAAGGCGAGCTGGCGGTGATCATCGGTAAAGGCGGGGAGAATATCAGCCGCGACGACGCCCTGCGCCACGTGGCGGGCTACAGCTGCTACATGGACGGCTCCGCCCGCGATTGGCAGCACACCTGGTTCACCGCCGGTAAAAACTGGCGCAAAACCGGCGCGTTTGGCCCGTGGATGGCGACGGCGGACGAGATCCCCGATCCGCACCAACTGGCAATCCGCACCTGGCTGAACGGCCGCATGGTGCAGGAAGACAACACCAGCAGCATGATCCACAAGGTGGCGGAGCTGATCGAGTACATCAGCACCTTCACCCGCTTAAGTCCTGGCGATGTGATCATCACAGGATCCCCGGGCGGGGTGGGTAAAAAGCGTAACCCGCCGCTGTTTATGAAAGAGGGCGATCGCATTGAGGTGGAGATCGAGCATATCGGTCATCTCAGCAACGTGATCGTGGAAGCGCCAGCCGTCGGGCTTGCGGCAGCACATTAAGTAAGGCGGCAGCATGCATTCGCAACCCATCGATTTTCGCCACACGCTGGTGGCGAAACACCCGGAACGCTTGAGTCAGATCCGTTATCTGCTGGCAGACAGCGGCCTTGGCCTGGACAACGACATCACGCTGTTCGTCGAAGCCTGGTCCGGCTCGCAGCTGGTGGGGTGCGCAGGGCTTGCCGCCAACGTCATCAAGTGCGTGGCGGTTAACGAGCAGCTTCGCGGCGAGAACCTCAGCGCGCGGCTGCTGGCGGAGGTGCAAAATGCGGCGCTGGAGCGCGGCCATTTTCATCTCTTCCTCTGCACCCGGCCGTGCAACCGGGAGCGCTTTGCCCGCAGCGGCTTCTGGCCGATTGCCCAGAGCGGGAACAACGCCGTGCTGATGGAGAACACCCCGCAGGGGATCGCGCGCTACTGCCGTTCTCTGCGCGCGAGCCGCAAATGTGGGGAGAAGATTGGCGCCATCGTGATGAACGCCAACCCGTTCACCCTCGGGCACCGCCATCTGGTGGAGCAGGCGGCAGCGCGGTGTGACGCCCTGCATCTGTTCGTGGTGCGCGAAGACGCGTCGTTCTTCCCGTTCAGCGCGCGTCTCGAGATGGTGCGCGCGGGCGTGGCGCACCTGCCGAACGTGGTGGTGCATGAAGGCTCGCAGTACATCATCTCTCGCGCCACCTTTCCGGCCTACTTCCTGAAGGAGACCGGCAAGGTGCAGCAGGCGTGGAGCGAGATCGACGTGCTGATCTTCCGGGACTTCATCGCCCCGGCGCTCGGCATCACGCACCGCTTCATCGGCTCGGAGCCGTTCTGCGACATCACCCGCCAGTACAACCAGACGCTGCACGACCTGCTGGCCTCGCATATCGAGGTGGTGGAAATGCCGCGCATCAAGGCCACCGGTAACGCCATATCGGCGTCCGAAGTGCGCCGATTACTGAAGACACAGCAGTTTTCCCGGATCCGGGAGATTGTCCCGGACTCCACCTTCGCGCACCTCGAAACGCATTACCGTGCGAGTGCCGAAGTCGCTTAACTACCAGGAATTTATCATGAAAATTGTAAGGGAGGCGCTGGCCGGAACGCAGGAGTCCAGCGACCTGATGGTGAAAATTGCTCCCGCTCACGGCGAGCTGGAGATCGTCATCCACAGCGAAGTGATTAAGCAGTTTGGCGAGCAGATTCGCCAGGTGGTCAACGACACATTGCGCGCCATGAACGTGCACCAGGGATTAATCATTATTGAAGACAAAGGGGCGCTGGACTGTGTGATCCGCGCCCGCCTGCAAAGCGCGCTGATGCGTGCCGCCGATGAACAGGCCATCAACTGGGGGGCGCTAAAATGAGCAAACTCCGCCGCAGCATGCTGTTCCTGCCGGGCGCTAACGCCGCCATGCTCTCCACCGCCTTTATCTACCGTCCCGACTCTATCATGTTTGACCTTGAGGACGCCGTTGCCCTGCGCGAGAAGGATACGGCGCGCATGCTGGTGTTCCACGCGCTGCAGCACCCGATGTATCAGGATATCGAAACCGTGGTGCGCATTAACCCGCTGAGCACGCCGTTTGGTCTGCTGGATCTGGAAGCCGCCGTGCGGGCCGGCGTGGACGTGATCCGTCTGCCGAAAACCGATACCCCGGACGACATTTACGAGCTGGAGGGCCACCTCGAGCGCATCGAGCAGGCGTGCGGCCGCGAGGTCGGCTCCACCCGCGTGATGGCGGCGATTGAATCGGCCATTGGCGTCATCAACGCCGTGGCGATTGCCCGCAGCTCTCCGCGCCTCATCGGCATTGCGCTGGCCGCCTTTGACTACGTGATGGATATGCAGACCGAGCGCGGCGACGGCACCGAGCTGTTCTACGCCCGCTGCGCCGTGCTGCACGCCGCCCGCGCGGCGGGCATCGACGCCTTCGACGTGGTGTGGTCAGACGTTAACGACGAGGCCGGGTTCCTGCGCGAGGTCGATCTGATCCGCAAGATGGGCTTCAACGGCAAATCGCTGATTAACCCGCGCCAGATTGACCTGTTGCACAACGCCTACGCCCCGACGCAGGAAGAGGTGGATCACGCCAGAAGGGTGATTGAGGCGGCAGAAGAGGGCGAGCGTAACGGCCTGGGCGTGGTGTCGCTCAACGGCAAAATGGTGGATGCACCGATTATTAACCACGCGCAGGTGGTGCTGGAGCGCGCGGCGGCCTCCGGCGTGCGTCGGTAAGGATAAGACAATGAATCAGACTGAACTTCTTCACGTGAATTTTCCCCATCTGCGGGACTTAAAACCGTTTGATACCGCCCACAGCGCCACGCCGTGGCTGGCGGACAGCGATGCGAAGCACAGCCGCAAGCTGTGTGCCTCCATTGAAGAGGCGGTTAAACGCTGCGGCCTGCAGGACGGGATGACCATCTCCTTCCACCATGCGTTTCGCGAAGGCGACCGGGTGATTAACACCGTCGTGGCGCTGCTGGCGCGGATGGGCTTCAAAAACCTGACGCTGGCCTCCAGCTCGCTGATGACCTGCAACGACGCGCTGATCGAGCATATCGAAAGCGGCGTCATCACCCGGATTTACACCTCGGGCATGCGCGGCAGGCTGGCAGACGCCATCTCCCACGGGCTGATGGACGAGCCGGTGCAAATTCACTCCCACGGCGGGCGCGTGAAGCTGCTCCAGGACGGCGAGCTGAATATCGACGTGGCGTTTCTCGGCGTGCCGTGCAGCGATGAGTTTGGCAACGCCAACGGGACGCACGGAAAATCGTGCTGCGGCTCGCTGGGCTACGCCATGGTGGACGCCCACTTTGCCCGCAAGGTAGTGCTGCTGACCGAAGAGCTGGTGCCGTTCCCCAATATGCCCGCCAGCCTGGTGCAGGACCAGGTGGACTACATCGTGCAGGTGGAGAGCGTGGGCGACCCGGCGAAAATCAGCGTCGGCGCGGCGCGCGTCACCAGCAACCCGCGCGAGCTGATGATTGCCCGCTATGCGGCGGACGTGATCGAGCATTCCGGCTACTTCAAACCGGGCTTCTCGATGCAGACCGGCTCCGGCGCGGCGGCCACGGCCTGCACCCGCTTTATGGAAGAGAAGATGGAGCGCAGCGGCGTGAAGGCTCGCTTTGCGCTCGGCGGCATCACCGGCAGCCTGGTGGATCTGCACGAGAAGGGGCTCATCGAAAAGCTGCTCGATACCCAGTGCTTTGACGGTCAGGCGGCGGCCTCGCTGGCGCGTAACCCGAACCACGTGGAGATCTCCACCAACGTCTACGCCAACCCCGGCAGCAAGGCGGCAAGCTGCGACCAGCTCGACGTGGTGATCCTCAGCGCCCTGGAGATCGACGTCGAGTTCAACGTCAACGTCATCACCGGCTCAGACGGCGTGATGCGCGGCGCGTCCGGCGGGCACTGCGACGTGGCCGCCGCGGCGAACCTGACCATTGTGGTCGCGCCGCTGCTGCGCAGCCGCATTCCGACGGTGGTGAAGCGCGTTACCACGCGCCTTACGCCGGGGGAGAGCATCGATGTCCTGGTTACCGATCACGGCATCGCGGTCAACCCGGCGCGCCCCGAAATCCGCGAGCGCCTGCTGGAGGCGGGGCTGAAGGTGGTGGATATCAACGCGCTGTACGAGCGAGCGATCTCCCTGACCGGCGTCCCGAAACCGATTGAGTTCACCGACAAAATCGTCGGGGTGATCCGCTACCGCGACGGCAGCGTGATCGACACCGTGCGACAGGTGAAGGAGGACGTATGACTTTAGCGACACCCGTGCGGGCGGGTGTCTGCCTTGACGAACTGCTGGCGGCGAAAGAGCGCCGCGCAGCGCGCCAGGCTGACATGCTTGAGCACTATCAACAACCGGTGATCTCCCTCACGCTGGTCACGCCGGGGGAAATCAAGGACAGCCTGCGCTACCGCAATACCATGGGCGTGGCGCTGCAGATGTGCGACCAGCTGCTGTGGGAAAACCGCTGGCAGGTGCTGGACCGCCAGGTGCTGTGGCTCCCGACCGGGCCCGAAGCCCTGTGGTGCGTGGCCCATCCGGCGGTGGAAATCAAAGCGCACTGTGCGGATCTGGAGCAGACGCACCCGCTCGGCAGGCTGTGGGATCTGGACGTGATTTGCCCTCAGCACGGCCACGTCGGGCGTCAGTCGCTGGGGGGGAATCTCAGGCGCTGCCTGATCTGCGACGCGCCCGCGCATGTCTGTTCCCGTTCGCGCAATCACCCCATTGAGCAGGTGGTTTCCCGCGTGGAGAAGACGATCGATGACTGGTTTGCTCGCGACTAAACCGCGCCCGGCTGACGTGCCCGCGCTTGCCGAAGCGGCGCTGTGGCAGGAGCTGGAGCTGACGCCCAAGCCGGGGCTGGTGGACAGGCTCAACAACGGTTCCCATCGCGATATGGACCACGCGCTGTTTGTCCGCAGCATTGCGGCGATTACGCCGTGGTTTTCGCGCTTTGCCGAGCTGGGCAGCGCGCATGCGGATAAACCGGCTGGGGAACAGCTACGACTTCTCCGCCCGATGGGGCTGGCCTGCGAGCAGGCGATGTATGCCGCGACGAACGGAGTGAACACCCACAAGGGCGGCATTTTTGCCCTGGGGTTACTGTGCTTCGCCGCCGGGCGTGTGAAAAATGTCTCCGCAGAGAGCCTCTGCTGTGAGGTGAGTAACATCTGCCGCGGGCTGGTGTCGCGGGAGCTGGCCGCACGCAGCGGACAGGCGACGGCGGGCGAGCGGCAGTTTAAGCAGTACGGCTTAACCGGCGCGCGCGGTGAGGCGGAGAGCGGCTTTGCGACGGTGCGTAAGGCTTTAGATTCGTGGAACGGACAGTCACTTCACGGCCTGCTGTTGCGCCTGATGGCGGTCAATCAGGACAGTAATCTCGTGTCGCGCGGCGGCATGGAAGGGCTGCGCTACGTTCAGGGCTACGCGCGGGAACTGCTGGATAACGGCTGGGACCGCGAGGCGTTGCTTAGAATGGATAACGCACTGATTGAACGGAACCTGAGCCCGGGCGGCAGCGCGGATTTGCTGTCGGTGGGGTGGGTGTTGTCTGCAATAAAATAGCCGGGTGGCGGCTTCGCCTTACCCGGCTTACGGTCTGGTTTTGCAGGCCCGGTAAGCGAAGCCGCCACCGGGCACAACAATCAATGCGCGATCGGCTGCGCACCGTGCGGTTCACGCACGTGCTTGTACTTGAACAGTGCGATGAACGCGAAGAACAGCACCAGCGAGTACGCCGCGAAGATCAGCCACACCGGCTGCCAGTTGGTGATGCCGTTGGTGGTGTACATCTCAACCACTTTACCGCTTACCACGCCGCCCAGAATACAGCCGAAGCCGTTGGTCATCATCAGGAACATACCCTGCGCGCTGGCGCGGATTTCAGGTTTAACCTCTTTTTCCACAAACACCGAGCCGGAGATGTTGAAGAAGTCGAAGGCGCAGCCGTAAACAATCATCGACAGCACCAGCAGCACGGTGCCGAACGGGCTTGGGTCGCCGTAGGCGAACAGACCGAAGCGCAGCATCCACGCCGCGATACTGATCAGCATGACGTTCTTGATGCCGTAGCGGCTCAGGAAGAACGGGATGGTCAGGATGAACAGCGTCTCAGAGATCTGAGAGATGGACATCATCACCGACGCATGCTCAACGATAAAGCTGCCGGAGAACAGCGGGTTGTTATCGAAGCTGTGCAGGAAGGTGTTGCCGAACATGTTGGTGATCTGCAGCTCCGCGCCCAGCAGCATGGAGAAGATGAAGAAGATCGCCATGCGTTTGTTTTTGAACAGCGCGAAGGCATCCAGGCCGAGCATGGTGCTCCAGCTCTGGTTTTTCTGCTGGTTAGACACCGGAATGGTTGGCAGCGTCAGGGTGAAGATCGCCAGCAATACGGAGAGCGCCGCACCGATATAGAGCTGCATATGGCTCAGTTCGAAGCCCGCGAAGCTTACGCCCCACATTGCCATGATAAAGCCGATGGTGCCCCAGATACGGATTGGCGGGAAATCGGTCACGATATCCATATCCGCGGACTTCAGGCGGTAGTAGGAGATGGTGTTGATCAGCCCAAGCGTTGGCATATAGGCCAGCGAGTTGAGCAGAATCACCATGAACATCGCCCCCGGCGTGGTCACCTGGGCTGCCATAAACAGCGTCCCCGCGCCCACCAGGTGGCAAAGCATGTACAGCCATTTGGCGCTTAACCATTTATCCGCCACGATCCCCAGCAGCGTTGGCATGAAGACAGCCGCAATACCGAGCGAGCTGTAGACGGCACCGATTGACGCACCATCGAACTTGAGCGTCACAAACATATAGGAGCCGAGTGTAGTCAGCCAGCTACCCCACAGGCAGAACTGCAGAAACGACAATATTTTAAGCTGCAGCTTAAGGTTCATGTTACTTTCCTCACAAGTGAGCGGGAGATATGTTGTTATAGAAACATTCAGGGTTGTTATTTGATGCAATTCTATCAGTTGGCAACGATATGTTTTGTTACCTCCCGCAAAAAAATGCAATCCACATTAATTTGCAGTTTGGATTGTGATGCAAATAACATTTTCGTATGGGTGGGGGGAAGCAGAACACCTTCTCCTTGCAGGAGAAGGTGTGCGGATCACCGGCGACGGTAGTTCTTCTGCGCCGTATTCACCTTATACAGATAACGACGGGATTCCGCGGACGGGTGGCGGGTGGTCAGGGTGGCGTAGACATCCCCTGGCGCCATGCTGTTGATGATGTTTGCGGCCTGCACTTTGTCATTTGAGAAGACGCGCAGCACGCTGCCCGCGCCGCCGTTATAGGCGGTGATCACCGCATAGCGACGCGACGTCGGGTTGTCGATGCCGCCGAGGTAGACATTGTTCAGCATCGCCAGATAGGCCGTGCCGGTATCAATGTTGCTCTGCGGGTCGAACAGATAGCTGCGGCTCGGCGTGCCGGATTTCCCCTGCGCGCGGAACACGTCTTTACCGGCGCTGTGCTGCACCACCTGCATCAGCCCCAGGGCGTCGGAACGGCTTACCGCATACGGGTTAAACGAGGATTCGGTCTGCATAATCGCCAGGATCAGCGACTCATCCACGCCGTATTTACGCGAGGCCTGACGCACCATGCCCAGATACTTATGCGCACGCTTGTCGAGGTGGTTCGGGACGAGGTTGATGGTGACGCTGTAGATAATCTTCAGACCGTTCGAGCGGCTTTTCAGGCGCGTCTGCAGCAGGTAGTCGGCAAATTTCGTGGCGCGACCTTCCCAGCGGATCGGCTGGCCGGTCTGATCGACGACCTGACCGTACAGGAACGGCTCTTTCGAGATGGTGATATCGTCGGCATCGGAGTAGAGATCGATTGAGCCCGGATCGTCACCCATCAGCAGGGTTTTGATAATCGCCTGACGGAGTCGAGCCGCAGGGTCCGTGCCTGCGATGGTCTCAATCGTGATCGTCCCCTCATCAAAGTTGATGTGGCTACGGGTCAGATAGGCGTCGGTGTACTTAACGTAGTCCTTAGGTCCGGCAATAAGAACTTCGTTAAATCCCCATATGTTCTCGATGTTGTGGGCAAACTGCCCCATCAAAATGTCAAAACCGTTGGTGTCCTTGATCCAGGCTTCGTTGTAATCATCGCCTTTTTTTGACGAACACGAGACAAGCAACGGCGCAACAAGGGCTAGCGCTAAAAGTTTTTTCATCATTCCGGGAGTGCGTGTTGTGTTTGCTTAGTCGTTGCTTTCGCCGGGTGGCGCTGCGCTTACCCGGCCTACAAAACCGTAGGCCCGTGCAAGCGAAGCGCCGCCCGGCAACAGCCGCTCGATGTTATTTTTCCGGTGGCGTATAGCCTTCGATGTGTACGTCTTTACCTTCGAACAGGAAGCTCACCATCTCCTGCTCCAGCAGCTTGCGGTGTTCCGGGTTCATCATGCTGAGTTTCTTCTCGTTGATCAGCATGGTCTGCTTTTTCTGCCACTGTCCCCAGGCTTCTTTGGAGATTTCATTGTAGATGCGTTTACCCAGCTCGCCCGGATAAAGCTGGAAATCCTGGCCCTCAGCGTCACGCTGCAGGAAAGTACAAAAAATCGTTCTGGCCATACTCATTCCTCTTTTTCTTGTCGATGCTAAACCATTGCACCGGCACGTAATTGCTGTAACAGGCGCTCCACGGGAGCCGCCAGTCCGACTGATGGCGGTTGCGCTAAGTTATACCAGAGAGCGGTGCCTTCATCCATGCACGAGGCGACGGAGGACACGGGAAGCCACATCGGCACAATCTCCAGATGGAAATGGCTGAAGGTGTGGCGAAACGCGGTCTGCTGCGTCAGGTTATCGGCAGCAATCCCGCGCTGTTTAAGCCATTCACGCAGCAAGTCTTCATCTTCAAACTGTGGGAAGCAGTATAGACCACCCCACAGACCGCTCGGCGGACGCTGGGCGAGGAAGACCTCATCGCCGTGCTGCATCAGCAGCATATAGCCGGTGCGCTCCGGCAGCGTCTGTTTGGGTTTCTTGCCCGGATACTGCGCCCAGGAATGGTTGGCATACGCCACGCAGAGGTTATTCACCGGGCAGAGTTCGCATTTGGGTTTTGAGCGCGTGCAGACCATGGCGCCGAGATCCATCATCGCCTGGTTGAAACGCTCGACGCCGTTGGCTGGGGTAACCGCTTCACTGATTTCCCAAAGGCGTTTTTCAACATCCTTCTTCCCCGGCCAGCCGTCAACGGCATAGCAGCGTGCCAGCACGCGCTTCACGTTGCCGTCGAGGATCGGGAAATGCTTGCCTAAAGACAGGGAGAGAATAGCGCCTGCGGTTGAGCGTCCCACGCCGGGGAGATCGGCCACCTCATCGAAGGTTTCCGGGAATTTCCCGTTGTGGCGCGTCGCGACCTGCTGTGCGGCCTTGTGCAGGTTGCGCGCGCGGGCGTAATAGCCCAGCCCGGTCCACAGGTGCAGCACCTCGTCCAGCGGGGCGTTGGCCAGATCGGTGACCGTCGGGAAGCGCGCCATAAAACGCTCGAAGTAAGGGATCACCGTGGCGACCTGCGTTTGTTGCAACATCACCTCGGAGAGCCATACTTTGTACGGCGTTTTTTCAATTTGCCAGGGCAGGGTTTTACGCCCGTATTTGTCGTACCAGTCCAGCACCTGGGCTGAAAATTGAGAGGCTTGCATGGTCATCGATTCGCATAATCAGGGACGCAGATTGCAGCACAGCGTCAATCTGCTGTAAACCGGATCTTTCCCATGCTTGCATAGAAGCCTTAACTTTGGATAATGCCCGTTTCCCGAACATTCTCACAAGCAGACAACTCTTTTATGAAAAACGACGTCATTTCACCGGAATTTGATGAAAACGGTCGCCCGCTGCGCCGTATTCGCAGCTTTGTCCGTCGTCAGGGCCGCCTGACAAAAGGTCAGCAACACGCGCTGGACAACTACTGGCCGGTGATGGGCGTTGAGTTCAGCGAGCAGCCTCTGGATTTTGCCGAGCTGTTTGGCCGCGACGCGCCGGTCACGCTGGAAATTGGCTTCGGTATGGGCGCCTCGCTGGTGACCATGGCGAAAGCGCGCCCGGAGCAGAACTTCCTCGGTATCGAAGTCCACTCCCCGGGCGTCGGTGCGTGTCTGGCAACGGCCCATGAAGAGGGCGTTGAGAACCTGCGCGTGATGTGTCACGACGCGGTGGAAGTGCTGCACAAAATGATTCCTGACAATTCTTTAACCATGGTTCAGCTCTTTTTCCCTGACCCGTGGCATAAAGCGCGTCATAATAAACGCCGTATCGTTCAGGCGCCGTTTGCCGAGCTGGTTAAAAGCAAGCTGAAGCTGGGCGGTGTCTTCCATATGGCGACCGACTGGGAACCGTATGCGGAACATATGCTGGAAGTGATGTCATCGCTCGACGGTTATAAAAACCAGTCTGCGAATAACGACTATGTACCGCGTCCGGAATCGCGTCCGGTAACGAAATTTGAACAGCGTGGCCATCGTCTTGGTCACGGTGTATGGGACTTAATGTTCGAGAGGGTGAAATAATGGCAAAGAATCGTAGCCGTCGTCTGCGTAAAAAGATGCACATCGAAGAATTCCAGGAAGTGGGCTTCTCCGTTGCGTGGCGTTTCCCGGAAGGCACCAGCGTTGAGCAGATCGATCAGGACGTGGATGCGTTCATCAACGAGGTGATCGAGCCAAACAAACTGGCCTTCGACGGTAGCGGCTATCTGGCCTGGGAAGGTCTGATCTGCACCCAGGAAGTGGGTAAATGCACCGAAGAACATCAGGCCCTGGTCCGTAAATGGCTTGAAGACCACAAGCTCGAAGATGTCCGCGTCAGCGAACTTTTCGACGTTTGGTGGGACTAATTAAGCAGTAAGGGGCCAGCATTAGCTGGCCCGTTTTGTCTGAGGGAGTGTTTAAGATGCGCAAAACGTTGCTGGCAGTTGCTTTGATGGCAACCGTATTCACCGCCCATGCGGATTATCAATGTAGCGTCACCCCGCGTGATGACGTGGTGTTAAGCCCGCAAACCGTGCAGGTCAAAGGCGAGAACGGCAATCTGGTAATTACGCCAGAAGGGAACGTCACCTATAACGGCAAACAGTACAACCTGACTGCCGCACAGCGCGAGCAGGCGAAAGACTACCAGTCCGAATTGCGTACCGCGCTGCCGTGGATTAATGAAGGTGCCCTGACGCGCGTCGAAAAGAGCCGCGTGGCGCTGGATAAGATCATCACCAAAGAGGTGGGTGAGAGCAGTAACATGCGCACCCGCCTGACGAAGCTGGACAAGCAGCTTAAAGAACAGATGAACCGCATTATCGAGACGCGCTCCGACGGCCTGACGTTCCACTACAAGGCGATCGATCAGGTCCGTGCTGACGGGCAGCAGCTGGTGAACCAGGCGATGGGCGGCATCCTGCAGGACAGCATCAACGAGATGGGCGCCAAAGCGGTGCTGAAAGGCGGCGGTAACCCGCTGCAGGGCGTGCTGGGCAGTCTGGGCGGCCTGCAAACTTCCATTCAGAACGAGTGGAAAAACCAGGAAGATGATTTCCAGCAGTTCGGCAAAGACGTGTGTAAACGCGTGGTGTCGCTGGAAGACAGCCGGAAGGCGCTGGTGGGGACGCTGAAGTAAGGTCTCTGCGCGCTGGGCCCCTCACCCTAACCCTCTCCCCAAAGGGGCGAGGGGATGGTTTGCTCCCTCTCCCTTTCAAGGAGAGGGCCGGGGTGAGGGTTGCAGCATTTGCAGTGTCTCAAGGATCTTTTCCAACACAGCCTCTTCATTATTCCAAAGTTCGTTGTTCCAGAATCGAATAACGTGCCAGCCCTTTTGGTTTAACCACAACGTCCTTTGATGATCGTATTCCTGATTTTCATCATGCTGTCCGCCATCCAGCTCAACTGCCAGACGTGCTTCGCAGCAGGCGAAATCCAGTATGTAGTTTCCTACCGGATGCTGTCGGCGAAATTTATAATTTTCGAAACGGCGGCTGCGCAGTAGATACCAAAGCCGCCTTTCTTCCGTTGTCAGCTCGCGTCTGAGCTGTTTTGCATATGAACGCGTAATTTCCATCCCCACACTCTGCCAGCCTTTCCCTCAGCCGACAGAACGGGATGCAAAATCCTGAACCAACCTTCAGGAATCTTCGGCGAGGAACAGCTCAAGAAGGGAATTGAGGAACAGTTTGCCGTGCTCGGTGATCTGCCAGTATTCCTCACATTCCGTGAGATACCCCTGCGCCAGCGCCTCGTCGATCTGCGGGCGAATCACCGACTCCGGCAGCCCGGTGTACAGCGCAAACTCAGCGCGCGGCGCGGCTTCCAGCAGACGGAAGCGGTTCATAAAGAACTCAAACGGCTTATCCGCCGCCTCGACGTCGTGCTGACGCTCCAGGTAGCGGCCTTCCATATACCCGCGAGGGTGGCGGGTTTTGGCAGTACGCAGAATACGCCCGTCCGGGAAGGTCACCTTGCCGTGTGCGCCGCAGCCGATGCCGAGATAGTCGCCAAAGCGCCAGTAGTTCAGGTTGTGCTGACACTGGTAGCCCGGCTTTGCATATGCCGACGTTTCGTACTGCTGATAGCCCGCAGCGGTTAACAGCTGGTGACCCTGCTCGAAGATATCCCACAGCGCGTCGTCATCCGGCAGCACCGGCGGACGCGAGCCAAACAGGGTGTTGGGCTCGATGGTGAGCTGGTACCACGACAGATGAGGGGGATTCAGCGCAATGGCCTGGCGTAAGTCGTCCAGCGCCTCTTCCAGAGACTGATCCGGCAGGCCGTGCATCAGATCGAGGTTAAAGCTGCGAAGATTAAGACCGGTCGCCAGGTTTGCCGCGCGTTTCGCCTCTTCCGGGCCGTGAATACGCCCCAGGCGCTTCAGCTTCGGCTCGCTAAAGCTCTGCACGCCGATGGAGATGCGGTTCACGCCCGCGCGCTGGTAGTCGACAAAACGGTCGGCCTCAACGGTGCCGGGGTTGGCTTCCATCGTAATTTCAGCATCCGCTGCCAGGTTCAGGCGCGCACGCACGCCGTCCAGCAGCGTTTGCATCGCCGGGCCTGACAGCAGGCTCGGCGTACCGCCACCAATGAAAATGGTCTTAACTTCACGTCCCTGTGCGTAAGGTACATCGGCATCCAGGTCGGCCAGCAGATGCGCAACGTAGTCATCGTGCGGCACTTCGCCCTTCAGCGCGTGCGAGTTGAAATCACAGTACGGGCATTTTTGCACGCACCACGGGATGTGAATATAAAGACTCAGAGGTGGCAAATTAGCCATTACGCAGTGCTTCCAGTAACAGTTTCAGCGCGCGTCCGCGGTGGGATATCGCGCTTTTTTCTTCGCGGGTCAGTTCCGCAGCGGTTTTGCCCTCGGAAGGGACAAAGAAAATCGGGTCATAGCCAAAGCCGCCTTTGCCAGCTGCTTCACGGGTAATCACGCCCGGCCAGCTGCCGTGGCAGACGATCGGCGTCGGGTCTTCCGCGTGACGCAGATAGACCAGCACGCAGTGGAACTGCGCGGTGCGCTGCTCGTCCGGGACGTCTTTCAGGGCGACAAGCAGCTTTTCCAGATTCTGCTGGTCGGTAGCGTCAACGCCGGAATAGCGGGCAGAGTAGATCCCCGGCGCGCCGCCGAGGGCGTCTACGGCCAGGCCGGAGTCGTCGGCAATCGCGGGGAGGCCAGTTACCTGCGCAGCGTGGCGCGCTTTAATGATCGCGTTTTCGATAAACGTCAGCCCCGTCTCTTCGGCGGAATCCACGCCAAGATCGGTCTGGGCGACCACGTCCAGACCAAAATCATTTAATAGCGAGGCCAGCTCGCGCACTTTACCGGCGTTGCCGGTCGCGAGAACAACTTTCTGCATGGTTTAGTCCTGTTCTGTCAGAGCCGCGACTTCCGTCGGGATAGATTGCGGATTAAGGATTTTTACCTGTTTATGTCGCCCCAGTTCGCCTTTTTCAATGATGACCTGGCTTTTGGCGACGCGAAACTGTTTTGCCAGATATTTGGTCAGATGCGCGTTCGCCTGGCCGTCAACCGGCGGGGCAGTGATGGCGACTTTTAACTCGTCGCCATGCAGTCCAACAATACCGTCACGGCTGGCTTTCGGCTGAATATACAGCCGTAAAACCAGCCCGTCAGCGCAGGTGCTTACGGCACTCATAGCGCCATCCACAGCCCCGGCAGCAGCATATCGCCCGTGGACTGCAGCAGTTCAGCGACCCCCATGTTGATCACATAGAGCAGCAGAACCAGGATCATCGGCGAAAAATCGATGCCGCCCATAGACGGAAGCAGGTTACGGATCGGGCGCAGCAGCGGCTCGGTCAGCTGAATCAAGGCGTACTCCACCGGGCTACGGCCCTGGCTCACCCAGCTCATGATCGCCATGACCAGCAGCACCCAGAAGATCAGCAGACCGATGGTTTTGATCAAAATCAGGACGGCGACAATCCAGATAATCGGCTGGAAGGTGAAGACCATAAACAGCACAATCGCTTTGATAACGCTCAGAATAAACGCCACCAGCAGAGACGAACTGTCGATGGGCCCCATGGCCGGGATAATACGGCGCAGCGGTCCAACAACAGGCTGCGTGATTTTCACGACAAACTGCGAGAACGGATTGTAAAAATCACAGCGGGCCCACTGCATCCAGACGCGCAGCAAAAGCGCCATCGTGTACAGCTCAATGACCGTTGAGAGCAGGAAAGTCAACGTCTTCATGGCGTTCCTCAGGTTTCCTTATTATTTTGAGTAGTCGCGCGCACCGAAAATTGCCGTGCCGATGCGCACCATCGTGCTGCCTGCCGCAATGGCGGCTTCCATATCATCCGACATGCCCAGAGAAAGCGTGTCTACCGTGTTATAGCGCGCTTTAAGCGCCTCAAATGCTACAGCCATTTGCTGTGCCACGGCAAACTGCCTTTCATAACTTGACTCAGGCGCCGGGATTGCCATCAAACCACGCAGGCTTAAGCGCGGCAGTTCGGCCACCTCGGCTGCCAGCGTATCCAGCTCGCTCAGCGCAATACCGGACTTGCTGTTTTCATCGCTGATGTTGATTTGAATCAGCACGTTAAGCGCTGGCATCTCTGCCGGACGCTGGTCGTTCAGGCGTGTCGCAATGCGCAGACGGTCAACGGTATGGCACCAGTCGAAGTGCTCCGCCACCAGACGGCTTTTGTTCGACTGCAGTGGGCCGATAAAGTGCCACTGCAGATCCGTCTTCCCCTGTTCCTGGAAGTAGCGAATTTTATCCACGCCTTCCTGGACGTAGTTTTCACCAAACGCCCGCTGGCCTGCGTCAATGGCTTCTGCGATGGCGCTCGCAGGCTTGGTTTTGCTGACTGCAAGCAGCGTAATTTCTTCTGAAGCCCGGCCGCAACGCGTTGCGGCGGCTGAGATTTTGTCCCGGACCTGTGCCAGGTTATGCGCAATGTCGTTCATTTTCCGAGGAGTAGTCTATGGATGTGGAAGAAATTGTGGCCCTTAGTGTAAAGCATAACGTCTCCGATCTACACCTGTGCAGTGATTCGCCACCCCGCTGGCGCAGAACGGGCCGCCTTGAACCGGCACCGTTTCCTTCTCCGGACCTCGGGGCGTTGTTAAAAGCGTGGCTCAACGATGAGCAGCAGGGGATATGGTGGGCCAGCGGGCAGGTGGATTTTGCCGCGACGGTGGCGGGAGGCCAGCGCCTGCGCGGCAGTGCCTTTAAGCAGATGCGCGGAGTCTCTGTGACGCTGCGGCTGTTGCCGCGTACCTGTCCGCAGCTCGCTTCGCTGGGCGCGCCGAGGGCAATCCCGGAACTGTTAACCAATGCGTCCGGGTTGATTCTGGTGACGGGGGCGACCGGCAGCGGCAAATCCACGACGCTGGCGGCGATGGTCGATTTTCTCAACCACCATACTGACGGCCATATTCTCACGCTCGAAGATCCGGTGGAGTTTATCTATCAGAGCGAGCGTTGCCTGATCCAGCAGCGGGAGATCGGCCAGCACAGCCCGTCATTTGCCGATGCGCTGCGCAGTGCCTTACGCCAGGATCCGGACGTGATTTTACTGGGAGAGTTGCGCGACAGCGAAACGATCCGCCTGGCGCTAACGGCAGCGGAGACCGGGCATCTGGTGCTGGCGACGCTGCATACGCGCGGGGCATCGCAGGCGATTGAGCGGCTGGTCGATACGTTCCCGGCGCAGGAGAAAGATCCGGTGCGTAACCAGCTGGCCGGCAGCCTGCGGGCGGTGCTGGCGCAGAAGCTGGTTCCTGACTTACAGGACGGGCGCGTCGCGCTGTATGAGCTGCTGGTGAATACCGCGGCGGCGGCAAATCTGATACGAGAAGGAAAAACGTGGCAGCTGCCCGGCATTATTCAAACCGGACAGCAGGCAGGCATGCAGAACTTTGACCAAAGCCTGGCGGAGAGACGGGCGCAGGGGCGGCTGTAGGCCCCTGTGCTTAAAAGCCCTGCTCGAAATAGCTTTCGAGGATGATGACGGCAGAAGCGGAGTCCACGCTGCCTTTGTTCAGCGCCCGGAAGCCGCCGTGCTCAAACAGACCCGCACGCGCTTCGACGGTGCTGAGACGCTCGTCGTGCAGCTTCACGGAGACACCAAAGCGACCATGGATTTTATTGGCGAACTTACGCGCCCGGGAGGTCAGCGGCTGTTCGGTACCGTCCATGTTGAGCGGTAATCCGACAATCACGTCATCCGGCTGCCACTCTTTGAGCAGACGCTCAATGAGGTTCCAGTCCGGCGTACCGTCGTTGGCCTTCAGGGCGGTAAGCGGACGCGCGGTGCCGGTGATGCGCTGCCCCACGGCGACGCCAATGCTTTTGGTGCCAAAATCGAAGGCCAGAAGCGTTCCGCTCATCAGGCGTGCCCCGCTACGCCAGGCATGGTCAGGATATCAATGCCAATCAACTTCGCCGCGTCGCGCCAGCGATCGGCAATCGGCGTTTTAAACAGGATATTCATGTCCGCAGGGGCGGTGAGCCAGGCGTTATCGAGGATCTCCTGCTCAAGCTGGCCTTTCTCCCACGACGAATAGCCCAGCGCCACCAGCACTTCAGAAGGCTGCTCTGCGGTGCCCAGCGTTTCGAGCACGTCACGCGAGGTGGTGATGACGGTGTTATCCGAAATGCGAATACTGGAAGAGAACACCGGCGGCGTATGCAGGATAAAGCCGCGATCTTCTGCAAGAGGTCCACCCAGCATCACGGGCTTATCAAGCCGGATCTCCGGCAGTCGCGCTTCAGCCGGGATTTTCAGCTTGTCCAGAATCCCTTCAACCTGAAGATTTTCCAGCGGTTTATTAATGATAATACCCATCGCGCCGTCTTCATTGTATTCACAAATATAAACCACGGCGCGGCGAAAAATCGGGTCCTGGAGAGCAGGCATGGCAATAAGAAAGTGATGCTGTAAATTCATTGTCAGAGGTACTGTTTCCTGGTTTAAAAAGCGACAGCGACCAGTATGCCGAGAAACCCGGGCGCTGTCACTCATTGGTGGGTTATTTCTGCAGGCGTTTTTCGATGGCGTCCATCAGCATTCCGGTGATCGAGACCGGGAATTCCGCTTCAATTTCACGAATGCAGGTCGGGCTGGTGACGTTCACTTCGGTCAGACGATCGCCGATGATATCCAGTCCGACGAAGATCAGGCCTTTGGCTTTCAGCGTCGGGCCTACGCGGCGGGCAATTTCCCAGTCGCTTTCGGTCAACGGACGCGGTTCACCCCGGCCACCGGCCGCCAGGTTACCACGGGTTTCGCCACCCTGCGGGATACGCGCCAGGCAGTAAGGGACCGGTTCGCCATCCACCACCAGCACGCGTTTGTCGCCGTCCTTGATCGCCGGAATATAGTTCTGTGCCATGCAGTAACGGGTGCCCAGTTCGGTCAGGGTTTCGGCAATCACGCCAATGTTCGGGTCGCCTTCCTTCACGCGGAAAATCGACGCACCACCCATCCCGTCCAGCGGCTTCATGATGATATCGCCGTGCTTCTGCCAGAATGCCTTCAACTGCGCTTTGCTGCGGGTCACCAGGGTTTCCGGCGTCAGGTCAGAGAACCAGGCGGTGTAGAGCTTCTCGTTGCAGTCGCGCAGGCTCTGCGGCTTGTTGACGATCAGCGTCCCTTTCTCTTCTGCACGTTCAAGGATATAGGTGCAGTAGATATACTCGGTGTCGAATGGCGGATCTTTACGCATCAGAATGACGTTGAGATCGGCCAGCGCAATGTCCTGCTCGGTGCCGAACTCATACCATTTGTCGTAGTTCTGCTCGACGTTAACGATGCGGGTGCGGGCGCGGGCTTCACCGTTGATCAGGTAAAGATCGTTCATCTCCATATAGTGGAGTTCATAGCCGCGACGCTGCGCTTCCAGCAGCATGGCGAAGCTGGAATCTTTCTTGATGTTGATGTTTGCGATGGGGTCCATCACGATGCCGAGCTTGATCATCTTTCTCTCCAATAATGCGTCAACCCAGATCGCCAAACCGTACCTGTAGCGCGGTAATGGCCGTGAGTGCCGTTGTCTCAGTGCGCAGAACGCGTGGTCCCAACAGAATATCAGTAAACTGGTAACGTGCCGTCATCGCAATTTCGTCCGCCGACAGGCCGCCTTCAGGGCCAATCAGCAGGCGAACGCGCTCAACGGGCAGCGGCAGCGTATTGATGCTGGCGCTGGCGCGCGGATGAAGATTGAGCTTCAGCCCACTGTCCTCTTCTGCACACCACTCCTCCAGATCCATCGCCGGACGGATCTCCGGAATACGGTTGCGGCCACTCTGTTCGCAAGCCGCGATGGCAATTTTCTGCCACTGCTGGATCTTTTTGTTCAGACGTTCCGCATCCAGTTTAACGCCACAGCGCTCAGAAAAAAGTGGCGTAATGAGGCTTACACCCAGTTCAATGGATTTCTGAATCGTGAACTCCATTTTCTCGCCGCGCGACATCACCTGGCCCAGATGGATATGCAGCGGTGATTCCCGGTCATCCACTTCACCACGCAGGACGTTCACGTGTACGCTTTTTTTATCCGCCCGCGTGATTTCCGCGTCGAAAACCTGGTTAGAGCCGTCGAACAATTGTATTGCCTGGCCGGCGCCCATGCGCAGCACGCGGCCAACGTGGTTAGCGGCGTCATCAGACAGGGCGATTTCACGGCCTGCGGTAATCAGTTCAGGATGGTAAATGCGGGGAATGCGCATAGTCAGAAATTCCATGTGTCATGCGATATAAGCGAATTGCCGTAGTGTAGGTTAGCTCTTTTGCGCCTGGCAAGCCCGCTGGACGTAAGGGTTGTGATTCCCCTGGACTCTGGCGATACGCTCGTCGCGCTGGCATTCCCACTCCGTCACCGGGTACTGATTGTCCCAGGCGTTGAACAACTGGGTCTGCTGGCGGGAGAGGTTGAGATCGTAACGGTCACGCATATAGAAATAGGTGCGGGCAATGCTGCCGCGCGCGCGGGCAGGGGGCTCGGCGACTTTCTCTTTAAAATCAATCTTCATACCGCACTGGCCGTACTGACCTTCGCCACCGTTCCACTGGCTGTACATGAAGTTGCCGCGATCGCCGTTCACTTCGCCCACCGCGGGCTGCAGGTTATGCATGTCGCTTTCCATCTGGCGGTATACCGGATCTTTGGCGCAGTTTTTACGTCCGCCATCCTGCCAGCACTGGCGCTGGTGGCCAAACTGCCATGCCGGAACGACATGTTCCCATTCAATACGGCTGGCGCGGTTTTCGTTTTTACGCACCTTGTAGCCGCAGGACTCAAGGTCTACGACCCCTTTTTTACCCTGCCAGTTAATTTTACAGCCGCAGTAGAAATCGCCCGGTACGTCAGCGTTGACCTTTACACCGGCCGCTTTGGCCTGAGAGAAACTGTTGATACCGTCGGCCAGGGCGTGGCCTGAGAGCGCCGTCGTCAGAAAGGCGACCGCGAGAGAAAAATTACGGGACATCTTACACTCCGTGTCAAAACGAGCCCGCAACGTAACGAATGTTGTTCCTGTATGCAATCAGTCAGATCAGGAAAGTTCCTGAACGTTCAGATAATTATTCCGCCACCAGCGGCTCGCCGCATTTCACGCAGCGGTAGGTTGCCTCGCCGCGCACCACGCGATTATGGCGGCGGACGGTAAGCTGATGTTGCTGACACAGGCAGCGGTAGGGGAAGGTATTGCGACGCACCGATTCCAGCTCGAACTGATGGGTTCTGCGCGCCGGAACGCCGAGCACCGCTTCCATCATCCACTTCCACTCCTTGCCGTGGGGGGCGACGCGTCCGAAGTGTTTCCACACCAGCAGGTGCGCCAGCTCGTGCGGCACCACCTCATCAATAAACGCCTGCTGGTTTTCCATCATCAGAACCGGGTTCAGGCGGATCTCATAGGATTCCAGCCAGGCGGTACCGGCCGAGGTGCCACGCTGCTGGTAGACGAGTTTGGGTTCAGGGTAATTGCGACCAAGCTTCAGGTTCGCCTGGGCGAGTTTTTCCCGCAGGCTGCGCATAACGGCTTGCTGAATGGCGATGGGGAGACGGGGAGCTTTCATAGGGCAGAGCATAAAGCGGGAAGCAGGGAGGCGCAAGAGGCGCCTCCCGCAAGAGGATCAGTCGTGGGCGCCAATTTCGCGCAGAGGACGACCTTTCATCAGGTTACGTTCAATATGTTCCAGCGAAACGTGTTTGGTTTCCGGAACCAGCCAGATAGTCAGCACAATGAAGAAGATGTTCAGACCGGCGTAGACCCAGAAGGTATTGGCATTGCCCAGAGTGTTGAGCATGGTCAGGAACGTTGCGCCGACGATCATGTTGGCAATCCAGTTCGTTGCGGTAGAGCAGGTGATACCAAAATCACGCCCTTTCAGCGGCTGGATCTCAGAGCACAGCACCCAGATAAGCGGCCCGGCGCTCATCGCAAACCCGACGATAAACATCAGCAGCATGCCTACCGCAAAGTACTGGGCGGTTGGGGAGTGAATGCCCACATGCATCATGGTACCGAGGACGCCCATACCGGCCGCCATCACCATGAAGCCCAGCGTCAGGGTTGGCTTACGTCCCCAGCGGTCCACCAGACCGATGGCGATAAAGGTCGCCAGCACGTTGGTCAGACCCACGATGACGGTCCCCCACATCTGCTCGGTGGTGTTGGTATAACCCGCCAGCTCAAAGATTTTGGGCGCGTAGTACATGATGACGTTCATCCCGGTGAACTGCTGCATCACCTGGAGCAGCACGCCGAGGAACACTGCCCGGCGGAAGTTGCTGTTCTCTTTAAACAGCGCCCAGCCGGACTGTTTGACCTTCAGGCTTTCGCGGATCTCTTCCAGCTCGTTTTTCGCTTCCGCGCTGGTATCGCGCAGGCGCATCAGCACGCGTTCGGCATCGTGGAAGCGACGTTTTGCGGCAAACCAGCGCGGGCTGTCCGGCAGGAAGAAGACGCCAATCAGCAGCAGAACCGCAGGGATGATGATCACGCCGAGCATCCAGCGCCATGCGCCGCTGTAGCTAAACGCGGTATCGGAAAGGTACGCGCCCAGGATACCGATGGTGATCATGAGCTGGTACATCGAAATCATACTGCCGCGGATTTTCTCCGGCGCGATTTCAGACAGGTAGAGCGGGGCGGTATAGGACGCCACGCCCACGGCCAGACCGAGCAGCACGCGGGAAACCAGCAGGACCTCAACGTTAGGTGCAGCAGCGGAGAAGAGTGAGCCGGCCACGAACAGGATCGCGCCAATCATCAGGCTCTTTTTACGTCCGAGCTTGAAGGAGAGCCAGCCGCTGCCGACGGCCCCAACGGCCGCACCGAACATCATGGAGCTGACCACCCATTCCTGGGTGTGAGCGCTAATCTGGAACTCGTCAGTGATGAAAGGTAATGCACCGGCAATCACGCCGATATCCAGGCCAAAAAGTAATCCTGCCAGGGCGGCGAGGAAACAGACGAAGAATGTCATCGCCTTGTTGGACGTACGCCCCTGTTTTTTATTGTCAGGCATTATGCCCTCCAGTTGGGTTATCAGTTTTATTGATGGTAAGGGTAGGTGAGCGACCCGTAAAAATATGTGAGATTAATCACATAGGTGTAATCGGTTACACTCGTGTGCAACCGTAAATAAAATTAAAGCTTTGAAAATATAGAGGTAAATGAAGTGAGGCGCATCGCGAAAGGAGATATTTCAGACTTAACTGAAAGGGAATGTAACAGCAGAAGAATGGCGATCATGCAAAGAGAATATTCTGAAAGCGGAGAGCTGCCGGTGCGGTGTAATCGGTTCCAAATAGTGCGCCTTTCAGCCGGGTGGCGGCTGCGCTTTACCCGGCCTACAAATGCCCAAAACTCGTAGGCCCGTGCAAGCGAAGCGCCGCCGGGCAAGGATGATCGCACAAATGCAAAAGGCCAGCCCGAAGGCTGGCCTTTTAAAAGCGATGTCAGTCGATTACTTCAGACCGGCAGCTTCACGCAGCAGGGCGGCTTTGTCGGTTTTTTCCCATGGGAAATGTTCACGACCAAAGTGACCGTATGCAGCGGTTTCTTTGTAGATTGGGTGCAGCAGATCCAGCATCTGAATCAGGCCGTATGGACGCAGGTCGAAGAACTCGCGCACCAGCAGGG
Source organism: Enterobacter sp. HMSC16D10 (assembly GCF_001807145.1). Classification (NCBI taxonomy): domain Bacteria; kingdom Pseudomonadati; phylum Pseudomonadota; class Gammaproteobacteria; order Enterobacterales; family Enterobacteriaceae; genus Enterobacter; species Enterobacter sp. HMSC16D10. Next base: position 76,142 of record NZ_KV787924.1, read on the forward strand.
TCAGCTGTTCTGAAGGCACTTTCTCGGTACCAAAGGTTTCCACCATGATGGAGGTGGGCTCAGCCACGCCGATAGCATAGGAAACCTGAATCTCACAGCGGTCAGCCAGGCCGGCAGCCACGATGTTTTTCGCCACATAACGTGCCGCGTACGCTGCAGAACGGTCCACTTTTGATGGATCTTTACCGGAGAATGCACCGCCACCGTGACGCGCCATGCCGCCGTAGGTATCAACGATGATTTTACGACCGGTCAGGCCGCAGTCACCCATTGGGCCGCCGATAACAAAGCGTCCGGTCGGGTTGATGAAGAATTTGGTGGCGCTGCTCAGCCATTCGGTTGGCAGAACCGGCTTGATGATCTCTTCCATCACCGCTTCCTGCAGGGATTTCTGATCGATATCTTCGGCATGCTGGGTAGACAGAACCACCGCGTCAATACCGACAATTTTACCGTCGTCGTACTGGAAGGTGACCTGGCTCTTCGCATCCGGGCGCAGCCACGGCAGGGTGCCGTTTTTACGCACTTCAGCCTGACGCTGCACCAGACGGTGTGCGTAGGTGACCGGCGCTGGCATCAGCACGTCGGTTTCGTTGGTTGCATAGCCGAACATCAGGCCCTGGTCGCCCGCGCCCTGTTCCAGCGGATCGGCACGGTCAACGCCCTGGTTGATGTCTGGAGACTGTTTGCCAATTGCGCTCAGTACCGCGCAGGAGTTGGCATCAAAGCCCATATCAGAATGCACATAACCGATCTCACGCACCGTGTTACGGGTGATCTCTTCGATATCAACCCATGCGCTGGTGGTGATCTCACCGCCAACCAGAACCATGCCGGTTTTGACATAGGTTTCACACGCGACGCGTGCTTTTGGATCCTGCGCGAGGATCGCATCCAGCACCGCATCGGAGATTTGGTCAGCAATTTTATCAGGATGTCCTTCTGATACGGACTCGGACGTAAACAGGTGTTTTGCCATGTTTTATTTCACCTAAGAGGAATTTGGTTAGCTCAAGCTGCTGTGTGGAATAGCCAAAGGAGATAATTCTACCAAGGCCTGCAGGTTTTTGACACTGGCAGTATGAGTGTTAATCAGTATAGATGGATTAACATCTGGATGGCTATTTTAGGTCACTTCTTCACCCGATTTCCAGTTTTTTTTGACTCATCTCTCACTCAGTTGAAATTGCTGCTGGCAAAAATTCCTGACGGTGCTGGCAACACGCGCATTTTTGTTTTGCTTTTTAGCCCCCTTCTCGGTATAAAACGCGGCGCGCGGCTCATATAAAATAAGCGCTCGATGAACTCATCGTGTCGCCACTTCCAGCCGGGTAAAGCAGTGAACTTTTAGCTTTGGCTTGGGGTCCGTTTCAGCAGAGGCGGCCGTGGAGGTGATACGAGATAATGAACCATCGTTTTCCGCTAATTCAGCGCAGCCGTTCTGGCGCGCATTTGATTCCCGCAACCCGCATTTCTAGTCTGCAAACCTGCCGATGTTATACCCATCTCGGCGCTTCTCAGGATTCCAGGGCCGGTCACGCTTTGTGAAAACTGAACAAGGGCGCTCTTGTTAATACAAGAGTTTTCTCGTGGTTTCGCCGAACCTTGTCATACAGAGTTCGGATACGTGTTTTACAATGATATGAATAAGAAACCGGTCGCACGGTCTGGATTTCAGCATACTCTGCTGGGAAACGGAGCCGTTTATGGGTTGTTATCGCCGTATAACGCTGCGATAGTAGTCAACTGTTTTACACTGAATACAAAGAGTTGAGGTTCGCTATGTCTGACGACATGTCTTCTTTTTCGCCTTCGTCAGCGGGCGAACAGGGTGTACTACGTTCTATGCAGGAGGTTGCGATGAGCTCCGAGGAAGCCAGCAAGATGCTGCGCACTTACAATATTGCCTGGTGGGGCAATAACTACTACGACGTCAATGAACTGGGCCACATCAGCGTCTGCCCGGATCCGGACGTCCCTGAAGCGCGCGTGGATCTCGCCAAACTGGTGAAAGCCCGTGAGGCTCAGGGCCAGCGTTTGCCTGCACTGTTCTGCTTCCCGCAGATCCTGCAACATCGCCTGCGTTCGATTAACGCCGCGTTCAAACGCGCGCGTGAATCCTACGGCTATAAAGGCGACTACTTCCTGGTTTACCCGATCAAGGTAAACCAGCACCGCCGCGTGATTGAATCGCTGATCCACTCCGGCGAGCCGCTGGGGCTGGAGGCGGGTTCCAAAGCCGAACTGATGGCCGTGCTGGCGCATGCGGGGATGACCCGTTCAGTGATCGTCTGTAACGGCTATAAAGACCGTGAATACATTCGTCTGGCGCTGATTGGCGAGAAGATGGGCCACAAGGTCTATCTGGTTATCGAGAAGATGACTGAAATCGCCATCGTGCTGGAAGAAGCCGAGCGTCTGAACGTGGTGCCGCGCCTTGGCGTGCGTGCGCGTCTGGCGTCGCAGGGTTCCGGAAAATGGCAGTCCTCCGGCGGTGAAAAATCCAAGTTCGGCCTGGCGGCCAACCAGGTGCTGCAGCTGGTAGAAATTCTGCGCGAGCGTGGTCGTCTGGACAGCATTCAGCTGCTGCACTTCCACCTCGGCTCGCAGATGGCCAACATTCGTGATATCGCCACCGGCGTGCGAGAGTCGGCGCGTTTCTACGTTGAACTGCACAAGCTTGGCGTGAATATTCAGTGCTTCGACGTGGGCGGCGGCCTGGGCGTGGACTATGAAGGGACCCGCTCACAATCTGATTGTTCCGTGAACTACGGCCTGAACGAATACGCGAATAACATCATCTGGGCGATCGGCGACGCCTGTGAAGAGAACGGCCTGCCGCACCCGACGGTGATTACCGAATCCGGTCGCGCGGTGACCGCGCACCATACGGTGCTGGTCTCGAACATCATCGGCGTTGAGCGCAGCGAAACCACCGAAGCGACGCCGCCGGCAGACGATGCCCCGCGTTCCCTGCAAAGCATGTGGGAAACCTGGCAGGAGATGCACGAGCCCGGCACGCGTCGTTCCCTGCGCGAATGGCTGCACGACAGCCAGATGGATCTGCACGACATTCACGTCGGCTACTCTTCAGGCACCTTCAGCCTGCAGGAGCGCGCGTGGGCAGAGCAGCTCTATCTGAATATGTGCCATGAAGTGCAGAAGCAGCTCGACCCGAGCAACCGCGCCCACCGTCCGATTATCGACGAGCTGCAGGAGCGAATGGCGGATAAGATTTACGTCAACTTCTCGCTGTTCCAGTCGATGCCGGATGCCTGGGGTATCGATCAGCTGTTCCCGGTTCTGCCGCTGGAAGGATTGAATCACGCCCCGGAACGTCGCGCGGTGCTGCTGGACATCACCTGCGACTCTGACGGCGCTATCGACCACTACGTGGACGGCGACGGTATCGCCACGACGATGCCAATGCCGGAATACGACCCGGAGAACCCGCCAATGCTGGGCTTCTTTATGGTCGGTGCGTATCAGGAGATCCTCGGCAACATGCACAACCTGTTCGGCGATACCGAGGCGGTTGACGTGTTTGTCTTCCCTGACGGCAGCGTGGAAGTTGAGCTGTCTGACGAAGGGGATACCGTGGCGGACATGCTGGAATACGTTCAGCTGGATCCGAAAACCCTGCTCACGCAGTTCCGCGACCAGGTGAAAAACACCGGGCTGGACGATGCGCTGCAGCAGCAGTTCCTGGAAGAGTTTGAAGCGGGTCTGTACGGATATACGTATCTGGAAGACGAATAACGTTCGAAAGGGGCGTTAAAAAAAGGGTCTGACGAAAGTCAGACCCTTTTGTTTTAGCTGTACTGCTCGTCGGTGAAGGTAATGGTTACCGGAGCATAGATATCAATCGGTCGATCGATTTGCAACGCCTTCCACTGTGGACGCGCGTTCATCGCACCTTTGCTCATGTCGCCATTCCACTTCTTGTGTTCCGGCGTTTTCGGCATGTCCATCCCGGTCTGACCGGTGGACGACCCCGGAGAAAGCTTAACGTCATTCCCTTTGGTGTTGCTGGATGGCGCAACGCCGTTGGTCATGTCGCCATTCCACTGCTTGTGTTCCGGCGTTTTCGGCATATCCATCCCGGTCTGACCGGTGGACGAACCCGGCGAGAGCTTGACGTCATCGCCTTTGGTGTTGCTGGATGGCGCAACGCCGTTGGTCATGTCGCCATTCCACTTCCTGTGGTCCGGTGTTTTCGGCATATCTTTACCGGTTTTACCCGTTGCAGAGCCAGGAGAGAGCACAGGATAGTTAGTTTCCGGTACGGCCCATTTCTTCACTGGCGTAACCGTTGTGGCTTCTGGTTTCGCTTTTGGCGTAACCGTTGCGGCCTCTGGTTTCGCTTTTGGCGTCAGCGGCTGGGAGGTTGACGGCGCAACGTTTGGCACGGCTTCACTGCGTGCGGTTTCAGACGCGACGGCCTCCTTATGGACCACCGAAGAGGCGGACGTGGAGGTCGTTGTCGCCGTCGTTTTCTCAATCGTCATATGCTGAGAATCAGACGTTGTACGCGTCGTGGTTGTCGTCTGCTGCTGCGTTGAGCCTGGCTTAGTCGGCGTACACTTCTGAGGGCAGCCGCCATCGTCCGTATGGCCGTCATCCGGCTTCGCTGGAGTATCGCTGTCTGCGTCAGCGCCGCTTTTCTTCTTCTTACGAATCCCCGGATCGGCAAGCGTGTAGGAAATGTTATTTCCTGCTTCTTTCTCATCACGCGTGACAACCGACATTTCATCTTTATTGGTATTGAGATCGCCATTCACTGCCGCACTGGTGGTGTCACCCACGGCGATAGTGGATTTCTGCGTTTCGTTGTAGTGAATTTCATCCACGGTGTCGACGTAGATGTTACCGGAAGGCACTACGCCATTGCTCAGGCCAATGCCGCCACCGCCGTACAGACCATCCTGCTCAACGTGGTCTTCCAGCGTTTTCGCATTGATATCACCCGCAACGTTCACCGATCCGGTGCCATCCTGAGATACCAGATTAGCCCCGGTCATATTGAGGTCGCCTCCGGTTTTCACATTCAGCTCGCCGCTGGTATTGATACCGGATTGCTTCGCTGTTTTAGACGAATCGTAACTTTCAGAGCCGCCGCCCCCGTTGACGGACGCGTTCGGGATGATGCCCGCTGCCGAGACGGAGATGCCCACAGAAGCGCCCCAGTTACCGCGGCTACTTTCGGTGTGCTCGGTATTCTGCACGGAGGTGATATTCATATCGCCTGCAACGTTAACATCCGCTTTTTCTGCATCGATGTTAGCGCCCTTCATGTTCATATCACCGCCAGCGTTCACTGTCACCGTGTTGCCGTTGATAGTACTGTTCTTATACGACGTAGAGTTACCCGAGCCGTGTTCCGTACTGCCGTTGTAATCGACTGAAATACCGCCGCTTGCGCCGGTTATATCCACTCCCACGCCTGCGGTAAGACCGCCTTTGTGTTTTTCGGTTTCATTGGTGTAAGAGGTCGTTGATTTCGCTGCGTTAATGTCCACATTACCACCCGCATTGATCTCCGTATTCTGCGAGTTCACGTTCACGCCGTTGAGCGTGGTATCGTTGGTCGAATTAATGCTGACGTTTTTAGCATTAATATTGGTGGTATTCTCCGCCGTTGCGGTGCGCGTTTCTTTCGTTTTTGTCGTGTTCCCGCCGAAAGTGACGGAGCCGCCAGCAAGATCGTTTAGCATGATGTTGGACACATCGCCCAGCACTTCCGCCGTCGTGGTTCCGCTGTTAATCGACTGGCCTTGCTGCGATTTATCAATGAGATTCCCGGTTTTGTCGATCGCATCAACTACCGCACTGTGGGCCTCACCTGAAACACCGACAAAGCGGTCTTTATGTGTGACGGTGGTTTTGGTTTCATCCTCGTATTTGGTGCTTGCGACATCCTTCGCGTTAATGCTGAGCTTATCTCCGGCGGAGAGGTCAGCGCCGCCAATATCCGCCGTTTTTCCTGCATTTACGGAACCGGAGTCGGTAAAATTAATGGACGCGTTGGTGTTCTGCTTGCTCTGGGTCGACACGGTATCGGTTGTGTCTTCCATACCCACCTTGAAACCGGCAGTATCGGTGATCGGTGCGCGGCCCGGTTTGGCACCAATCGCGGAGGTTTCAGAATTACCGCCTGCGCTGGTGTAGTCGCCAGAGGTGGTATTTTTTGTGGTGCCGTCGTTTTTGCCGTAGGAAGCCGAGGCGGATTTACCGGCGCCGCTGATGCCGGCCTCAGCAACAAACTGGCGAGACTGTGTGGTGTGTTCCTCAGCGGACACGTTTTCAGACGTCTTTATCTCAACGTTTTCTGCCGCGTTGATGGAGCCGCTTTTCGCGTCAATGCTGCCGCCTTCGATGACCACATTTTTGCTGGCATCAATCTGCACATTGCCGCCAGCCTTGACGGTTGCGCCGATAGCTTCGCCGGTCACCGTTTTGGTGTCGGTGGTGGTATAGCTGGACAGACCGTTGATCTCGGTATTGATGGTACGGTTAGAATCAATCTGATGCAGGTCATTGAAGGTGACGTCACCTTCGCTCGCCTTCATATTCACGTCCTGGCCTGCCGTAATATCAGCCGCGTTGGAAGTGATGGTTTTCGCCTGCATGTTGATACTGCCGCCTGCGGTGACGCCATCATCGTGCGCATGAATCTTCTGCTTGCCGTCTTCGCCGTGTCCGACAGATGCGGTCAGGGTGATGTCGCCCTTTTCAGCCTTCATGTCAATGTCGCCACCGGCGTTCACTGCCGCGCCGTTTGAGGCAATGCTGCCATTTTCCGACGTCATTGAGACGTTACCGCCCGCCGAGATGCCAGCATCTGTCGCATTGCTGATGTTGTTAATATCCCCTTTGGATTTCAGCGTGACGTCACCCTTAGAGGAGAGGGTACCGTTCACGTTGTTAATGGCGGTGGCATCAACTGAAAGGCTATTTCCGGCTGCAATGGACGCTGTGCCTTTACTGATATCACCGTTAGCCAGCTGGCTAAGGGTTTCAGGGCAAAGGTAGACCACCGGCACCAGCACTTCCGTCCCTTTGATGTTCTGGCTCACGAACCAGACGATATCCTGGGTTAGCCCATTGCGCTGCTCTTCGCTCAGAGGCTGCCCCACCACCAGATTTAGATCGCTGTTTTTCGCCGCAATACCGGCGTTATCCATCAGGTTTTGTACCAGCGCATCGCCTTCAAGACCGTCTCGTATCGCAAACATGCTGCCTACGGAGCGGCTGATCTCTCGACGAATCAGTTCGGAGATAAAGTAGTTATCGCCAATGACGTTAACGGTTTCGGTGGTAGTGTAATCCACCTTGTCGAAATAGTAGTCAGAGCCGCTGTACTTGCTCTGATCGATCATTTCCGGGCGCGTTTCGAAAATCGGAATGATGTGGTTGGCCGGGCCGCTGTATTCGGTACCGTTTTTCGCCGCCTCAGAGGCTTTTTTGAATTCGTCAGTGACTTCAAACATGCCCGGCAGAGAGACCAAATCCTTGATGGTCGGCAGTGGGCTGATCCCCATGGCCAGTTCATTCAGCTTTTTGGTATTGATGGCAACATCATAGCCCGCGACGGCGGTGTCGATGGTGTAGTCACCCACGTCGATATTCTCAATTTTGGCGTTTTCTTTGATTGTGCCAGCGTTAGCCAGGCCGTTATCCAGCGTGCCGCCATTGTGCGTAAAGTTACGACCCGCCGTGATTTCACCTTTTTCTGAAGGCACGAAGTAGATCATATTCGTCTTCAGAGGGGTAATGCTGGTGTCATTGCTTACCAGGTTATGCCATGCCGTGTTCAGGGTCGCGTAATCTTGCGAATTCCACGTTTCACCAAACACTTTGCTCATGACGTAGTTGAGCTGGGTTGAGTCATTCGCGGCGTCGAGAAGCGATTTATAGCTACGCTCTCTGTTTGGATCCTGGGTACCGCTTTTGGTTGCAGGTGCGCCGTCACCAAAGATGAAATCAAGGTATTGATAGAGCGAGTTGAAGGTCAGCGTCGTGTAGTGCTCTGCTGCCACCTTCCAGTAGTCGGTCAGTACTATCGGTTGCTCAAGGATGAGATTCAGATAGTCATACATGGATTCGGAGGTATAGGTTGGCGAGTTCAGCAGATTACCCGTGATGGTGATATCACGTCCCGCCTGGATCAGGCCGCCGTTATTTTTAACCTCTTTTTCGTCGAAAATGCCGCGCTGGTTAATATTAATATCTTTCCCGGCGCTGATTTCGCCGAGCTTACTCATAGCGATATCTGACGCCAGAACCGGGATGTGCAGAACCGTGGTAATCCTGACCTGCGTCATCACATTATCAATACCGGCCCATTGACCCACGGCATCCTGCGTTTGGGTTTGCGAAATGGTGCCACCCGTATAGGTGCTCTGGTTTTCCAGAGAGGCCGCATCAATATTGATGTTCTGTTCGGAGCGAATGATCCCGGCGGAGTTGATAATCGTTTTCGCGATGAGCGACATGTCACCCATGCTCAGCACGTTACCGTTATAGTCATTAACAAAGGCACCGTCGTGGGCATTAATATCCATCTTCCCTAACGACCAGAGCAGGCTGTTGCTGTTGTTCATTACCTCATTAGCGTTGATGTGTAAATCACCCCCCGTGACCACAGACTTGCTGTTGATCACCTTACCGTCTGCCTGGAGCGTCAGGTTGCCGATGGCTTCCATCATGGTGTTGTTGTACAGCGTACCTTCCGTGCTGAGCGTCATATCATGACCTGCACGAATACTGCGGTTATTGTCATTCAGCGCGATGGAGTCTTTTACCTTGAGCAATAAATCATGACCCGCTTCGAGGATGCCATTGATGTTATTGAATGAACCGGTATGGATGTTGAGGTCGTTTCTGGCAGAGGTCGTGCCGGAATCATGATTATTCAGCTGCGAGGCATTAATCGTGATGTTATTCCCGGCGATCAGGGCATTTTTTTCGTTGCTAATCGTCCCGCCCGCTACGTTAAGGTTCGTATTGTTGGCACCCGATAGTACCGCTGCATTGGCGTTGATCAGATTATTAGCGACATTAACTGACAGATCGCTCTGCGTCGACACAATCACCGCCTGTTCGGTGTTAAGCATGTTTTGCGCATTGATCGTAATGTCGCCGCCCGCCACGAGAGTGGACACCGACTGCTGCCCGTCCTCTGCGGTGAGGCTGCCAATGTTGCTCAACGTGTTGGCGACAATCTCCAGCGGGCCGTTTACAGCCTGAATGACACCGGCCGTGCGGTTGGTCAGAACGCCGATGGCGTTCAGCACCGTCTGCATATTGGCGGAGATGACCGCGCCGTCGCTGTTGATGAGCGACTCAACGTCTTCAATCGTCAGGTTACGCAGTGCAGCTAAAACATGCCCTTCACCTGTGTTGGCCAGGTTTTTGACGTTGCGAATAATCAGATCCAGACCTGCCTGAACCACACCGTCGTTTTTCAGCTCCTCAACGGCATCGATCGCGATATTGCCATTGCCGATGATCACCGAGCGGTTGTTTAACGTCTTCACGCCGCTGATATTCAGATTGCCCTCAGAGGCAATCACTGCATCACTGCTGTTATTAAGCGTCGTGGTCGTCGCGATCGAGAGCGCATTATCCGATTTAATCATCGATGCGCCGCTGTTATTAAGGGTACCTACGTTTCTCAGCGTGGTATTTCCAGCACCGAATAGCGTTGCACCTTCAGTGTTATTGAGGGTGTTCACATCGGACAGTGACAGCGTGCCGTCAGAAATCACAAAACTGCCGGTGTTATTCAGCGTGTTGAGATGGGTAAGTTGCAGCGTCTTGCTGGCATACAGCGTGGCGGCGTTAAGGTTATCGACGGTGCTGACGCGATCGAGCGTCAGGCTACCGGCCTGAATGGTTGAGGCGTCGTTAAGCAACGATGTCGCTGTAACGGAGAGGTTTTCTCTTGCCGCGATCAGCGCGTCATGGGTGTTAGAGAGGGTGGAAATTCCGCTGGCATTGATATTATCGCCCTGGATCAGCCCATCGTCATTGTGTACTGCCAGCGCGCCGTCACCCTTTATGGTGAGGTTCTTCCCGGCAATAATGCTGCCTTTTTGACTATTCTGTAGCTCTTTTTTGACATCAAGCTGCATGTCAGTGGTCGCACTCAGCGTGCCGGCCTGGTTTTTCAGATTCGCGGTTGCGATGGTCAGTTTCTCGCTGGCACTGATGGTGCCGCTGTTACTGACGTTTGCACTGGCTTTACGGGTCTGGGTGGAGACATTACGTCCTGCAATACGTCCGGTATTGCTGAGCGTGTCGCCGCCGGATGCCAGCGTCACGTCATGCTTGTTGCTGGCAATGGTGCCGTCGTTGACGATGTTGCCGTCGGCATCAATGAAGATCAGCGCATCGTTACCGCTCAGGGTGCCGCTGTTTGAAACCTCACCGTTGACCTTAATGCGCATCTCACCGCTATTAGCGCCAATATGACCACTGTTGTTCAGGGCGCTGGCGGTCATAACCAGGTTTTTATCCGCGTAGAGGCGGCCTGCGTTGTCGAGATGGCCGACAGACAGCGTCTGGGCGTTGCTGGCATACAGGATGCCATTGTTCTTCATCGAACCTGATGCAATCCAGATATCCCCTGTGGCGCTGACGGAACCCTTGTTTTCAAACGCACCGGTCAGGTTGAACTGCAGCGTTCCTTTCTTCGCGAGAATAACGCCTTCATTGTTAGTCATGCTGCCCGCGGTGATGTTGACATTACCACTGTTGCTGACGATCTCCGCATCGGAGACGAGGGTGCTGAAGGGCACCTGCTGGCCATTCTGGATGACGACAAAATCGCCATTTTTTAACGTCACGACGCCACCGGAAATGACAGCGCCGTTAGCATCCAGCGCTTTTAGTTTTCCGGAAAGGGTGTACTGCCCGGCAACATTAATCTGAATGGCGGGTACCGCTGTTGTGGCACTGTTTTGCGCAATGATAGCAGCCGTATTTTGCAGCAGGGTTGAGGCATCAATTCGGATCGTGCCGTTACGGGAGATAACGTCGTTATTCACCGTCATGCCAGAGAGCGCATGCAGGATAATATTATTTTGCGCTTCTGTACTTCCGGTGCCGCTGCTGTTTTTGTTCAGGGCAATATTGTTGCCGCTGACAGTGACATTTTTATCGCTGCGTAAACCTGTCAGCGTCACGTCGCCGTTCGCACTGATCTCAATGTCACCCGTGGCAATAATACTGCCCTCATGACGGACGCCTGCGCCGGATTCGGTGCTGATAAGCTGAATTTTACCACCGTACATTGACCCCATCGCCCGACCGTCAATCGCGACATCCGGCGTATGGCCGTCACCCGTGGCGCGAGTCGTGTGCTGGCGGCTGGAGAGATCGTAATCGTTCTGCCCGGCAACTACCTTAACGTCCGCCTGGCCGGCAATTTCACCTTCCAGTTTTGCACTTCGGCTGACAATGTCGAAGTAGCTTAGCCCTTCGGTAGAAATGCCTTGCCCTGTGAGAGACACGGTGCCTTTTTCAACAGCTAGTTTATAGTTGCCGTCCTCTTTCATCTGCACCTTACCGGTACTCAGCGTCAGGCTGTTGGCATTAATGGTGGTGGCGCCGTTAACGCTAATACCGTTTTGGTTAGCAACGATCACGTCCGCTTTTCTGCCGAAGACTTCCATCGTCCCGTTAATATAGGACGCCTGGGCTCCCGTCACTTCACTGATAATTGCTTTTGCTTCATGCTCAAGCTGGGCGTTTTTAACCGTGTAACCCCCGATCTTAGACACACCATCCTGCATGCTGTTGTTAAAAATAAGGCCATTTTTATCAACGTTAAACTGGTCGAATTTATTATGCGAGACGCCTTTCGCATTCGGATCGGTGATATTCACGACTGGCGTGCCGTTAGCCGCCTGACCCATTGTTGGCCCTTTACTCTGGCTGGCATCCGGTACCGTTGCGGCTTCGGCATTAGCTGCGAGAATACCCGCTATTGAAATAAAAAGTGGGCAAAGGTGTTTATGCAAATTCCCTGCGGTTAGCTTCGTTTTTGAGGTTTTATTATTGCTCATAAAAATTCCTTAAATTAGAACGTTACTTCCATCTTGTAATAAACGACCGTGTTATCGACGGTATTCTCTTCCAGTGAATCTGGTTTTTTTATAGGCCAGCCCGCGAGGACATACGTTGAAAAATGGCTACCGGTAGCTTTAATCCCGACAGAGCCACCCATCATGAATTGGCTATCACATACGTTGACGCCTTTCGGGCAATTATCTTTGGCAAAGCCCAGGTCATAACCTACATAGGGAATAAGCTGATAGATACCGCCGACGCCAACATCGAATGGAAACTGCAGGGTATTGGCGATCCAGCCGCCGCTATCAACCAGCAGGCTATCGTCCTTGAAGCCGCGTACGGTGAATTCATCGCCCAGCGTTAATTTTGCATCGCTAACCAGTACGTTCGGGGTGTACTGGAACCCTGCGTTGAGTTCATACACGCCACCTAAACGGCCAGACTGAAAAAGCGGACGCGTCCAGCTGGCAATGCCGTTGTACTTGACGTAATCAAGGTCAAACCCTTTAAGGTCGGCATCGTTTTTCCAGGCGGAACCAAACCAGGGAACCGCTGCCGTCACGCCCACATCGCCATAGAACCAGCCGTTCATCAGGGCGCCGACCCAGGTAGCGCCCGACGAAATCGAGGTATAGGTTTTAGAGCTGACGTCTATACGCTGGTTTTCAATGCTGTTGTTGCTATTACGTCTTTCAACTTTTGCCCACCAGCTGGTTTTACCCGTGGCGTTACGGCCGAGCATGCGGCTGACACGCAGAGAAGCACGGTCAGAATCTCCGTCAGAAGCGTAGCTGGCGTTATTGCCGGCAAGCGTTTTGTCGTGGCTGGATTTGTAATAAAGCGCGTCAAACGACCAATAACCCAGTGGGATGCTGTAACTCGTTGACCACGAATCCTGATTATCCTGGTTATTCTTCAGGTTATTCCATGAATAATAAACGTTGAAAATATCATTGATGCCGGCAATGTTTTTAGCGGTTACGCTGCCATAATACTGCTGCCAGCCGTCAGCCTTAAAGCCAGAGTTGTTAAGACCCGCGGTGACCGAAAGAGGGAATGCAGGCACGTGCAGCAGATTAAGATCGGAATAGCTGTTTATAACAGACGGTTGAATTTCAATATTGTCGTTAGGGTAAACGCGCAGCAGGTTTTCGACCATTTGATCGACATCCTGCATGTTCAGAATCTTGTCTTGCGCAAAAGGATAGGCAGTGAACATGCGCGTGCGTTCACGGAAGGACGGCGCTTGCCCGTTAACCTTAAGATCGTGTATTTTTCCCCACATCACCCGCAGAGAGAGTGTGCCCGTTTTGATATTACCGGGCTCAACACCAATCAGCGTCGTGGCATAACCACGAGAAATATAAAAATCGGTCAGTTCTTTGGCCAGTTCAAATATTTCTGTTCGACCGAGCATTTTGCCCTCATAGCGATCGATAATCGCCTGACGCTGCGGTGAGTTGTCAAACTGCGTATCATCAAGGATGACAATATGATTGACCTGAAATTTCCAGTTCGAGTCGCTGCTGGCCAGGGTTTCATCTCCGGCTTCGCGCATTTTTTTTTGTTGCTGGATTAACTGCTCGGTCCGCTTGGCTTCTTCTATTAATGCCTGGCTGGTTTGTCTTTCGAGACGATCCAGTTCCTGTTTATTTTGCTGACCAGGGAGTGCCGCCGTAGCATGAGCCACAGGAATGAACGGCACTAATAAAAGTGCATATTTTGAAAAACGCTGAAGCACGAATCTCTCCTTGATAATTATCTTAAAGCCATGGTGTATTGAATTGCGCCGACCACCCTGCCAGCACTTAATGAGTTTTCGCGATTAACCTCGGCAGGAACGAATATCTGGGCCTGATAGTTTTTAGTTAAGCGGGATGAAACCTGGAAAGGGTATTCTTTTCCAAGAACAAGGGCCGATGAGACATAAGGGCTGGATTTTTCGTAAACCATAATCGCGAAATTTTTCGCGTAGCCTTCGCCGGTCTCGACGCCCAAAAGACCGTTCATTGATGCGAATTTGGTATTGATCAGGGAAGAGAAAGTTAAGCCAACTTGTGCCTGTTCCGGGCATGTGATGGTAATAGAAAAGTCCTTTTTATCACCTTGATAATTTAGCGTATTCTGGAATGAAGCAATACTGTAGGTTCCCAAATCGACGTTGGTCGACGAGGGATAAATGGAACATGAACGCGTATTTACTTTAATTGGCGCTGAGAAATTGATAGTAAGAATACGAAGCGCATCCTCTGGCGTGAGCAAAGGTTTGACTTTTACGTTAACCATTTCGCCGGCAGGGATCTCGGATTCTCCCTGATTAATATTACCTGTCTGCACGAATTCTACCAATACGGTGCTGTTGTCGATAGAACAGCTCGGGCTGCAGGTCACCGGAGAGCCGGAGTTACCCGGCACCCAGGTGTTTCCTGCGTTGGCTGGCCATTTCATCCGAATACCGATACCCGGAATTTCGGTTGTATAGACTTTATCTACCGAGGAAGAGAGATAATTTCGGCTGTAAGCGGTGTGCCACTGCGTTTGCGTTGATTCATCACAGATATATTTGATGTTAGGTGCAGTATACGTTTTCGACCATAAGACCGTTCCAGTGGAGCCTTTATCCGCAGGGTTTAACGTAATGTCGTCTGTAATATTTAAAACCTTTTCCACGCCTTCGAGTCTGCACGCTGAGGCTTTTGCTTCAAGGGTAAACATCCATAAAACGGATAATAAAACGAGATAAAGCAGAGTAGTAATGTATTTATTCATTTTCTGTTAAAGGCCTTTGCAGAGAATATCTATTGCATTAAAGGAGGCGGCTTTATTCATGTTGCGGGTTTTTCTGTTATCAGAAAGGTGATTGACTTCTGCTGAGCACGCGTTCATCACCTTATTACTATTCCATTTAATAACGATCGGCTTGCCAGGTTCAGGTAAGGTCAGCATTGCCAGGCCACCCTGTCCGACCATACCGAGCGTGGTATTGCTACCATCGGTAATGGATGCGCCGAAGGGGATCTTTTTCCCGGAGGCATGTGTGAAGCGCACAAAGGTCTGTTGCTTCTGCTGTGTTTCCATTTTGATATGCACGGCGGCACCGGCGGTTGGCACAATGCTCTTACGCGTATCCTCTACATCGACACTCATTGATGTACCTTTTGGATCAATGAAGACATCGTTGTATCTGTAAGGCGTCAGATAGCCGACAATCCCGTAGCCGTTATCTTTAATGACCGCATTTGAATCAGGGTAAACTCTTGCCCCTTCAGCGCCTTTGGCCTCTATCACGCCAATGGTGTCGCCTAACGTTGGGGTCAAATTGATACCGCCACGGTGCACAACCACGCCACCGTTCATGTTCAGACCGCCCATGAAGCTATGGAGGGACTGGCTGAACGCGACGCCGCCGGAAGCGCTATCGCCCACATAAGACAGGTTGGTACCGAAGTTGGTTTCTGGCCTGCTGGACTCGCTGAAGTAGCCGCTAAAGCCATACTGCGATCGCTCGCCGGCCGAGCCGCTGAGCGAGGTGCGGATGGTGGCCTCATCACTGTTGTAGCTAAAGTTTGCTCCCAAGCGAGCCTGTTTTTCATAACGATGGCCGAGCGGCATAGATACGCTCAGGTAGATCGTATCGTCGTGACCACCGTCTTCATTGTTGGTTCGGCCAAGCGAAATGCCCCAGGTCGACGAGCCAAACCGGTTGTTGTATCCCAGCGCGTAGTTGGATTTTTCCGTGCGGCCCAGTTCATCGTTCCAGATGTTGCCGATGAAACCACTGACGTAGAAACTTCCCCAACCCGCAGGCAGCATCTGGTTGATGTTTGCTTCCAGGCGTTCACGATAGCGTTCGGGTAAATATCGGTCGTTACCATGCTCCAGCG
The DNA here is from genome assembly GCF_001807145.1 of Enterobacter sp. HMSC16D10. NCBI lineage: Bacteria > Pseudomonadati > Pseudomonadota > Gammaproteobacteria > Enterobacterales > Enterobacteriaceae > Enterobacter > Enterobacter sp. HMSC16D10. The sequence continues at coordinate 92,104 of NZ_KV787924.1, forward strand.
CCTGCTTCACGCTGACGGCATCCGACAGCGAGTAGTAATTTTTACTGGAGTAGCGGTAACCCACCAGGCTGAAATTTGTCCCGGTTTCGGAAAGATTTTTAGCAAGGCTGATACGCAGGGACATGTCACACAGTGAGCCGCAGTCATCGCTCCCGGTGCTGGAGTTAAAGTTCGTATAAGAGCGGGTAACGTCCAGGCCTAATGCCCCCAGCGGGGTATTGATAGCCACACCACCCAGCAGGGCGTTGTAATCGCCATCAAACGCGGTTTGAGCGCCTACGTAACCGGTCAGATTATTAAGCAAACCGTACTGAAGCGTGCCTTCCGTCATCCACGGATCATCGGCAAGAAATGTGTTGCGGATTTCACCCGAGGAGACCGAATAGCGAAAATAGCCTTCGCGCAGCAGCTGCGGAACGCTGGAGTAGGGGACGGTAAAGGTATTGATGGTGCCATCGGTCTCTTTGACGGTGACTTCCAGATCGCCGTTGTAGCCCGTTGCATAGAGATCGCTGATGGCAAACTCGCCAGGGGGAACCACTTTTTCATAGAGGGTACTGCCAGACTGCTTGATGGTGACCGTCGCGTTGCTGTTGGCAAAACCACGAACGACAGGCGCATAGCTGCGCACGGAATCCGGCAGCATGCGATCGTCGGTGGCGAGTCTGACGCCGCGAATAGCCGTTGTATCAAACATCTCCCCGCTGGTGTTGAGATCGCCCAGCACCACTTCAGATTGCCAGGCCGCAATTCCCCGGCTGGCAAATGCCTGCAGATGATCGACCCCTTCATCCTCAATATCATTGCCGAGGTTCAGGGTGTCATAGGTTACAAAACGCCACGCTCCGAGCGTCATAGCGGTTTGCAGGTTACCAAAGAGATAGTTGCTGGTTTCACCTAACTCACGGTTGCGCGTGCTTGAACCACTCAGCGCGTAGGAGGCCATGAGGGTAGGTTCACCGTCATCCCATAGTTCAGGGCTGATATAACCCTCTGGTGTATTGAGCAGCATCGCCTGCGGAACGGTGACATCCAGGCGCTCATCATCCTGGTTGTAGGTGACGGTCGCGCCGGGGATAAGCGTTTCGAGGATCAGGCAGCGGCCCGTCTTCCAGTTTTCCGGCAGTTTGCTGGTATCGACATCAAAGCGGATAATCATTTCCGGCGTCATGCAGGCATTTACGCCCTGCGTATTGTTTGCCGGAATAAATGAAATGGGCCAGGTTCCTAATTTCCGCAAGTTGCTAAATACTTCCAGTTTGTAATCACCTGGCTGGATTTTATCTACCCCGTCGAACTGGCTAAGGTCTAATCCACTGTCATAGAAATTCATAAAGCTGCGAGAAAAGTTTACCGCTTTTTTTTCTGTTTCTGCGTTAACCTGGCCTGAAATGCACAATGCCAGAATCATTATCTGGCCAAGGGTACTTTTCGCTTTTTTGAGAAGCCTGTATTTATTATGGCGTGCGGACATTTGACCTTCCGAAAGGTAGAGCGTATAAAAAGTTAAAAGTTATAGGTGCGCTTAATATATGCGCCTAAATCAGTGATATAATTGTATTTAAATATGCCGCGTCCACTCACTGCGCTCACCTGCGGAAAGTGATAAACCAGCGTTCCATAAGGGACAATCATGTCACCGGGGATCTCAATGTCTTTATTGTCGGCATTCGTTAGCCACACGCTCGTCATGCTCACGTGGAAAGGCGAATTATTGGTTCCCACCACGTCGTAGCCCTTTGCCACTTTACGCAGTTCCCACTTCAGATCGTCGCCCGCCTGCATGGGATTGCCTTTCAGGCCCGCAGGGCGATAGAAAAATTTGATCATCGTGCGGAACGCCATTTTTATCTGATTCCGATCCGCCTCTTCCGGCAGTTCAGGTGGAATATCCAGCACGTTTAGCCAGAGCAGGGTTTCGCGATCTTTCGGGTATTTTCCTGCGGCTTCCTCTGTCTGGAATATACGGAAAACTTTCCCTTTCTGACCGTTTACGCGCGCAGCGGGAGGGTTGATAAAGAACGGAAGATTCTCCTTCTCCGTCCCATCGGTTTTGTCGGTGCTGGAAAGCCAGACCTGCACCAGCTCCGGGTTTTTACTGAGGTTATTTACGCGAACGGTTTGTTCACTCTCGTTTGCATTGAATGCCACACGAGTTGTTAAAATTTGTATAGTGGCGTTGGCGCAGGGGAACCACGTCAATGTCACCATTAACATTACTTTGAGAATATTACTGACCATCAGGCTCAACGTTCCTAAATGTGGCAGGGAAAGCAGTGGGATAACTCCCACTGCTCAAAGGTCTTACTGGTACTTAATGGAATAAATGACTTCAGTGGTGACTTTACCGGCCGTTGCCGCACCGCCGGTGGCAACGTACTGCGCCCAGTAGTCGAAGCGAGCGGTATTACCCGAAATGACCGCTGTTTTCGGGTTATTGTTTGCGGTATTCAAATCCAAAACAGCTTTGCTGGAATCTAACAGACCGATTTCAACTTTATCGGCACCACCCGTGGTAACGGTGTTTTTCAGGTTACCGGTCGCGGTGTTGATATTGGTGCTCTGTGCCAGTTCGAAGAAGACGCTGGCGACTTTGTTGTTGGTGCAATTTGAGCCGCTCAGTTTAATGAAGAATGGCGTGTCTCCCGCGCGCTGACCCGCAGTGGCTAGCGCGGTGGTGCTGACGCTTGGCAGATGCACGGTGAAATCAGGAGAGGTGGATTCACCCTGTGCGTCACCGCCTGTAATAATACAGGTGGCGTCACTGATCGTTCCGTCAAAGGTAATTGTGCCATCTTCTGCCGCTGCTGCAGAACCCGCTCCCGCCAGAATGGTAAAAAGACCAATTTTTAAATATTTGTTCATAGATAATTCCATTTAGACATAAATTTTAATAAAGCGGCGGGATTGTAGGGAGTAAAAAAAGAGAAAACCACAGGTTGAAACTAAATAAATTCCGAATTGAGACTGTCTCATGCTGTTTATGTATGTATGAATATGGTATGAGGCGTTTTTTCCTTTGAATTACAAGGGCGAAATAGATGGTGGGATGAATTAAATATTCACTTGGAAAATATATGGATTGTAAAGATTATAATATTTTTATGGCTATGATTTTATTTGGTGAATAGGATGGGTTGTCTATATATGTTGTATTTATGAGTCGCTTGAATTTAATGGATTCAGGCGCTATTCTTAGCGCCATACAGCATTACGATATGAAACGATCCCTTCCTCGTCGGGCTTAACGACGCGGAAGGGATTTTTTTTCACCTTTAGCAACGATCGTTTATCTATGATACGAGGACAGGACATGAGCACTTTAGGTCATCAGTACGATAACTCTCTGGTATCTAACGCGTTTGGTTTTTTACGCCTTCCGATGAACTTCCAGCCGTACGACAGTGATGCGGACTGGGTGATCACCGGCGTGCCGTTCGACATGGCAACGTCAGGCCGTGCGGGTGGCCGTCATGGCCCGGCGGCGATCCGTCAGGTTTCCACTAACCTGGCCTGGGAGCACAACCGCTTCCCGTGGAACTTCGACATGCGCGAGCGTCTGAACGTGGTGGACTGCGGTGACCTGGTGTACGCCTTTGGCGACGCGCGTGAGATGAGCGAAAAGCTGCAGGCCCACGCCGAGAAGCTGCTGGCTGCCGGTAAGCGCATGCTCTCCTTCGGCGGCGACCACTTCGTGACCCTGCCGCTGCTGCGCGCCCACGCGAAGCACTTTGGTAAAATGGCGCTGGTGCACTTCGATGCCCACACCGACACCTACGCCAACGGCTGTGAGTTTGACCACGGCACCATGTTCTTCACCGCGCCGAACGAAGGTCTGATCGACCCGAACCACTCCGTGCAGATCGGTATTCGCACTGAATTCGACAAAGACAACGGCTTCACCGTGCTGGATGCGGGTCAGGTTAACGATCGCGGTGTTGATGACATCCTCGCGCAGGTGAAGCAGATCGTGGGTGATATGCCTGTGTATCTGACCTTCGACATCGACTGCCTGGATCCGGCATTTGCGCCGGGTACCGGTACGCCGGTGATCGGCGGCCTGACCTCAGACCGTGCCATCAAGCTGGTGCGCGGCCTGAAGGATCTTAACATTGTCGGGATGGACGTGGTGGAAGTGGCGCCTGCGTATGACCAGTCCGAGATCACTGCGCTGGCCGCAGCGACCCTGGCTCTGGAAATGCTCTACATCCAGGCAGCCAAAAAAGGCGAATAAGCCTCTTCTGGCGTAAAAAAAACCTCTCCCTGGAGAGGTTTTTTATTGCCTTTAAAAGACGTTAAACGGGTATTCCACATAAGCGCGGATCTCGTCCCCACCCACGTTATAATCGCTGGCGTTGCTGGAGACGCGCAGTACGGAATAGCGCAGTTTCAGTTTCAGATCCTTCGCCGGGCCATCCTGCACCTGGTACTGGATCTGATTAAACCACTCGTGCTCTTTGCCGTTGCTGGTTTCTGCGGTTTTGATGTTGTCCCCGCGCACGTAGGCGGTGGTCCAGCTCAGACCCGGCAGGCCAAGGCCACCAAAGTCCAGACCGTAGGATGCCTGCCAGGAACGTTCATCTTCGCCGTTAAAATCAGACCAGTAGGAATTTGCCAGCCAGATGGTGTTACCGCCATCACCCACGCCGCCCTGGTCGCGGTAGCCGCCGTAGTTGTAGCCGGTGCTGCCGCTGCTCTGCTGGTACGCCACTTTGAATGTGTGAATATCCCAGATGTAGCTCGCCGCCAGGCTCCAGATAGCGTTGCTGCGGCCCGTGTCGAGGCTGTCCGCATAACTCTGGTCCAGACGGGAGTTATAACCGTTGAAGTCGAGCACCAGCTGCTGCCCGGTGCTGAACGGCTGTTTGAAGTTCAGGCCCAGATATTGCTTGTTCATCACCTCTTCATTGTGAGAGGCGTAAAACGCGCCGCTGAACTGGTCGTTGAACTGGTAGCTCGCGCCGCCGAAGGAGAGGCTCTTCAGCCCGCTGTCGTGGCGGTCGTCACTTTTACGCTGCTCGTCCGTGAAATAACCGGCGTTGATTTCCAGACCATCGATCTCTTTTGAGGTCAGCATGGTGCCGGTATAGCTTTCAAACAGCAGGCGGGAGCTGTCGGCATTCACGATAGGCAATTCTGGTCGCTGATTCCCGTAGCTCAGTACGGTATTCGAGATGCGCATTTTGGCGGTTGCGCCAAACTTTGCCAGATCGGATTTTGCCCGGCCGTCGTCTTCCTGCTTAAAGAAGTCGATGCCGCCCGCGCCGCTCTTGCCGCGGCCGCCGTCCAGGCGCACGCCGTATTGAGCAATACCGTCCACACCAAAGCCAACCGGTCCTTCAGTATAGCCGGATGCAAACGTGGCGATGATCCCCTGACCCCATTCGGCTTTGTCCTGCTGGCCCTGATGATAATCACGGCTGATATACGCATTGCGTAAAAACAGGTCCAGATGGCTGTCGTCAATAAAACCCTGGCTGTCGGATTGCTGACTTGCAGCGGCAGGTAATGCGGCAAATAAACTTAAAGCAATTAATGATAATTCTTTTTTCACGGAGGGAACGTCTCTGTCTGGATATATTAATTGAATAACTGCAGGGGGGATAATTACCGGAAAAAGTGACCTTTGCAATAATTATGTGACCAGGTGTTTCGATGTGACAGGGCAGATTTTGCGGGGCTTCCAGGGGTGTTATCGATACGTGCTGTTAAGTTAACAATTCATGCGAAATAAAAAGGAGGCAAAACTGCCTCCTTCTGAAATTATTTAATTCCGTCTGCGGCCATACGGTCGCGAATATGCTGTGCGCGTTCTTCTGAGGCAGGGTGATCGTCAAACATGGAGCTTTGACGTCCCGCTTCCAGCTTGGCCAGTTTTTCGAAGCTGGTGGCTAAACCGGATGGATTAATGCCGCGTTTGCGCAACAGATCGTAGGAGTAATCATCCGCTTCGGACTCCTGGCGCTGGGAGAACTGAGAGTTCACCAGCTTTTCACCTACGTCGCCCAGCTGTGACTGCGACAGGCTGCCAACGATACCGCCTGCAGAGGCTGCCGCTGCGCGGATGGCATTGGTGCCCAGGGCTACCTGCATCCCTTTCTTCACGTGGCCCAGGGCAACGTGGCCCATTTCATGGCCGATAACCGCTTCCACTTCGTTGTCGGTCATCATGTCCATCAGCCCGCTGTAAACGCGGATACAGCCGTTTGCCATCGCGAAGGCGTTGACGTCTTTCGCCATGTACACCTTGTAGTTCACCGGCTGGCCGTTGATGTTATCGCCCAGCGCGGAAGCAATCTTATTCAGACGCTGCGTGTAGGTACTGTTAGCCGGCGCAAGCGTGGCTTTTCCGTCCATATCTTTACAGGCCTGGTCGCTCAGCGCTTTTACCTGCGCATCGCTCAGGGAATAGGCCTGAAAGGCCTCTGCGCCTGACGTCATCAGACCGTTAGAGTCCATATTCTGACAGCCGCTCAGCAGGAGCGTTGTACCCAGGGCCAGCACTATTGCACGCATTTTCATGAGGTTGCTTCCGTACTCGTTAATCTGAATAAAATCCGAAAAGTGCACCGTCAGCGAAGCCGGTGTTGGGCTAAGTATAAGGAATATCTACAGGGCCGGGCGAGCAGATTGCGCAACATGCGAGCATGATCCAGAGATTTCTTAACAAGCAAAAGAATGCTCCATGTACATGACTTGCGGCTTGGGTTACATTGTTGGCACTTTTTTCCGGCGTAGCCCAAAACGCGCTGTCGTCAAGGGCATGGCCTTTAACAGTCCGATCTGGAGTTAAAATGTCCTCACGTAAAGAGCTTGCTAATGCTATTCGTGCGCTGAGCATGGACGCAGTACAGAAAGCCAAATCCGGCCACCCAGGGGCCCCTATGGGTATGGCTGATATCGCCGAAGTTCTGTGGCGCGATTTCCTGAACCACAACCCGCAGAACCCGTCATGGGCTGACCGCGACCGCTTCGTGCTGTCAAACGGCCACGGCTCTATGCTGATCTATAGCCTGCTGCACCTCACCGGCTACGATCTGCCTATCGAAGAGCTGAAAAACTTCCGCCAGCTGCACTCTAAAACTCCAGGTCACCCGGAAGTGGGCTACACCGCTGGCGTAGAAACCACCACCGGCCCGCTGGGTCAGGGTATTGCAAACGCTGTGGGTATGGCGATTGCTGAGAAGACCCTGGCGGCGCAGTTCAACCGTCCTGGCCACGACATCGTTGACCACTTCACCTACGCGTTCATGGGCGATGGCTGCATGATGGAAGGCATTTCTCACGAAGTGTGCTCCCTGGCAGGTACCCTGAAGCTGGGTAAACTGGTTGCGTTCTATGACGACAACGGTATCTCCATCGACGGTCACGTTGAGGGCTGGTTCACTGACGACACCGCTGCACGTTTCGAAGCCTACGGCTGGCACGTTGTGCGTGGCGTTGATGGCCACGATGCTGACTCGATTAAACGTGCAGTAGAAGAAGCGCGCGCTGTGACGGACAAACCGTCCCTGCTGATGTGCAAAACCATCATTGGCTTCGGTTCTCCGAACAAAGCGGGTACGCACGACTCCCACGGCGCGCCGCTGGGCGACGCGGAAATCGCACTGACCCGCGAAGCGCTGGGCTGGAAATACCCTGCATTCGAAATCCCATCTGAGATCTATGCTCAGTGGGATGCAAAAGAAGTAGGCCAGGCGAAAGAAGCGGCATGGAACGAGAAGTTCGCTGCTTACGCGAAAGCCTTCCCACAGGAAGCGGCTGAATTCACCCGCCGTATGAAAGGTGACATGCCGTCTGACTTCGACGCGAAAGCGAACGAATTCATCGCTAAGCTGCAGGCGAACCCGTCTAAAATCGCGAGCCGTAAAGCGTCTCAGAATGCCATTGAAGCGTTCGGTCCTCTGCTGCCTGAATTCCTCGGCGGCTCCGCTGACCTGGCGCCATCTAACCTGACCCTGTGGTCCGGTTCTAAGCCAATCAACGAAGACACTGCCGGTAACTACATCCATTACGGTGTACGTGAATTCGGTATGACTGCGATTGCCAACGGTATCTCCCTGCACGGTGGTTTCCTGCCGTACACCTCTACCTTCCTGATGTTCGTTGAATATGCGCGTAACGCCGTGCGTATGGCGGCGCTGATGAAACAGCGTCAGGTGATGGTCTATACCCACGACTCCATCGGTCTGGGCGAAGACGGCCCAACTCACCAGCCGGTAGAGCAGGTGGCTTCCCTGCGCGTGACCCCGAACATGAGCACATGGCGTCCGTGTGACCAGGTGGAATCCGCGGTAGCGTGGAAATACGGCGTTGAGCGTCAGGACGGTCCTACCGCGCTGATCCTCTCCCGTCAGAACCTGGCGCAGCAGGAACGTACCCCAGAGCAGCTGGCGAACATCGCGCGCGGCGGTTATGTGCTGAAAGATTGCGCGGGCCAGCCAGAGCTGATCTTCATCGCTACCGGTTCTGAAGTTGAGCTGGCCGTTGCTGCATGGGAAAAACTGACTGCCGAAGGCGTGAAGGCGCGCGTGGTTTCCATGCCGTCTACCGACGCGTTCGACAAGCAGGATGCGGCTTACCGTGAATCCGTACTGCCTAAAGCGGTTTCCGCCCGTGTGGCAGTGGAAGCGGGTATCGCTGACTACTGGTTCAAATATGTGGGCCTGAACGGCGCTATCGTCGGTATGACCACCTTCGGTGAATCTGCTCCGGCAGAACTGCTGTTCGAAGAGTTCGGCTTCACCGTTGAGAACGTTGTCGCGAAGGCGAAAGAACTGCTGTAATCACCATTTTGCCCGGTGGCGCTTATGCTTACCGGGCCTACAAATGGCTCGAAAGTAGGCCGGGTAAGCGCTAGCGCGCCACCCGGCTTTTTTGTAAGCATTATTCCACCTAAAATGTGACGCAAGTCATATAGCTCGCTTATTCATCTGGACAGACATTCCTTTTATTCCCCGATTCGCTTATTCTTGCTGAAGCGTTTCAGTCGATTAAATGTTCGACAAATGACCAATCAATCGCAGTTTGTGACAGCAAGGATTCCCCTTCGGGCGTAGCTGGATTACTCTTTCAGCCACCTCAAACTCAGGGATTGCTTTGCAGGAGATCTATGACCGTACGCGTAGCGATTAACGGCTTCGGTCGCATCGGGCGTAATGTGGTTCGTGCTTTGTATGAATCCGGACGTCGGGCGGAAATGACCGTGGTGGCAATCAATGAACTGGCGGATGCTGCGGGCATGGCGCATTTGTTGAAGTATGACACCAGCCACGGACGCTTTGCCTGGGATGTGCGCCAGGAAAGAGATCAGCTTTTTGTGGGTGATGACGCTATTCGTGTGCTGCATGAGAACAGCATCTCCGGGCTACCCTGGCGTGAACTGGGTGTGGATGTGGTGCTTGACTGTACCGGTGTGTATGGCAATCGCGAACATGGCGAAGCGCATCTCTCTGCAGGTGCGAAAAAAGTCCTGTTTTCTCATCCCGGCAGTAACGACCTCGACGCGACCGTCGTGTTTGGCGTCAACCAGCATGAGCTGCAAGCCGAACATCGCATTGTTTCCAACGCCTCCTGTACCACCAACTGCATTATTCCGGTCATCAAACTGTTAGACGATGCGTATGGCATTGAGTCCGGCACCGTGACCACGATTCACTCCGCCATGCACGATCAACAGGTCATTGACGCTTACCACCCGGATTTACGGCGCACGCGTGCAGCGAGCCAGTCAATCATTCCGGTGGATACAAAGCTGGCTGCTGGGATTACCCGAATTTTTCCGCAGTTCAACGATCGTTTTGAGGCGATTGCCGTGCGCGTCCCGACGATCAACGTCACCGCGATCGACCTTAGCGTGACGGTGAAAAAACCGGTAAAAGCCTGTGAAGTCAACCTGTTGCTGCAAAAAGCGGCACAGGGGGCATTTCATGGTATAGTTGACTATACGGAATTACCGTTGGTCTCAGTAGATTTTAACCACGACCCGCACAGCGCCATCGTCGATGGCACGCAAACGAGGGTCAGTGGCGCACACCTTATCAAGACGCTGGTCTGGTGTGATAACGAATGGGGCTTTGCTAACCGAATGCTCGACACCACGTTAGCAATGGCTGCTCAAGGTTTCAGGTAAGGCGCATCGTGCGTCTGCAAAACTTTAAGAATCAACGAGAGGATTCACCATGTCTGTAATTAAGATGACCGATCTGGATCTGGCTGGTAAACGCGTTTTCATCCGTGCCGATCTGAACGTACCGGTTAAAGATGGCAAAGTGACCAGCGACGCGCGTATCCGTGCATCTCTGCCAACCATCGAACTGGCTCTGAAGCAGGGCGCGAAAGTGATGGTCACCTCCCACCTGGGTCGTCCAACTGAAGGCGAGTACAACGAAGAGTTCTCTCTGCTGCCAGTGGTTAATTACCTGAAAGACAAACTGTCCAACCCGGTTCGCCTGGTGAAAGATTACCTGGACGGCGTTGACGTTGCAGCCGGTGAACTGGTTGTGCTGGAAAACGTTCGCTTCAACAAAGGCGAGAAGAAAGACGACGAAACCCTGTCCAAAAAATACGCTGCACTGTGCGACGTATTCGTGATGGATGCATTCGGTACGGCTCACCGTGCTCAGGCGTCTACCCATGGTATCGGTAAATTCGCAGACGTAGCGTGTGCCGGTCCTCTGCTGGCTGACGAACTGGAAGCGCTGGGTAAAGCACTGAAAGAGCCTGCTCGTCCGATGGTCGCTATCGTTGGTGGTTCTAAAGTTTCTACCAAACTGACCGTTCTGGATTCTCTGTCTAAAATCGCTGACCAGCTGATCGTTGGCGGTGGTATCGCGAACACCTTCGTTGCCGCTCAGGGCCACAACGTCGGTAAATCCCTGTACGAAGCAGACCTGGTTGACGAAGCCAAACGCCTGCTGGGTACCTGTGATATCCCGGTTCCAACTGACGTTCGCGTCGCGACCGAGTTCTCCGAAACCGCAACCGCGACCCTGAAATCTGTAAACGACATCAAAGACGAAGAGCAGATTCTGGACCTGGGCGACGTTTCTGCACAGAAACTGGCTGAAATCCTCAAAAACGCAAAAACTATCCTGTGGAACGGTCCTGTTGGCGTGTTCGAATTCCCGAACTTCCGCAAAGGGACTGAAATCGTGGCTAACGCAATCGCAGACAGCGAAGCGTTCTCTATCGCAGGCGGTGGTGACACCCTGGCAGCAATCGACCTGTTCGGTATCGCTGACAAGATCTCCTATATCTCCACTGGTGGCGGCGCATTCCTCGAATTCGTGGAAGGCAAAGTACTGCCAGCAGTAGCAATGCTCGAAGAGCGCGCTAAGAAGTAAGCCATTCAAGGGCAGGGAAACCTGCCCAATTTTCAGCGCGCTTTTAAGAGCTCGCACCTTTTCTAACGGCCGAAGATACAGGACTAAGCAACATGTCTAAAATTTTTGATTTCGTAAAACCTGGCGTTATCACTGGTGATGACGTACAGAAAGTGTTCCAGGTAGCTAAAGAAAACAACTTCGCTCTGCCAGCAGTTAACTGCGTGGGTACCGACTCCATCAACGCCGTACTGGAAACTGCTGCTAAAGTTAAAGCTCCAGTTATCGTTCAGTTCTCTAACGGCGGCGCTGCGTTCATCGCAGGTAAAGGCGTGAAAACTGACATTCCTCAGGGTGCTGCAATCCTGGGCGCTATCTCTGGTGCGCACCACGTACACCAGATGGCTGAACACTACGGTGTTCCAGTTATCCTGCACACTGACCACTGCGCGAAGAAACTGCTGCCGTGGATCGACGGTCTGCTGGACGCGGGTGAAAAACACTTCGCGGCAACCGGTAAGCCACTGTTCTCTTCTCACATGATCGACCTGTCTGAAGAGTCACTGCACGAAAACATCGAAATCTGCTCCAAGTACCTGGCGCGCATGGCCAAAATGGACATGACCCTGGAAATCGAACTGGGTTGCACCGGCGGTGAAGAAGACGGCGTGGACAACAGCCACATGGACGCTTCTGCACTGTACACCCAGCCAGAAGACGTTGATTACGCTTACACCGAGCTGAGCAAAATCAGCCCACGCTTCACCATTGCAGCGTCCTTCGGTAACGTACACGGCGTTTACAAACCAGGTAACGTGGTTCTGACCCCAACCATCCTGCGTGATTCTCAGGAATACGTTTCCAAGAAACACAACCTGCCGCACAACAGCCTGAACTTCGTCTTCCACGGCGGTTCCGGTTCTTCTGCTCAGGAAATCAAAGACTCCGTAAGCTACGGCGTTGTGAAAATGAACATCGACACCGACACCCAGTGGGCAACTTGGGACGGTATCCTGCAGTACTACAAAGCGAACGAAGCTTACCTGCAGGGCCAGCTGGGCAACCCGAAAGGCGAAGACCAGCCGAACAAGAAATACTACGATCCACGCGTATGGCTGCGCGCAGCGCAGACGTCCATGGTGACCCGTCTGGAGCAGGCTTTCAAAGAACTGAACGCAATCGACGTTCTGTAATTTGAGCTGCTAACAGCATCAAAAGGCCCGCAAATGCGGGCTTTTTTTATGCTTTTTCAATACCCTGCCAGCCCTGTTTTTGTGATCTGTTTGGCAAAGCCGGTGCTTTTTGTTTACCCTTTACTGACCTGCCTGTCTCCATGGGGGATGGATTTTGTGTTTTGGTTTAACAAAAGGAAGAATAAATGGAACAACTCGATGTTGTAGACAGCATCAATAACGCCGGTAACTGGCTGGTGCGCAACCAGGCCCTGCTGCTGAGCTATGCCGTGAACATCGTCGCGGCGATTGCCATCATCATCGTCGGGATGATCGTGGCGCGTATTGTCTCGAATACGGTTAACCGCGTAATGCTGGCCCGTCACATTGACGCCACGGTGGCAGACTTCCTCTCCGCACTGGTGCGCTACGGCATTATCGCCTTCACGCTGATTGCCGCGCTGGGCCGTGTGGGGGTGCAAACCGCCTCCGTCATCGCCGTTCTCGGTGCCGCCGGTCTGGCCATTGGTCTGGCACTGCAGGGCTCGCTTTCAAACCTGGCGGCAGGCGTGCTGCTGGTGACCTTCCGTCCGTTCCGCTCCGGCGAATACGTTGACCTTGGCGGCATTGCCGGAACCGTGCTGCAGGTGCAGATTTTCTCAACGACTATGCGTACCGTCGATGGCCGCATCGTGGTCGTGCCGAACGGGAAAATTATCGCGGGCAACATTATCAACTTCTCCCGTGAGCCGGTGCGTCGTAACGAACTGATTATCAGCGTGGCATACGACTCCGACATCGATCAGGTGAAGTCGCTGATTACCAACATCATTGCTTCAGACGATCGCATTCTGAAAGACAAAGAGCAGACGGTTCGCCTGAATGAACTCGGCGCTTCCTCCATTAACTTTGTGGTGCGTATCTGGAGTAAAAGCAGCGATCTGCAAAACGTGTACTGGGACGTGCTGGAACGCATTAAGCGCGACTTCGACGCCAACGGCATCAGTTTCCCGTATCCGCAGATGGACGTGAATCTTAAACGCGAGAAAGCCGCCGAGTAATCCCCCGACGTTGTAGGCCCGGTAAGCGCTAGCGCCACCGGGCTTTACCTTCATAAGCTCCGCTAATACCCAATTAATATTATCCATTTCATCTAATGTGATTCGCGCAGTATAGTCAGCTTCCAGAACAACTCTGCGAGAAATCATCATGCTATCTTATTATTTTCAAGGGCTTGCCTTAGGTGCAGCCATGATCCTTCCCCTCGGCCCGCAAAATGCGTTCGTGATGAATCAGGGCATCCGCCGCCAGTACCATCTGATGATTGCCCTGCTGTGCGCGGTAAGCGATTTGCTGCTGATCTGTGCCGGGATTTTTGGCGGCAGCGCGCTGCTGATGCAGTCTCCGTGGCTGCTGGCGCTGGTCACCTGGGGCGGCGTGGCGTTTCTGCTCTGGTACGGATTCGGCGCGCTGAAAACGGCGATGAGCAGCAACCTCGAACTGGCGAGCGCGGAGGTCATGAAGCAGGGGCGCTGGAAGATTATCGTCACCATGCTGGCGGTGACCTGGCTTAACCCGCATGTGTATCTCGACACCTTCGTCGTGCTGGGCAGCCTGGGCGGTCAACTGGACGTTGAGCCGAAACGCTGGTTTGCGCTCGGTACGGTCAGCGCCTCTTTCATGTGGTTCTTCGGTCTCGCCATTCTGGCGGCCTGGCTGGCGCCTCGCCTGCGTACGGCCAAAGCCCAGCGCATCATTAATACCCTGGTCGGCCTGGTGATGTGGTTTATCGCTTTCCAGCTGGCGAAAGAGGGGATTCATCATGTCCAGGAATTGTTCAACTAATCCTTGTCTTATGGACAACTGAACAAGACCCGCTAAGCTTGCTGGCATGCGCCCTGTTATTGGGGCACTCTTCGCAACATGGAGGAATGACAGTGAAGTTTAAAGTGATGGCCCTGGCGGCATTAGTGAGTTTCGGTGCGGTGTCGGTGCAGGCAAGCGAATTGCCGGATGGCCCGCACATCGTCACGTCAGGCACCGCAAGCGTGGACGCGGTACCCGATGTTGCAACCCTGGCAATTGAGGTCAATGTGGCGGCGAAAGATGCAGCGACGGCCAAGAAGCAGGCTGACGATCGCGTTGCGCAATACCTCTCTTTCCTCGAGCAGAACGGTGTCGGTAAAAAAGATATCAACTCTGCGAACCTGCGTACTCAACCCGATTACGACTACCAGAATGGCAAAAGCATCCTGAAAGGCTACCGTGCGGTGCGTACCGTTGAAGTGACCGTGCGTCAGCTGGATAAGCTTAACTCGCTGCTGGACGGTGCGCTGAAGGCGGGCCTGAACGAGATCCGTTCCGTGTCGCTGGGCGTTGCGCAACCGGAGAAGTACAAAGACGAAGCGCGTAAAGCGGCGATTGATGATGCCATTCACCAGGCGGAACAGCTGGCTTCTGGCTTTAAGAGCAAGCTCGGTCCGGTTTACAGCGTGCGTTACCACGTCTCTAACTACCAGCCAAGCCCGATGGTTCGTATGATGAAGGCTGACGCAGCGCCGGTATCCGCTCAGGAAACTTACGAGCAGCCGACAATCCAGTTCGACGATCAGGTGGATGTGGTGTTCCAGCTTGAACCTGTTGCAGCACAGCCGAAACCGGCTCAGTAATCTGTAGGCCGGGTAAGGCGTAGCCGCCACCCGGCTTTTCTTTTTAATCCTGTCTCAATACCTTATGCCCGTACGCCAGCAGCGCGTCGGTGACGTTGCGCATCATCCGGCTTTCCGGCGCAAAACGGTGCCAGTAGAGCATCCGGCGCTGATACAGCCCCGGCGTCAGGTCAATCAGCTCACCGCTTTTCAACTCTTTTTCAATCTGCAGGTGCGGGATCATGCAGCAGGTCGTGCCCTGGCGCGCAAGCTGCACGAAGGCTTCAGACGAGTTCACGATATGGCACGGCACGCTGCCCGGCGGCAGGTCGAAGTTTTGCTGCAGGAACGCCTGATGCATATCGTCCAGATGGTCGAAGGCCACGGCAGGGGCTTTCAGCAGCGCCGCGCGGGTGACGCCGTTGGGGAAGTAGCGTTCCGCAAAGGCTTTTGAACCCACAAACAGATAGTCCAGGGCGCCTAACTGATCGACAAGACAGCTTGGCAGCGCCTGAGGCTGGATACTGACGGCCCCAACCACCTCACCACGACGCAGGCGCTCCTGAGTACGGGTTTCGTCTTCAACCTGCAAATTCAGGCGGATAGGGGAGTCCGCGAGGACCGGCGCAAGGGCCGGCAGCAGCCAGGTTGCCAGACTGTCGGCGTTGACCGCCAGAGAGAGCAGCAGCGGCGTAGAGCCCGTTTGCTCGTCACCCAGCCACTCGTCTTCCAGCAGTTCAACCTGGCGCAGCAGGGCGAGGAGCTTTTGTCCTTGCTCGGTTGGACGTGGCGGCACGGTACGCACCAGCAGCGGCTGGCCGAACATATTTTCAAGCTGTTTGATACGCTGAGAGACGGCGGACTGCGTGATGCAAAGCTTTTGCGCCGCGCGCTCAAAACCTCGTTCACGAATAACTGCATCAAGTGCCTGTAGTGTTCTGTAGTCCGGACGTTTCATTGCTCTGGCTGGCTCCTTAATTTTGCTTATTCTGCACTATGACACAATTTTCCCTTTGTGGCAGACGAATTCCATTCGACGTGTTCTATAATGCGCCCTGAGTTTTCACACCACAGGCAAAACGATCATGACGCAGGATGAACTGAAAAAAGCAGTAGGATGGGCCGCTCTCCAGTACGTACAGCCGGGTACCATTGTCGGTGTCGGTACGGGATCAACCGCGGCACACTTTATCGATGCGCTGGGCACGATGAAGGGGCAGATCGAGGGCGCGGTTTCCAGCTCTGATGCTTCCACGGAAAAGCTGAAAAGCCTCGGCATTACCGTTTTCGATCTTAACGAAGTGGATCGTCTGGGGATTTACGTTGATGGTGCGGATGAAATCAACGGCCACATGCAGATGATCAAAGGCGGCGGCGCGGCGCTGACCCGTGAAAAAATCATCGCCTCCGTTGCGGACAAGTTTATCTGCATCGCCGACGCCTCCAAGCAGGTGGACATTCTGGGGAATTTCCCGCTGCCGGTTGAAGTGATCCCGATGGCCCGCAGCGCGGTTGCCCGTCAGCTGGTCAAGCTGGGCGGTCGTCCGGAATATCGTCAGGGCGTAGTGACCGACAACGGCAACGTGATCCTCGACGTTCACGGTCTGGAAATTCTTGACGCGATTGCGCTGGAAAACGCCATCAACGGCATTCCAGGCGTAGTGACCGTAGGGCTATTCGCCAACCGTGGCGCGGATGTGGCGCTGATCGGCACCGCTGAGGGCGTGAAAACCATCGTAAAATGATCTGACGGGGGGAGTCCTCCCCCCGCTAAAAAATTTTTGAAACGCTAAATTCGGTGACTTGTGTCACGTTTTTATGCCTCTTTTGCCGATCCTTCCGCGTTTGTAAATTTCCATAGCATTTTCCTCTGCCATTTTGCGCTGTATGACTTTCCTTCAGCGTACTGACGCAAACGTTCATATTGCTGCAATAGTTTTTTTTGATATGTTGGCTACAGCGGATTTATATCCAGCACAACATCAGTTCAGACAAAAACAGGGTCGGGTAAATGGCAAAGGTATCACTGGAGAAAGACAAGATTAAATTCCTGCTGGTCGAGGGCGTGCATCAAAAAGCAATCGATAGCCTTCGTGCGGCAGGTTACACCAACATCGAATTTCACAAAGGCGCGCTCGATACCGAAGAGCTGAAAGCGTCCATCCGTGATGCCCACTTCATTGGCCTGCGATCCCGTACTCACCTGACTGAAGATGTGATTGCCGCGGCGGAAAAGCTGGTGGCTATCGGCTGCTTCTGCATCGGTACCAACCAGGTTGACCTGAATGCTGCTGCGAAACGCGGTATTCCTGTCTTCAACGCCCCGTTCTCTAACACCCGTTCCGTGGCGGAGCTGGTGATTGGCGAACTGCTGCTGCTCCTGCGCGGCATTCCGGAGGCTAACGCCAAAGCACACCGCGGCGTCTGGAACAAACTGGCTGCGGGCTCCTACGAAGCCCGTGGGAAAAAACTGGGTATCATCGGCTATGGTCACATCGGTACCCAGCTGGGGATTCTGGCGGAATCTCTCGGTATGCATGTCTATTTTTACGATATCGAAAGCAAGCTGCCTTTAGGCAATGCCACCCAGGTTCAACACCTGTCTGACCTGCTGAACATGAGTGACGTGGTAAGTCTGCACGTGCCGGAAAATGCGTCCACCAAAAACATGATGGGCGCAGAAGAGCTGGCGCTGATGAAGCCGGGCTCACTGCTGATTAACGCCGCGCGCGGCACGGTGGTCGATATCCCTGCGCTGTGCGATGCGCTGAAGCGTAAGCATCTGGCAGGGGCGGCCATCGACGTTTTCCCAACGGAGCCCGCCACCAACAGCGATCCGTTCACCTCTCCGCTGTGCGAGTTCGACAACGTGATCCTGACGCCACACATCGGCGGGTCTACGCAGGAAGCGCAGGAGAATATCGGTCTGGAAGTGGCAGGTAAGCTGAGCAAATACTCCGACAACGGTTCTACGCTCTCTGCGGTGAACTTCCCGGAAGTGTCTCTGCCGCTGCACGGCGGTCGTCGTCTGCTGCACATCCACGAAAACCGTCCAGGCGTGCTCACCGCGATCAACCAGATCTTTGCCGAGCAGGGCGTCAACATTGCCGCGCAGTATCTGCAGACCAACTCGCAGATGGGCTATGTGGTCATTGATATCGAAGCGGATGACGATGTGGCCGAGAAAGCGTTGCTGAGCATGAAGGCCATTCCAGGGACGATTCGCGCGCGTCTGCTTTACTGATGGTGCGGTCTGTGGTGTCGGGGGGCGCTTACGCTTACCCGACCTACAATGTTTGAGGATTTACGTAGGCCGGGTAAGGCGCAGCCGCCACCCGGCTTTATGCTACCAAAGCCACGTTTTACTGGGCGTCACCACCGCCGGTAACGGCACATCCCATTTCTCCACCGGCAACGCCTCCACGCCCTGGCAATCATGCGCGTAGCCTACCGGCTGCAACCCATACTGCTGCCAGTTTTGTAGCGTTCTGTCGTAAAAACCACCGCCCATTCCCAGGCGCTGTCCCTGCTCATCAAACGCCACCAGCGGCGTAATCAGCACATCCAGCTGTGACAGCGGCAGCACGTCGCGCACGTCGAGTTTCGGCTCGGTGATTTTCAGACGATTCACCACCAGCTCGCTGTGCGGATGATAGTGCAAAAACAGCAGATTGCCTTCGCTGAACGGGTGCAGCACCGGCAGGTATACCTTCTTCCCGGCGCGCCAGAGCTGCTCTATCAGCGGTTGGGTGTCCAGCTCGCCGTCAAACGACAGAAACAGGGCAACCGTGCGCGCCATCACGACAGGGGGATACGCCATCATACGGGCGGCGGCCTGCTGGGCAAAATGCGCTTGCTGTTCTGGGGTTAACGCACGACGGCGTTGACGAATGAGCTGACGAATGTCCTGGCGTGAAGCTGAAACTTCAGGGAATTGAGTCATGGTAGTCGGTAGAAGAAAAGAGAGGGAATCTCCGAGATGCCGCCGCAGGCTGTAACCCTTGAACCCTTGGTTCAAGGTGAATGTGTCGTCATAGTTTTAAGGCTTCTCGGACGGACCGAGCATGCTCACCAACCATGGAGCGCCACATTCTTGTGGTATGAAATATCGGCTCAGGGGACTGGCCCGCTTGCGAACATCTCAGAGAAATTTTGTCTTCACAGTTACTCTACCATAGTCAACTGAGAAGTGTTATTCAAACTTGGGTCCCGGTCTTTCGGGATTGCGACCTTGATCAAGCAATGCTTGTTCTATGGTCTGCTGGAGCATTTTTATGCGCTGCTCCATGCTTGCCGCGTAGTCGCGGGTCTTCGCTTTTTCCTGAGTCAGTTCATAGCTGATGTTCAACGCGGCGATGAAAACCAGCTGCTCAGTATTTGTGACTCTAGTGCGTTCTTTTAGATCTTGCAACCGCTGATTCAAATCGTCCGCAGCCTGATTCAAAGCATCCCTTTGTTCAGGCGGACAATTCACTCGCAGTGAACGGCCAAAAATCTGGAGATCGACGGGTTGTGCAGACATGCCACCTTCCTGCTGATTGACTGCGCTGCCTTCGCTTACTGCCCCGGGGGCTGCGAAGGGGCGACACTATAGCTACCCTGATGTGAAGATACAAGCCCTTTTCTGGTATCACCAGGGTCCAAAGTGGTAGCATATCATGAAACTTCCCCCCAATGATGACGAATGCGCATGTCTATACAGAACGAAATGCCTGGTTACAAGGATTTAAACCAGTTACTGAACCAGCAGGGAGTCGGTTTAACCCCTGCCGAAATGCACGGTCTGATCAGTGGCATGCTGTGCGGCGGAAACAGCGACAGCTCCTGGCAGCCGCTGATCCACGACCTCACGAATGAAGGGCTGGCGTTTGGTCACGAGCTGGCGGATGCGCTGCGTAAAATGCACGCCGCCATCAGCGATTCGCTGGAAGACGATGGCTTCCTTTTTCAGCTTTATCTGCCTGACGGCGACGACGTCAGCGTGTTCGATCGCGCCGATGCGCTGGCCGGCTGGGTAAACCACTATCTGCTGGGGCTGGGCGTCACGCAGCCTAAACTGGATAAAGTGACCGGCGAAGCGGGTGAGGCGATCGACGACCTGCGCAACATTGCCCAGCTTGGCTACGATGAAGACGAAGACCAGGAAGAGCTGGAAATGTCTCTCGAAGAGATCATCGAGTACGTGCGCGTGGCGGCACTGCTGTGCCACGACAACTTTACGCGCTCACAGCCGACCGCACCGGAAGTTCGTAAGCCAACCTTACATTAAGAAAAATAACGCACAGGAGGGTGTCATGGTTATCTCGAGTCAAGAGTATTCGCGCCGCCGTCAGTCGCTGCTGGCGAAAATGCAGCCGGGCAGCGCCGCGCTAATTTTTGCCGCGCCCGAAGTGACGCGCAGCGCCGACAGCGAATATCCCTATCGCCAGAGCAGCGATTTCTGGTACTTCACCGGCTTTAACGAGCCGGAAGCGGTACTGGTGCTGATTAAAAGCAATGACACCCACAACCACAGCGTGATTTTCAACCGCGTGCGCGACCTGACGGCCGAAATCTGGTTTGGCCGCCGCCTGGGCCAGGAGGCCGCGCCGGCGAAGCTGGGCGTTGACCGGGCGCTGGCGTTTAGCGAAATCAACCAGCAGCTCTACCAGCTGCTTAACGGCCTCGACGTGCTCTATCACGCGCAGGGCGAATATGCCTACGCCGATGAGATTGTCTTCACCGCGCTGGATAAGCTGCGCAAAGGCTCGCGCCAGAACCTGTCCGCACCGGCCACGCTGACGGACTGGCGTCCGGTGGTGCATGAGATGCGCCTGTTCAAGTCTGAGGAAGAGCTAAATGTGATGCGCCGCGCGGGCGAAATCAGCGCGCTGGCACACACCCGCGCCATGGAGAAATGCCGTCCCGGGATGTTCGAATACCAGCTGGAAGGCGAAATTCACCACGAATTTAACCGCCACGGCGCGCGCTATCCCTCCTACAACACCATTGTCGGCGGCGGGGAAAACGGCTGCATTCTGCACTACACCGAAAACGAAAGTGCGCTGCGCGACGGCGATCTGGTGCTGATTGACGCCGGTTGCGAATATCAGGGCTATGCGGGGGACATCACCCGTACCTTCCCGGTGAACGGTAAATTCTCGCCGGCACAGCGCGCGATTTACGACATTGTTCTCGAATCCCTTGAGACAGCGCTCAAACTGTATCGTCCGGGGACTTCCATGCAGGAAGTGACCGGCGAAGTGGTGCGCATCATGATTACCGGTCTGGTCAGGCTCGGGATCCTGAAAGGGGATGTCGACACCCTGATTGCTGAAAATGCGCACCGACCGTATTTCATGCACGGCCTGAGCCACTGGCTGGGGCTGGACGTGCATGACGTTGGCGCATACGGCACCGACCGTTCGCGCGTGCTGGAGCCGGGCATGGTGTTAACCGTGGAGCCGGGTCTCTACATCGCGCCGGATGCCGACGTGCCAGAAGAATACCGCGGGATTGGCATTCGTATTGAAGACGATATCGTGATTACCGAAACCGGTAACGAAAACCTGACCGCCAGCGTCGTGAAAAACGCTGACGATATCGAGGCGCTGATGGCAGCGGCACGCGCATGAGCGTGATTATCGTGGGCGGCGGCATGACCGGGGCCACGCTGGCGCTGGCCATTTCGCATATGACGCAGGGCCAGCTTCCGGTGCACCTGGTAGAAGCCGTTGCGCCAGAGGCGTCGAACCACCCCGGTTTTGATGCTCGCGCCATTGCGCTGGCGCAGGGCACCTGCCAGCAGCTTTCCCGCATTGGGATCTGGCAGGCGATTGCCGACCGTGCTACGGCGATCGGGACCGTTCACGTCAGCGATCGCGGACATGCAGGCTTTGTCACGCTGGAGGCGCAGGATTACCGGATTGATGCCCTGGGTCAGGTTGTTGAGCTGCACGACGTCGGATTACGTCTGTTCCGCCTGCTCCAGGACGCGCCGGGCGTCACGCTGCATTGCCCCGCGCGCGTGGCCAGCGTGAGCCGAAGCGAAGCGTCGGTCAGCGTGACGCTGGAAAACGGCACCGCCCTTGAAGGCCAGCTTCTGGTCGCTGCGGACGGTTCGCGCTCGTCGCTCGGCACCCAGTGTGGCGTGGAGTGGCGCCAGCAGCCTTACGGCCAGGTGGCGGTCATTGCGAACGTCGCTACCGCAGCTGACCACAACGGCAGGGCCTTTGAGCGCTTTACGCAGCATGGCCCGCTGGCGATGCTGCCGATGTCGGACGGGCGCTGTTCCCTGGTCTGGTGTCACCCGCAGGATAAGGCGGAAGAGGTTAAGGCCTGGTCCGACGAACGTTTTTGTACCGAGCTGCAGAAAGCCTTTGGCTGGCGGCTGGGGCGTATTACCCATGCCGGCAAGCGGACGGTCTACCCGCTTTCGCTTACTACGGCGTCTCAGTCAATCTCCCATCGTCTGGCGCTCGTCGGTAATGCCGCGCAGACGCTGCACCCTATCGCGGGGCAAGGTTTCAACCTTGGCTTACGCGATGTCATGAGCCTGGCCGAATCACTGGCGCAGGCGTGGGGCGAGCAAAAAGACTGTGGGGCGTATTCGGTGCTGAGTCATTACCAGAAGCGCCGACAGGTGGATAAAGAGGCCACCATCGGTGTGACCGATGGTCTGGTCCATCTTTTTGCCAATCGTTGGGCACCGCTGGTTGCGGGTCGCAACCTTGGGCTGATGGCGATGGAACTATTCATTCCGGCACGTGACGTGCTGGCGCAGCGGACCCTGGGTTGGGTCGCGCGTTAAGGAGTTATCACCGTGCAAAATGTTGATGTCGCCATCGTTGGCGGCGGAATGGTTGGACTGGCATTGGCCTGCGGATTACAGGGCAGCGGCCTGCGCGTGGCGGTGCTGGAGCAAAAGCAGCCTCAGCCCGTTGCACCAGATGCGCCGCCGGAACTCCGCGTCTCGGCGATCAATGCGGCCAGCGAAAAGCTGCTGACGCACCTTGGCGTCTGGGCAGACATTGTGGCGCACCGCGCCAGCTGCTATCACGGCATGGAAGTGTGGGATAAAGACAGCTTTGGTCATATTGCTTTTGATGATGAAAGCATGGGCTATAGCCATCTGGGGCACATCGTTGAAAACGCGGTGATCCACCACGCGCTGTGGCAGAAAGCACAGCAGTGCAGCGACGTGACGCTGATTGCGCCTGCGCAGATCCAGCAGGTGGCGTGGGGCGAAAACGAGGCGTTTATCACCCTGCAGAGTGGCGACATGCTGACCGCGCGTCTGGTGGTCGGTGCTGACGGTGCCAACTCCTGGCTGCGTAATAAAGCCGATATCCCGCTGACGTACTGGGATTACCGCCATCATGCTCTGGTCGCGACGATCCGTACCGAAGAGCCGCACGGCGGCGTGGCGCGCCAGATTTTCCACAACGACGGCATTCTGGCGTTCCTGCCGCTTGCCGATCCGCACCTGTGCTCAATTGTCTGGTCCCTGGTGCCGGAAAAAGCCCAGCAGATGCATGAGGCGACGCCGGAGGCCTTTAACCAGGCGCTGTGCGTGGCCTTTGATAACCGCCTTGGCCTGTGCACGCTTGAAAGCGAGCGCCAGGTATTCCCGTTAACCGGCCGCTACGCGCGCCAGTTTGCGGCGCACCGTCTGGCGCTGGTGGGGGATGCGGCGCATACCATCCATCCGCTGGCCGGGCAGGGCGTCAACCTTGGCTTTATGGACGCGGCGGAACTGGTAGAAGAGCTGCGTCGCCTGCATCGTGAAGGCAAAGATATCGGCCAGCATCTCTACCTGCGTCGCTACGAGCGCAGCCGCAAGCACAGCGCGGCGATGATGCTGGCGGGCATGCAGGGCTTCCGCGAGCTGTTTGCCGGGTCAAATCCGGCGAAGAAATTGCTGCGCGACATCGGCCTTAAGCTTGCTGACACCCTTCCGGGTGTTAAACCTCAACTCCTCCGTCAGGCGATGGGTCTGAACGACCTCCCGGACTGGCTGCGTTAATGTAGACCCCTGTCACACTTTCTTTTCCCGGCCTCTGCGCCGGGGAAATTCCCTCGTTTGAAATATTCTAATTTCACGCCATTTTTCGCATTAGATAATCTAATGTCGCGTTTTTCTGGTTGCGGAAATTCAGCCCGTTTTTCCGCATGAAATATCACCATGTGCTAAATCCTGTTAGCGCGATGTTAATTTTGTGCGGGGTTAATCGCATTTTTCCAGTGAATAACTCTGTAGGCTTTTCAGCGTTTTTTGGTCATAAGCTAATGTGATGGCCCGTTTTACCTTATGGTTAACCGCCGTTTTCGGTGGTAAGTTCAGGTAAAAGAGAACGTTTGCGTCGGTGCCCGAACGCGGGGCCGATACCGGGTTTCACGGTGAATTTTTCAACGAGGACAAGATGGCTCAACAGACTCCTTTGTACGAACAACACGTGTTGTGCGGCGCCCGAATGGTGGACTTCCACGGCTGGATGATGCCGCTGCACTACGGCTCGCAGATTGATGAGCACCACGCGGTGCGCACCGATGCCGGTATGTTCGACGTGTCCCATATGACGATTGTCGATCTGCGCGGTAGCCGCACCCGGGAGTTTTTGCGTTATCTGCTGGCAAACGACGTCGCCAAACTGAAGACGCCGGGTAAAGCGCTCTATACCGGCATGCTGAATGCCTCGGGCGGCGTGATTGATGACCTTATCGTCTACTACTTCACCGAAGATTTCTTCCGCCTCGTTGTAAACTCCGCCACCCGCGAAAAAGACCTCTCCTGGATCACCCAACACGCCGAACCGTATGCCATCGACATCACCGTCCGTGATGACCTGTCGCTGATCGCCGTGCAGGGGCCAAACGCGCAGGCGAAAGCCGCGTATCTGTTCAACGATGAGCAACGTAAAGCCACCGAAGGCATGAAGCCGTTCTTCGGCGTGCAGGCGGGGGATCTGTTTATCGCCACCACCGGCTACACCGGTGAAGCGGGCTACGAAATTGCGATGCCGAACGAAAAGGCCGCTGATTTCTGGCGTGCGCTGGTGGAGGCGGGCGTGAAGCCTGCGGGCCTGGGCGCGCGCGATACGCTGCGTCTGGAAGCGGGCATGAACCTCTACGGTCAGGAGATGGACGAAGGCGTCTCTCCGCTGGCCGCCAACATGGGCTGGACCATCGCGTGGGAACCGGCTGACCGTGACTTTATTGGCCGTGAAGCGCTGGAGATGCAGCTCGAGAAGGGCACTGAACAGCTGGTTGGCCTGGTGATGAAGGAAAAAGGCGTGCTGCGCGGCGAGCTGCCTGTACGTTTTACCGATGCTGACGGCAATCCTCGCGAAGGCGTGATCACCAGCGGAACCTTCTCACCGACGCTGG
Source organism: Enterobacter sp. HMSC16D10 (assembly GCF_001807145.1). Taxonomy (NCBI): domain Bacteria; kingdom Pseudomonadati; phylum Pseudomonadota; class Gammaproteobacteria; order Enterobacterales; family Enterobacteriaceae; genus Enterobacter; species Enterobacter sp. HMSC16D10. Next base: position 117,613 of record NZ_KV787924.1, read on the forward strand.
GCTACAGTATTGCACTGGCACGCGTGCCGGCAGGCATTGGCGAAACGGCGGTGGTGCAAATCCGCAACCGCGAAATGCCGGTCAACGTGACCAAACCGATTTTTGTTCGCGCCGGTAAGCCGGTCGCCTAACTATTTTTATCAGGAGAACTTCAATGAGCAATGTGCCAGCAGAACTGAAATACAGCAAAGAACACGAGTGGCTGCGCAAAGAGGCGGACGGCACTTACACCGTCGGGATCACCGAGCACGCGCAAGAGCTGCTGGGCGACATGGTGTTTGTTGACCTGCCTGACGTGGGCACGACCGTGAGCGCGGGCGACGACTGCGCCGTGGCGGAGTCCGTAAAAGCGGCATCAGACATCTACGCGCCGGTAAGCGGTGAGATTGTTGCGGTCAACGACGCGCTGAGCGACTCCCCGGAGCTGGTCAACAGCGAGCCTTATGAAGGCGGCTGGATCTTCAAGATCAAAGCCAGCGACGAATCCCAGGTTGCCGCGCTGCTGGATGCGACCGCATACGAAGCACTACTGGAAGACGAATAACGTTGTGCCGGATGGCGCTGCGCTTATCCGGCCTGGAGATCAACGTAGGCCCGGTAAGCGTTAGCGCCACCGGGCAACAGCGTTACAGATAACTACGATTCACTGCACGTTTCAGGAACCATCGCTCATGACACAGACTTTAAGCCAGCTTGAAAACCGTGGCGCCTTCATTGAACGTCACATTGGGCCGGATGCTCAGCAACAGCAGGAGATGCTGAAGACGGTTGGCGCGGATTCATTAAACGCACTGATCGGCCAGATTGTGCCAAAAGACATCCAGCTAGCCACGCCGCCTCAGGTGGGGGAAGCCACCACGGAGTTCGCCGCGCTGGCGGAGCTGAAGGCTATCGCCGGCCTGAACAAGCGCTATAAGTCTTACATTGGCATGGGCTACACCAACGTGCAGTTGCCGCCGGTGATCCTGCGCAACATGCTGGAAAACCCGGGCTGGTACACCGCCTATACGCCGTATCAGCCAGAAGTGTCCCAGGGTCGTCTGGAAGCGCTGCTGAACTTCCAGCAGGTAACGTTGGATCTGACCGGTATGGATATCGCCTCCGCGTCTCTGCTCGATGAAGCGACCGCCGCCGCCGAAGCGATGGCGATGGCGAAGCGCGTGAGCAAGCTGAAAAATGCCAACCGCTTCTTCGTGGCGGCGGACGTGCATCCGCAGACGCTGGACGTGGTGCGCACCCGTGCGGAAACCTTCGGCTTTGACGTGATCGTCGATGACGCTGACAAAGTGCTGGATCACCAGGACGTCTTCGGCGTGCTGCTGCAGCAGGTGGGCACCACCGGCGAAGTGCACGACTACGGCGCGCTGATTGCCGAGCTGAAATCCCGCAAGGTGGTTGTCAGCGTTGCCGCCGATTTTATGGCGCTGGTGCTGCTGACGGCACCGGGCAAACAGGGCGCGGATATCGTATTCGGCTCTGCGCAGCGCTTCGGCGTACCGATGGGCTACGGCGGCCCGCACGCGGCGTTCTTCGGCGCGAAAGATGAATTCAAACGTTCCATGCCTGGCCGTATTATCGGCGTCTCCAAAGACGCTGCCGGTAATACCGCGCTGCGCATGGCGATGCAGACCCGCGAGCAGCATATCCGCCGCGAGAAAGCGAACTCCAACATCTGTACCTCGCAGGTTCTGCTGGCAAACATCGCCAGCCTGTACGCCGTGTTCCACGGCCCGGCAGGCCTGAAACGCATTGCCAGCCGCATTCACCGCCTGGCCGATATTCTGGCCTGCGGCCTGCAGCAAAAAGGTCTTAAGCTGCGCCATACCCACTATTTCGACACGCTGTGCGTGGACGTGGCGGACAAAGCCGCCGTGCTGGCCCGCGCGGACGCGGCAAAGATCAACCTGCGCAGCGACATCCACAACGCCGTCGGCATTACGCTGGATGAAAGCACCACCCGTGACGATATCCTGAATCTGTTCAGCGTGCTGCTGGGTGACGCGCACGGTCTGGACATTGACGCACTCGACAAAGAAGTTGCGCTCGACAGCCGCTCCATTCAGGACAGCATGCTGCGTAACGACGCCATCCTGACGCACCCGGTCTTCAATCGCTACCACAGCGAGACCGAGATGATGCGTTACATGCACTCTCTGGAGCGCAAGGATCTGGCGCTGAACCAGGCGATGATCCCGCTGGGATCCTGCACCATGAAGCTGAACGCCGCGGCAGAGATGATCCCGATCACCTGGCCTGAATTCTCCGAGCTGCACCCGTTCTGCCCGCCGGAGCAGGCGGAAGGTTATCACGTGATGATTAACCAGCTTTCCGACTGGCTGGTGAAGCTGACCGGTTACGACGCGCTCTGCATGCAGCCGAACTCCGGCGCGCAGGGTGAATATGCGGGCCTGCTGGCAATCCGTCACTATCACGAAAGCCGCAACGAAGGCCATCGCGATATCTGCCTGATCCCAAGCTCCGCCCACGGCACCAACCCGGCTTCAGCCCAGATGGCGGGCATGGAAGTCGTGGTGGTCGCGTGCGATAAGAACGGCAACATCGACCTGGCTGACCTGCGCGCGAAAGCCGAACAGGCGGGCGACAAGCTCTCGTGCATCATGGTGACCTATCCGTCCACCCACGGCGTGTACGAAGAGACCATCCGTGAAGTGTGCGAAGTGGTGCACCAGTTCGGCGGTCAGGTATACCTCGATGGCGCGAACATGAACGCGCAGGTGGGCATTACCTCTCCGGGCTTTATCGGCGCGGACGTGTCGCACCTTAACCTGCACAAAACCTTCTGCATCCCGCACGGCGGTGGCGGCCCGGGCATGGGCCCAATCGGCGTGAAAGCGCACCTGGCACCGTTTGTCCCAGGCCACAGCGTGGTGCAGATCGAAGGCATGCTGACCCGTCAGGGCGCGGTCTCTGCGGCACCGTTCGGTAGCGCCTCTATCCTGCCAATCAGCTGGATGTACATCCGCATGATGGGTGCGGAAGGGCTGAAGCAGGCGAGCCAGGTGGCTATTCTGAACGCCAACTACATTGCGACGCGCCTGAAGTCTGCCTTCCCGGTGCTCTACACCGGCCGCGACGGTCGCGTGGCGCACGAGTGCATCCTCGATATTCGTCCGCTGAAAGAGCAGACCGGCATTAGCGAGCTGGATATTGCCAAACGCCTGATCGACTACGGCTTCCACGCGCCTACCATGTCGTTCCCGGTTGCGGGCACGCTGATGGTGGAGCCAACAGAGTCCGAAAGTAAAGCCGAGCTGGACCGCTTTATCGACGCGATGCTGGCCATCCGCATGGAAATTGACCGCGTGCAGGACGGCGAGTGGACGCTGGAAGATAACCCGCTGGTCAACGCTCCGCACACCCAGCACGAGCTGGTGGCCGAGTGGAACCACGGCTATTCCCGCGAGCTGGCCGTCTTCCCGGCAGGCGTGGCGAACAAATACTGGCCGACCGTGAAGCGTCTTGATGATGTCTACGGCGACCGTAACCTGTTCTGCTCCTGCGTGCCGATGAGCGAATACCAGTAACATTGCTGATGTAGTAACGTAGGCCGGGTAAGGCGAAGCCGCCACCCGGCTTTTATATTGGGAGAAGAAAATGGGCATTGCACTTGTGACCGGCGCCAGCCGGGGCATTGGGAAGGCCACCGCGCTGCAGCTGGCCCGCGAAGGCTACACCGTGGCGGTCAACTATCATCACAACATTAAGGCCGCAACGGACGTGATCAACCAGATCGTTGAGGCGGGCGGTAAAGCCTTTGCCGTTCGGGCAGACATCAGTGATGAAGCTCAGGTGCTGGCGATGTTTGAAAGCCTCGATCGTGAAGGCGAGCCGCTGACCGCGCTGGTCAATAATGCGGGGATTCTGTTTGAGCAATCCACCATTGAGAATCTCTCCGCCGAGCGCATTAACCGCGTCCTGGCGACCAACGTTACGGGCTACTTCCTCTGCTGCCGGGAAGCGGTAAAACGCATGTCCTTCAAACATGGCGGCAAGGGCGGGGCGATAGTGAATGTCTCTTCCGCGGCGTCCCGCCTGGGCGCACCGGGTGAATATGTGGATTACGCCGCGTCCAAGGGGGCGGTGGATTCGCTGACAACGGGGCTGTCGCTGGAGGTGGCGGCGCAGGGCATTCGCGTCAACTGCGTCCGTCCGGGCCTGATCTATACCGATATTCATGCTTCGGGCGGAGAACCGGGGCGAGTGGACCGCGTGAAAGCGTTACTGCCGATGCAGCGCGGCGGCCAGCCGGAAGAGGTCGCCCAGGCGATTGTCTGGCTGCTGAGCGAAAAGGCGTCGTACGTGACGGGGAGTTTTATTGAGTTAGCGGGCGGGAAATAAGCCGGGTGGCGGCCCGGCCTCCTATTCGTGTAGGCCCGGTAAGCGCAGTGCCACCGGGCAAAAAATCACAGCGCCTCGCCGTTGCTGGCAATCACGCCTTTATACCACTCGAAGCTCTTCTTGCGGGAACGCGACATGTCGCCCGTGCCGTCGTCGTGCTTGTTCACGTAGATAAAGCCGTAGCGCTTGCTGTACTGGCCGGTGGTGAACGACACGCAGTCGATACAGCCCCATGGCGTATAGCCCATCAGATCGACGCCATCGTGGGTGACGGCTTTGATCATCTCCTCCACGTGGGCACGCAGGTAGTCGATGCGATAGTCATCGTTGATGCTGCCGTCTTCTTCCACCTTGTCGTAGGCACCGAAGCCGTTTTCAACGATAAACAGCGGCTTCTGGTAACGCTCGTACAGTTCGCACAGGGAATAGCGCAGGCCCACCGGGTCAATCTGCCAGCCCCAGTCGGACGCCTTCACGTGCGGGTTCGGCACGCTGCCTTCGAAACCGGAAATGGCATCGCCGGTACCGCCTTCCGCCTTCACCGCATTGGTCATGTAGTAGCTGAAGCCCAGGTAGTCGCAGGTGCCTTCGCGCAGGATCTGCTCGTCACCCGCTTCCATTTTGATGGAGAAGCCACGACGCTCCCATTCGTTCAGCACGTAGGACGGGTAGTAGCCGCGCAGCTGGACGTCGGTAAAGACGTAGCGCTCGCGCATCGATTCCTGGGCGAACATCACGTCTTCCGGTTTGCAGGAGAACGGATAGAGCGCCACCATCGCCAGCATGCAGCCGACTTTCATCTCCGGGTTGATGCGGCGCGCGGCCTTCACCGCCAGGGCGCTGGCCACAAACTGATGATGCAGGACCTGGTACATGGTCTCTTCCGGATTTTCATGTTCCGTATAGACCACGCCCGAGCAGCAGTAGCCGAAGAGCGGGGCGCGCCAGTTACGCTGGTTGTTGATTTCGTTGAAGGTCATCCAGTATTTGACCTTGTTTTTGTAGCGCTCGAAGACCACTTCCGCGAAGCGCACGAAGAAATCGACCACTTTACGGTTGGTCCAGCTGCCGTACTCCTTCACCAGGTGCAGCGGCATTTCGAAGTGGGAGAGGGTGATCACCGGTTCGATGTTGTATTTCAGCAGCTCATCGAACATGTCGTCGTAAAACTTCAGCCCTTCTTCGTTTGGCTGCGTTTCGTCACCGTTCGGGAAGATACGCGTCCAGGCAATCGAGGTGCGGAAACACTTGAAGCCCATCTCGGCAAACAGCTTGATGTCTTCTTTGTAATGGCCGTGGAAATCAATCGCCTCATGGTTGGGATAGTATTTTCCCGGCACCACGTCCTGCGTGATTTCGCGCGGCACGCCGTGTGCGCCGCCGGTTAATACGTCGCAAATGCTTGGTCCTTTGCCGCCTTTGTTCCAGCCGCCTTCAACCTGGTGAGCGGCAACCGCGCCACCCCATAAAAAATCTTTTGGTAAGGTCAATTTTTTCATCGCTGCTATTCTCAATAAATGGCTTATTGGCATCGAGTCTAGCAAAGCGAAATTAAATGTCACGATATAACAAATTGGGCATAATGTGATTTGTCACATCAAAAAAACAGGATGTTTTATTCTGCAAGTTTCTTCGCCAGCTTACGGCCGAGAGATTCCAGAATATAGATAACGGGAATTTGCGTGGTGATATCGTAGACGCCTGCAATACGCGTCTGGGGAACGTGCCAGGAGAGATTAAAGTCCGCCAGTTTTGCGAGACGCGAGTGCTCGTGGCTGGTAATGGAGAGCACCTTGCAGTGATGCAGGCTAAACTGGCTGGCGAAGCGCAGGATTTCCTCGGTCTCACCCGAGACGGAGAGCACAATCGCCAGCGCATTTTTCGCCATGTCATTGGTGACCGGGAAATAAGGGTCATCAATATGGTTACTGAATTTTCCGATATTAGAAAAGAAACGTGCGCCATATTTTGCCAGCGAGCCTGACGTTCCTGCGCCGACAAATATAATGCGTTCCGACGATAAAATAATATCGACCGCACTATCTAATAACGCGTCGAACTCTTCATTATTTACGCTTTTAAAGAAGCTGATTATTTCGCTGGCGCCAAAGTTCGCCTGCTGGGGCTCGTTTTGTTCAAGATAAAGCTTAAAGCGAACGCGAAACTCCGAGTAGCCTTCGCAGTTAAGCTTGCGGCAAAAGCGCAGGATGGTGGTCGTCGAGACACCCGCCGCATCCGCCAGCTCGCGGATGGTCATGTACATGACTTTGTCACGGTTTTTAATGACATAGTTGTAGACCATCATCTCCAGGTTATTGAGACTGGCAATGGCGGAGTGGGTGAACATACTCACAGTGGCATAACTCTTATTCAGACCTCATGTATCCATCATAACATGCGGCCAGACGGCAGGATCCATTTTTATGCTCTTGATTCTTAATGGTTAAATTTTAACGTGAACAAATGTTAGGTGAAAAATTCATTTATACCTATGATTTTTAGGTATAAATCCTGAAGTGAAATTATTTTAGCTAACAGGTGTTCACTGGAATCATTCTCAGTTAGCATAGTGATGCGATGAATAATCATCTTTTGTTTTCCCGGAGTTTTGTATGGTGAGCAGACCATTAATCGCACAGGGATATTCGCTGGCTGAGGAAATAGCCAACAGCATCAGCCACGGCATTGGCCTGGTGTTTGGGATTGTCGGTTTAGTGTTATTGCTGGTGCAGGCGGTAGACGCCGATGCCAGCGCGATGGCGATTACCAGCTACAGCCTCTATGGCGGGAGCATGATCCTGCTGTTTCTGGCCTCGACGCTGTATCACGCGATCCCGCATCAGCGGGCCAAGATGTGGCTCAAGAAATTTGACCACTGCGCTATCTACCTTCTCATTGCAGGTACCTACACGCCGTTTCTGCTGGTGGGGCTCAACTCACCGCTGTCGCGCGGGCTGATGATCGTTATCTGGAGCCTGGCGCTGCTCGGGATCCTGTTTAAGCTCACCATCGCGCACCGGTTTAAGGTGCTGTCGCTGGTCACCTATCTGACCATGGGCTGGCTGTCGCTGATCGTGGTGTACCAGCTGGCAATCAAACTGTCGATAGGGGGCGTAACGCTTCTGGCCTTAGGCGGCGTGGTGTATTCGCTCGGCGTCATTTTCTACGTCTGCAAGCGCATTCCGTACAACCATGCTATCTGGCACGGCTTTGTGCTGGGCGGCAGCGTGTGCCACTTTTTGGCGATTTATTTGTACGTGGGGCAGGTGTAGTTTTTCGTCGGGTGGCGGCTTCGCCTTACCCGACCTACGGGATAAGTAGGCCCGGTAAGCGCAGCGCCACCGGGCGATACAGCATCACTCTTCCAGAGAATACGGCAGCGGCTCGATGCTCAGCGTGTTCGCATCGTCACGCACGCGGAACACGCTGTCCGCTTCCATGTCGTTGTTCATAACGGCCTGCACCAGAAGACGTCCATCATCCAGCTGTACGGCGGCTAATACGGTGCCGGTACGGCGCCAGTTTTCACCCATCTTCAGCTCTAAATCTTCACCCGCTTCAGGGACGCGGCTGGCATGTCCCGCCAGCGTCCACAGCGCGCGTTTGTTTGCCCCGCGGAATTTCGCACGCGCGACCATCTCCTGGCCGGTGTAGCAGCCTTTTTTAAAGCTGATGCCGCCCAGCGCCTGTAAGTTCGTTGCCTGAGGAATAAACTGCGCGCTGTTTGCAGCGTCAATGATCGGCAGACCCGCTTCGATGTTCAGCGCCAGCCACTGCTGGCTGTTGTTGAGCTGCGCTTCGCCGCGCAGCGCTTCGGTCACGCGTTCGGCAGTTGCCGCATCCGTGACTAACAGGAAACGCTCCGCCGGGTGTTCAAACCACAGGATTGAGGTGGCGCCTTCGCTGACGAGCGGCTTTTCGGCATCCGGCAGTTCGCTGAACAGGTTTTTCAGCGCCGCACGCGCCTGGAAGCCGGCCACACCCAGCAGGACATGTTCGTCGTCTGCGGCAATGGTGACTTTGGAAAAGACCGCGTATTTTTTCAGCTCTTTGAGCTGGGCGTCTCGCAGGCTGCGGCGCTCAATAAAGGCAAAGCCGTCCTGACGGCGGAACAGACGCAGGTTGCTCCACATTTTGCCTTTTGGGTCGCAATGGGCGGCCAGCAGGTGCTGGTGTTCGGTCATCTGGCTGACGTCGGCGGTCACCTGGCCCTGCAGATATTTTTCGGCGTCGGCACCGGTGAGCGTTGCCAGCGCCCAGTCATCAAGAGAAATAAGCGTCAGCGGCAGACGCGCAGAGGCGGCGGGCTGGCGAGGAGAAAATGGTGTAAAGGCCATAACGATATCCTGAATTGCTTAACGCTTTGATAATGCCTAATGGTAAAAGAGCCTGCAGGCAATGCAAGCGCTTTCAACAGGCCATTTGTGCCATAAATCGGTTCTGCGTAGCGCCACGCAAAATAGTGTAATCCGCTGTGTTTGTAGGGATTATTCTGGAAGCCTGCTCGTTGATCGCAATATTCCAGTAATGAAACGGTCAAAAACACGTTACACTAGCTGGTGTCCCCGTAGAGAAATAAAGAACACCGAATGGGGTACCGACTGTGCCAAACGTAATGCAGGAAACTGAACATGGATATTAACAACAAGGCCCGTATTCACTGGGCGTGCCGTCGCGGCATGCGTGAACTTGATATTTCCATCATGCCTTTCTTCGAATATGAGTATGACACCTTAAGCGACGACGATAAGCGTCTGTTTGTTCGCCTGCTTGAGTCTGACGATCCGGATTTATTCAACTGGCTGATGAACCACGGCAAACCCGCCGACACCGAGTTGCAACGGATGGTGCAATTAATTCAAACACGGAATCGGGAACGTGGTCCTGTGGCAATCTGATCTTCGCGTCTCGTGGCGCTCGCAGTGGATGTCTTTATTGCTCCACGGCCTGGTTGCGGCCTTTGTGTTACTGATGCCGTGGCCGCTGAGCTATACGCCGCTGTGGCTGCTGCTACTTTCGTTTGTCGTTTTTGACAGCGTACGCAGCCAGCGTCGCATTAATGCCCGTCAGGGAGAGATCAAGTTACTGATGGATTCCCGCCTGCGCTGGCAGGGAAAAGAGTGGGATATTCTCGGTATGCCCTGGATGCTCAACTGCGGCATGATGTTACGGTTACGCAAGGTGGACGGCGGGCGGTGCCAGCATCTTTGGCTGGCGGCTGACAGTATGGATGCTGCCGAATGGCGAGACCTGCGCCGGATGCTGTTGCAGCAGACGACGCAGGGGTAGCGCGCGTTAGCTAAACTTTTCTGCCATTTCGCCGAGAATCTGCTCGCACCAGGTTTGCAGACGTTCATCGCTAAGATCGTACTGGTTGGTTTCATCCAGCGCGAGCCCAACAAACAGCTCGCCGTCGGCAATAATCGGTTTTTTACTGGTGAACTCGTAACCTTCGGTTGGCCAGTAGCCGATGAACGACACCCCTTTCGGCGCCAGCTTGTCGTGCAGCATGCCGAGTGCGTCCAGGAACCATTCCCCGTAACCCAGCTGATCTCCCATGCCGTACATGGCAATGATCTTGCCGTCGAGATTGACTGAATCGAGTTGATCCCAGATGGCTTCCCAGTCTTCCTGTATCTCACCAAAATCCCAGGTTGGGATGCCCAGGATCAGTACATCGTACTGTTCCATCAGCGCGACCGCGTCATCTTTCAGGTTATGCAACGTCACCAGTTCCGGGCCAATGATGTCGCGAATTTTCTCTGCCGCCATTTCGGTGTAGCAGGTGCTGGAACCATAGAACAGACCAATATTCATCGCGTAACTATCTCAATTCATGCTTTGACTTTGCGCGTAGTGTACCAGAAACCGGTCACAATCAGGCATAATGGCCTGACTGCAGAACCAAAGGGGCTGATGTGGAAAAGGATCTCGCACTCGTTGAACAGTTTCTCGACGCGCTGTGGCTGGAAAAAAATCTGGCCGAGAATACGCTCAGCGCCTACCGGCGCGATCTTACCATGCTGGTGGAGTGGCTGGCCCGTCGGCAGCTCTCGCTGGCGAGCGCGCAAAGCGACGACCTGCAGGCGCTGCTCGGTGAACGTGTAGAAGGGGGATACAAAGCCACCAGCTCTGCACGCTTGCTCAGCGCCATGCGTCGGCTGTTCCAGCATCTCTACCGTGAGAAGATCCGCGAAGACGATCCCAGCGCGCTGCTGGCATCCCCCAAACTTCCGCAGCGGCTGCCGAAAGATCTCAGCGAAGCACAAGTTGAGAGATTATTACAGTCACCGGCTGTTGACCTGCCGCTGGAGTTACGCGATAAAGCCATGCTTGAGCTATTGTATGCTACCGGCCTGCGCGTTTCGGAGCTGGTTGGCCTGACGATGAGCGACATCAGCCTGCGTCAGGGCGTGGTGCGCGTCATCGGTAAAGGAAACAAGGAAAGGCTGGTGCCGCTGGGCGAAGAGGCGGTTTACTGGCTGGAAACGTATCTGGAGCACGGTCGCCCGTGGCTGCTCAACGGCGCGTCTATCGACGTTCTGTTTCCGAGCCAGCGCGCACAGCAGATGACGCGGCAAACGTTCTGGCATCGCATCAAGCATTACGCCACACTGGCCGGTATCGACAGTGAAAAGCTTTCGCCGCACGTATTGCGTCATGCCTTCGCGACGCATCTGCTCAACCACGGCGCGGATTTACGCGTGGTGCAGATGCTGCTGGGACATAGCGATCTTTCCACGACGCAAATTTACACCCATGTCGCGACGGAACGCCTGCGGCAGCTACACCAACAGCACCACCCTCGTGCGTGAGTGCCGACGAATTGTAACAGGATCAACTATGAAAAAGAGTTTCGCGCTGTTCACCCTGCTGGCAGCCTCCTTCACCGGTTTCGCCCATGCTGACGACGCCGCTATCAAACAGTCGCTCGCTAAGCTTGGCGTCACCGGCAGCGATATTCAGCCAGCACCGGTCGCCGGGATGAAAACGGTACTGACCAACAGCGGCGTGCTGTACGTCACCGAAGATGGCAAACACATTATTCAGGGGCCAATGTACGACGTGAGCGGCGCGCAGCCGGTCAACGTGACCAACCAGCTGCTGATGAAAAACCTGAACGCGCTCGAAAAAGAGATGATCGTCTATAAGGCGGCGCAGGAAAAACACGTTATTACCGTCTTCACCGATATCACCTGCGGCTACTGCCACAAGCTGCATGAAGAGATGAAAGACTACAACGCGCTGGGTATTACCGTGCGCTATCTGGCCTTCCCGCGCGCGGGCGTGCAGAGCCAGCCGGAGCAGGACATGAAGGCCATCTGGTGTGCAAAAGACCGGAATAAAGCGTTTGACGACGCGATGAACGGCAAAGGCGTTAAGCCGGCCTCCTGCGACATTGATATCGCTAACCACTACGCGCTGGGCGTGCAGTTTGGCGTGAGCGGTACGCCAGCGATTGTCCTGAGCAACGGGTACGTCGTTCCGGGCTATCAGGGACCAAAAGAGATGAAAGAGTTCCTCGACGCGCACCAGAAACAGGTTAGTGGTAAATAATCCGCGTGAAAGCCCCGATAAAATTGCGCCGCCGCGAGGCGGTTGAACCGATTGATTTGCCGGACGATCTCCCGCCGCTGCTGAAGCGTCTCTACGCCAGCCGCGGCGTGCGTCGTGCTGAGGATCTTGAACGTAGCGTAAAAGGGATGCTGCCCTGGCAGCAGCTGAACGGCATCGAAAAAGCCACTGAAATGCTCTACAACGCCCTGCGTGAGAACACGCGCATTGTGGTAGTAGGGGATTTCGACGCCGACGGCGCAACCAGCACCGCGCTGAGCGTGCTCAGCCTGCGCGCGCTGGGCTGCGATAACGTCACGTATCTGGTGCCGAACCGTTTTGAAGACGGCTACGGACTCAGCCCGGAAGTGGTCGATCAGGCCCACGCCCGCGGTGCGCAGATGATCATGACCGTCGATAACGGGATCTCTTCCCATGCGGGGGTCGATCATGCCCACGCGCTGGGGATCCCGGTGCTGGTTACCGATCACCATCTCCCCGGTGAAACGCTGCCTGCCGCCGACGCGATTATTAACCCCAACCTGCGCGACTGTGATTTTCCGTCGAAATCCCTCGCGGGCGTAGGCGTGGCGTTTTATCTGATGCTGGCGCTGCGTACCCTGTTACGCGACAAGGGCTGGTTCGACTCCCGCGGTATTGCCGCACCGAACCTGGCCGAATATCTCGATCTGGTGGCGCTGGGTACCGTCGCTGACGTGGTGCCGCTCGATACCAATAACCGTATTTTGACCTGGCAGGGCTTGAGCCGTATCCGGGCGGGCAAGTGCCGTCCGGGGATCAAGGCGCTGCTGGAAATCGCCAACCGCGACCCGCTCAAGCTGGCGGCAAGCGATTTGGGCTTTGCGCTCGGGCCGCGCCTGAACGCGGCCGGAAGACTGGACGATATGTCCGTTGGCGTCGCGCTGCTGCTGTGCGACAACCTTGGTGAGGCGCGCGTGCTGGCCAACGAGCTGGACGCCCTGAACCAGACACGTAAAGAGATTGAGCAGGGAATGCAGGCCGAAGCGCTGACCCTGTGCGAAAAACTGGAGCGCAGCGGCGACACGCTGCCGGGCGGCCTGGCGATGTACCATCCCGAGTGGCATCAGGGCGTGGTCGGCATTCTGGCGTCGCGCATAAAAGAGCGCTTCCACCGCCCGGTGATTGCGTTCGCCCCCGCGGGCGACGGCACGCTGAAAGGCTCTGGCCGCTCGATTCAGGGTCTGCACATGCGCGACGCGCTGGAACGGCTCGATACGCTGTATCCGGGCCTGATGATCAAGTTCGGCGGCCATGCGATGGCGGCAGGCCTGTCGCTGGAAGAGGCGAAATTCGACGAGTTTCAGCGCCTGTTCGGCGAGCTGGTCACCGACTGGATTGACCCGGCCCTGCTGCAGGGGGAAGTGGTGTCCGACGGCGAGCTCTCACCGCTTGAGATGACGATGGACGTGGCGCAAATGCTCCGCGATGCCGGTCCATGGGGGCAGATGTTCCCGGAGCCGTTGTTCGACGGCCGTTTCCGCCTGCTGCAGCAGCGTATCGTCGGTGAACGTCATCTGAAGGTGATGGTTGAACCGGTCGGCGGCGGCCCGCTGCTGGACGGTATTGCCTTTAACGTTGACACGGCGGTATGGCCGGACAACGGCGTGCGCGAGGTCGAGCTGGCGTACAAACTGGACATCAACGAGTTTCGCGGTAACCGCACCCTTCAGATCATCATCGACAATATCTGGCCAATTTAGCGGCAGTAATCTCTATAAAAAAGGGCGTGGATTCGGTACAATCCCGCTCTTATCACCGCATTTTGACAAGTCCATAAAAGAAAACAGACCATGTTTGAAATTAATCCGGTAAAAAACCGTATTCAGGACCTCACGGAGCGCTCTGACGTTCTTAGGGGGTATCTTTGACTACGATGCCAAGAAAGAGCGTCTTGAAGAAGTAAACGCCGAGCTGGAACAGCCGGACGTCTGGAACGAACCTGAACGCGCACAGGCGCTGGGTAAAGAGCGTTCCTCTCTCGAAGCTATCGTAGATACGCTGGATCAAATGGCCCAGGGGCTGGAAGATGTTTCCGGTTTGCTGGAGCTGGCCGTCGAAGCCGACGACGAAGAAACCTTTAACGAAGCCGTAGCAGAACTCGACGTGCTGGAAGAGAAGCTGGCACAGCTTGAATTCCGTCGCATGTTCTCCGGCGAATACGACAGCGCTGACTGCTATCTCGATATTCAGGCAGGTTCCGGCGGTACCGAAGCGCAGGACTGGGCCAGCATGCTGATGCGCATGTACCTGCGCTGGGCCGAAGCGCGCGGTTTCAAAACCGAAATTATCGAAGAGTCTGAAGGTGAAGTGGCCGGTATTAAATCCGTCACCATCAAGATCATCGGTGATTACGCCTACGGCTGGCTGCGCACTGAAACCGGCGTTCACCGCCTCGTGCGTAAGAGCCCGTTCGACTCCGGTGGCCGTCGTCATACCTCCTTCAGCTCCGCGTTTGTTTACCCGGAAGTTGATGAAGATATCGATATCGAAATTAACCCGGCGGACCTGCGTATCGACGTTTATCGCGCATCCGGCGCGGGCGGCCAGCACGTTAACCGTACGGAATCGGCGGTGCGTATTACCCACATTCCAACCGGGCTGGTAACACAGTGCCAGAACGACCGTTCCCAGCATAAGAACAAAGACCAGGCCATGAAGCAGATGAAAGCGAAGCTTTATGAGCTGGAGATGCAGAAGAAAAATGCTGAAAAACAGTCGATGGAAGACAACAAGTCTGACATCGGCTGGGGCAGCCAGATCCGTTCTTACGTCCTTGATGACTCCCGCATCAAAGATCTGCGTACTGGGGTTGAAACCCGCAACACGCAGGCGGTGCTGGACGGCAGCCTGGACCAATTTATCGAAGCAAGTTTGAAAGCAGGGTTATGAGGAACCAACATGTCTGAACAACAAGCACAGGGCGCTGACGCGGTAGTCGATCTTAACAACGAACTGAAAACCCGCCGCGAGAAGCTGGCAGCGCTGCGCGAGCAGGGCGTGCCGTTCCCGAACGATTTTCGTCGTGACCACACCTCAGACCAACTGCACGCTGACTTCGACGCGAAAGAGAACGAAGAGCTGGAAGCGCTGAACGTTGAAGTGGCCGTTGCGGGCCGCATGATGACCCGTCGTATCATGGGTAAAGCCTCCTTCGTGACCCTGCAGGACGTTGGCGGCCGCATTCAGCTGTACGTGTCCCGTGACGATCTGCCGGAAGGCATCTACAACGAGCAGTTCAAGAAGTGGGACCTGGGCGATATTCTGGGCGCGAAAGGTAAACTGTTCAAAACCAAAACCGGTGAACTGTCTATCCACTGCACCGAGCTGCGTCTGCTGACCAAAGCCCTGCGCCCGCTGCCGGACAAATTCCACGGCCTGCAGGATCAGGAAGCGCGCTATCGTCAGCGTTATCTGGATCTCATCTCTAACGATGAATCCCGCAAGACCTTCAAAATTCGCTCCCAGATCATGGCCGGTATCCGCCAGTTCATGGTGAACCGCGACTTTATGGAAGTGGAAACCCCGATGATGCAGGTGATCCCTGGCGGCGCGTCTGCGCGTCCGTTCATCACCCATCACAACGCCCTGGACCTGGACATGTACCTGCGTATCGCGCCGGAACTGTACCTGAAGCGTCTGGTGGTTGGTGGTTTTGACCGCGTGTTCGAGATCAACCGTAACTTCCGTAACGAAGGGATCTCCGTTCGTCATAACCCAGAGTTCACCATGATGGAACTCTATATGGCGTACGCGGATTACAAAGATCTGATCGAGCTGACCGAATCCCTGTTCCGTACGCTGGCGCAGGATATTCTGGGCACCACGCAGGTTCCTTACGGTGAAGAAGTCTTCGACTTCGGCAAGCCGTTCGAAAAACTGACCATGCGCGAAGCGATCAAGAAGTACCGTCCGGAAACCAATATGGCCGATCTGGATAACTTCGATTCTGCGAAAGCGATCGCCGAAAGCATCGGTATCAAGGTGGAGAAGAGCTGGGGTCTGGGCCGTATCGTGACCGAGATCTTCGAAGAAGTGGCCGAAGCGCACCTGATTCAGCCGACCTTCATTACCGAGTACCCGGCTGAAGTCTCTCCGCTGGCGCGTCGTAATGACCAGAACCCTGAAATCACTGACCGCTTCGAATTCTTCATCGGCGGCCGTGAAATCGGCAACGGCTTTAGCGAGCTGAACGATGCGGAAGACCAGGCTCAGCGCTTCCAGGATCAGGTTGACGCGAAGGCGGCAGGCGACGACGAAGCGATGTTCTTCGACGAAGACTACGTGACCGCGCTGGAGCACGGTCTGCCACCAACGGCGGGTCTGGGAATTGGTATCGACCGTATGGTGATGCTGTTTACCAACAGCCACACCATCCGTGACGTGATCCTGTTCCCGGCGATGCGCCCGGTGAAGTAAGGCGTTAAGATGTAAAAAAAGCCCCGAAAGGGGCTTTTTTATTGCGCCGCGAAGGCTATGAGTTTTTCGCGGGCGGTCGTCGCTTCCATGACCATCCACGGGCTGAAGGCCCAGGGCGTCGCGTCCAGCGCACGGAATAGCGCATCAAGCTCAACCCACTGATAGTCCATCACTTCATCTTCGTTTATCGTCACGTCATTGGTAATGCGTGCCGCGAATACAGGGCAAATTTCGTTTTCCACGATCCCGGACGGGTCGGTTTCCCGATAGCGAAATTCAGGGGCGACGGCGGTGATATCGGTCAGTTCTGCGCCCACTTCGAAGCGGCAGCGGCGGATTATCGCCTGGACTGTCTCTTCGCCCGACTGCGGGTGGCCGCAGACGGAGTTGGTCCAGACGCCGGGCCAGGCTTTTTTGCTTAAGGCGCGTCGGGTGATCAGACATTCGCCTTTTGCGTTAAAAAGCCAGGAAGAGAACGCCAGATGCAGCGGGGTATGTAACGTGTGCGCGGCATATTTTTCCTGAGTGCCAATCACCATTCCTTGGTCGTTTACCAAAATAACGTGTTCTTGAATACTCATTGATGCTCCAGTGCCAAATTGCCGAGTGGTTCAGCACCATCAGCCGAAGCATTATACTGCATTCTTATACGAACGGTTTGGCTCGTAGAGCGGAAAAGGGCATGACCCCTGTTCGTTTTGGCTGTTATCATAGTGCGCCATTCACGCTGACCGAGGATCTGTTTTGTTTGCAGGAAGCCTGACGAGAAAACCCCTTACCGCTATTTTTTGCCTGACGCTGACGCTATTACTGGCGGGCTGTTCAGGGAGCAAATCTTCGGATACGGGAAGCTATTCCGGTTCGGTCTACACCGTCAAACGCGGGGACACCCTGTACCGTATTTCGCGCGCAACGGGAACCAGCGTGAAGGATCTGGCGCGTCTGAATAACCTTTCTCCGCCCTACACCATCGAGGTGGGGCAGCAGCTGAAGGTTAGCGGCGGATCGTCCGCGGGTAAAAAGTCCTCTTCGAAAGGCAAAACCGCCAAAGTGACGCCGTCCTATCAGGTGCCGCAATCGTCATGGCCGCCGGTTGGACAGCGCTGCTGGATTTGGCCTGCCAGCGGTAAAGTGGTCGCCCCTTACTCACTCTCTGAAGGTGGCAACAAGGGTATTGATATCGCCGCTGCGCGCGGTACGCCGGTTTATGCCTCCGGGGCCGGGAAGGTGGTTTACGTCGGTAACCAGCTGCGTGGCTACGGTAACCTGATCATGATTAAGCATGGCGAAGACTACATCACGGCCTATGCGCACAACGACACGATGCTGGTCAACAACGGGCAGAACGTCAAAGCCGGGCAGAAGATTGCCACCATGGGCAGCACCGGTACGGATTCAGTGAAGCTGCACTTCCAGATCCGCTATAAGGCGACGGCCATCGATCCGCAGCGCTATCTTCCTGCGCCCGGCAGCAAACCGAAGTGCTAAGTGATTATTTAATCGCCGGTTAGTTGTGAAGAGGCTTGTATGAAGGTGCGTAAGGTCTATAATGCCTTACGCACCTCAAAGCGGGCGTAGTTCAATGGTAGAACGAGAGCTTCCCAAGCTCTATACGAGGGTTCGATTCCCTTCGCCCGCTCCAGATCTCTCCCCTTGTGGAGAAGCCTTAAAAGCCTTCTCTATCAGCAACTTAAATAGTTACCTATTTTAGTCGCCTATTGGTTCTACCATTGTGATCCGCCCTTGGTAACTGTCACGCTAAGTTACATGGTGAGATGACAGTATAACTCAGCGTTGGCGGCAGTTGCATCCTCACACCGCGATAGAAAACGTGAAGAAAAAGCCCATCCAGGCATCGTTATGTCATCGACAGATTGAACACACGCGCCCTATGAGCCACGTAAGCAGGTTTATGGTGATAACGTACCTACAAACGACATGTAGGCTCTATCAGCGCTTCAGCCACGCTCCCGCAAAGGTACACGGTTATCCTGATAAGGTGTGATCCCTCTGACAGTCTGATGAAGTCGCTACGCTTGTTGCTGTATCACCAACGGGGCTTTATGGCTTCTATTGTCCAAAATCAGAGAGTTGCACAAGTTATGCTCGATAGTTAATCTAAGATAAATCTTAGATTGCAAGAGGTTTTTTGATGTCTTCAAAAGCAAATCGAACATACAAGTATGGCGACCAACCGATAAGAATCACTACTGTCCAAGTGATTGAGGAACAGTTCGGAGGGGCGGCAACGGCGAAGCAAGTGGATGCTTATCTGAAAGAGCGATTTCCACATTATAAAGACGACACCCACTTGAATCTCATTGTCAACTCAGTCAACTGCAATCGTAGCTACTGGAGTTTCAACAAAACAGCCAGGCGAACTGATGATGTAACCCATCGGCATCATGAGTATGACCGATTGTTCAAGCGAGGGAAGATCTTTGAAATCTATCAACCCTCTATTCATGGTATTTGGGAGTTGTATCAGGATCAGCAAGGTAAATGGTGTTACCGTAAGGTGAAATCTGAGTTTGAAAAGGCTGTTGATGATGCGTCAGAACTGCCCCCGTCAGAACGCAAAGAGATTTTAGACGCTGAGAATAAAACTCCTGAGCTAATCGAGGTTACAACACGAGTTTATAAGCGAAGCCCCTATGTGGTAGCCGAAGTTCTTTCAAGGGCTAATGGCAAGTGTCAAAGCTGTAAGAGTGACGCTCCTTTTCTCAAAGTAGACGGCACACCATTTCTTGAGGTTCATCACATTGAGTGGCTTTCGAATGGTGGGGAGGATTCCGTTGAAAATGCGATTGCATTGTGCCCGAACTGTCACAGACAGGCGCATTATGGCGTTTTGGAGTTAGTACCAGTTAACAAATAAACTGAACATGCTTGTGATAGTATGAATAGGGTAAGTATCTTGGGGATTCTATGAGACCTTATTTAATATCTTGCTAAGCAGGGAATGTAAATATCGACATTTTTATATTATGGGAAACTTATGAAAAGTATCTGTAAGTTATGTCTCGAAGAGAAAGAACTACTGGAATCTCATAGCATACCAAGAAGCTATTTCAAACGATTGAAGAAGAATGATTCGCAGTTGATTATATTTCAAAAAGGTAGTAAACCAAAACGAGAAAATGTTGATCCTAAAGAGCCACTTCTATGCTTCGAATGTGAGCAGTTTATCAGCCATGAGTACGAATCGTATGGAACAAGATTGTTGAGAAATCATCATAATATACGTAAAAACTCTGACCATATTATCATCAACTCTTTCGATTATAAGCGATTTTATCTTTTCTTACTAAGTATACTATGGAGAGCCTCTATCTCTAAAAGTGTGCATTATTCAACTGTTAATGGAGTTCCTGAGTTGGATGACTTGATGAGGCATTGCATTAAAAATAAACAGGTGAGAATAAATAAACTTAGTCATTTGAAGGTGGATAACTTCATCCGTATTTGTGTATTTAGATTGATCGATACAACGAATAATATTCCTGATCACGTTATTAAATCTATTCTTAGTAACTTTGCTTTTATAAAAAGTGATGAGGCTGACAGTGTACTATGGTATTTCGTTGTGGAGGGATTTGCTATATTCTATGTTTTCTCTGCTTCTAAAGATTATCATGATGTCATTAGAATGAGATTAAAATCACAGTTAACTTCTGGTAGTCATCAGAAGATCTTTAAGATTGATATTTTTAAAGACGCTCTCTTCTCCGAGATTTTTATTGATTTACTTACTGCCGCGAATGAACAGAAATGATGATTTAATAATCAAAGTGTTCTGAATACTCTACAGACGTCTTAATACATTTGCATTGTTCAAACGGACTGATCGTCATAGATTGTATTGCTGTAAATACACGCCTTAGTATTGTCAGTCTCCTGTTAGTCTATCAAGATTAGCGTGATAAGTTCTACGTGAGTTTGTTGGGTCATGAGCGCCAGTGTTATCAGTAATACCCTGTTTTTATGTGTGACTTCTTATAAATCCATTTTATTGATCATATGTCTATAAGTCCGGTGTGTAGCGTTATGAGCTACATAACATAAACAGGTGCAGAGTGGCAATCACTGCGATCATCCGTACCCATGTACTTGTAATATGCAGGTACTACAAGTACCTCGCTTATGCTCAGCTTGTTACTTGTATCATTAACGGGGCTTTGTGGATGGTATTGTCTAAACTAAAGTACATCCAATAAGGCGGAGGAAGATGATGAGCATCACGTATAAAATCACATACGAACACAGAGACGGGAAAGAAACCAGAGCGGAGACGGTGTTACTTCGCTCTGACCACGAGCCAACACAAGATGAAGTCCAGGACGCAGTCAGAAGGGATTCCGCCAGATTTCACTCTGGCAGAGGGGGGACGGAGATTGCTGGATTCTCTATTATTTCAGTTGTATCTGAACCTTAATCCATAATGGCTTACCCCTCATTAGCCTGATTTGGAATGTTAAGAGAAAAAACAAAACACTCAAGTTGCTCTGAGGTTAAATATGTTTAATAACAAACTGTTGACGGTGGATCATGTGTATTAAAGGATTATCACTTTTTTTCTGTGCCATTTGCGTCGGTTGTAGCGGGGGTTCTCAGCGGCAAGAGCACTTAGATGTGCCTACTTATTCGGAGAGTTATGATCAGAGCTTAGGATGGCTTGTAACCGCTCGTTACAGAGACGTAAGTAACGCGGATATTGTAATGTCACTGATTGGGGACTTTTGCAAAAGCAAGGGGAAGGAAGCAACTCTATATAAGACGAATGCTGGTACTTCATCCTCCATTCAAGATATTTGGGCTTGTCAGACTCCCCCATTGTTAAATGATACAGATGTACTAAGCGGGATTTATTGCCATTTCATTGCTAACGCGCCCCGCTACTCGGTAGATTTCACGAACTCCCAAAAGGAAATTGCAGAAAAAATATTTGTTAAAACTTTCATTAAAAAGGGGATTGAATATCCAGTTGGTGGCTTTTACGAAAAGTACCTGAATAACTTTTCTGTGTGGGCAGTAGCCAAACACAAAGAGAGCGCTACTACTGATGAGGTACGTGAGTGGTTTGACACACATTGCCAGTAGGCAAAACGCTGATGCTGTTGCACCACCCATTGTCATACCATCAATGGGCAATAAGGCTTTATTGTCCAAAATCTGTTAGTTGCGCATTTTCTGCACCCTGAATACTCTGCGATTAATCCTAATAACTCAAGGGTGAGCATGGCTATCGGGAACAGACAGATTCAAGATGAATCACCTGAGGAAGAGTTAGAGCGCTTGCTGGAAGAACTTGCACTGACGCATGAGCAACGAGAGTTTATTGAGTCCATGCTACAAGAGGACGGGGATAGTACCAATGGGGAGTAACGCTTGCACCATCACTGTATTTGATGAATGGCTAATGTTCGTGTATAGACTATTTCGACTTATGATTTTACGATTTAGATAAATCATACAAGGAGGACGGTTTATGAGCGCACAGGCAGAAGAAGGAACATTACGCCGGATGACTTTAGGCGAGATAGCAATGGCTCGTAGGGTGTTCGGTGATTCGATAGTGTATAGCCGTGTCTGGATTCATTGCGACAGCTATTTACCATTCGGACTACAAAAACAGAACTACGCGATGACTCCAAACGGGGAGTTATGGTACAGAAAGTCGATGTACAGGGAAGATTTTTCCGCAAACTCGGTTTTCATCGAAGATAAATATGTTTTCATCCATGAGCTGGGGCATGTCTGGCAACACCAACACGGGCAATGGGTGAGAATGCGGGGAGCTTTTAGCTGGGCTGCTGAATATACCTACAGGCTGGATAAAGAAAAGCTCACTGATTATTCTCTTGAACAGCAAGCCTCTATTTTAGCTGATTACTGGTTACTGCTGGTTTATGGGATCAGTAAGTGGTCTTACTATCAGAGACCAGGGCGCATGGGGATGTACAGGGGCGTAGATTTGTTGCAGGATGTCCCTTCGCTTTACCAGAAAATCGTAACAGGGAAGGGGCGTTAAACATGAAAAACAAAATGTTGCTGGGTGTTGTATTCCTCTTAACGGGATGCCCTGGGCCAGGTGATCGAATGGTAGATCGTGAATCTACAACGGCATTGATCAAAGATAATCAAGTTTGTGTGTTGTCACCACTGGAGCCGCAGGAACGGATCACTGCTATTCAAATCAAAAGCGATAATAGCGACTCTCTTCACAAGATTTTCGATGACAAGCCTGTTTATGTGCCGAAGGGGGAGTGTCTTCCTGTATTTGGATTTAAGTTTACGTCTGGGGAGCGGTATAGCTTCGCGTATGACGTCCAATCTGATAAGTCAGAATCACATTTAGTCACCGCTGAACTTTCATACCCTAAAGAATAGGGGGCAAACTGCCCCTTTATATTCATTTCAACGCACGTACGTGATCAAGTAAGCGTTTAATGCGCGTATATATCTCTTAATGCATATAGTCTATCACGCTTGCTGAAGCCGCTTAACAACCTGATCGAAGGCTCCCGCTTGTAACTGGGAGATTCCTCAAATATCAGTAAGATGGGTCAGTAGGTCTTTAGTCGGTAGAAGGTGGCTTTGCTGATAGCCAGCCTATCTTGAACCATTGCTGGAGAGCAACCTTGATCTAATAGCTCTCTCACCTGTTCAGCGGTTGCTTTAATCGGTCTGCCACAATGTTTGCCTTCCGATTGAGCACGCTTGATACCTGCCGTTCTGCGCTCTGCTATCAGGTCTTTCTCCAGGCTGGCAAGTCCTGCCATCATGGTAAGCATTGCTTTACCCACTGGTGTTGACAGGTCGAACCCTTCTCGCAAGCTGACAACCTTCACGCCCTTCGCTTGCAACATTTCAACTGTCGACAGTACATCAATGGTATTACGTCCCAAGCGGTCTATGGCAATCACAATCAGCGTATCGCCTTCTCGCACATAGCTGAGTAGTTCACCAAACCCTGGACGATCTGATGCCTTTACTGCACCACTCACGGCTTTATCACTGAACCAGCGATTAACACTATATCCAGCTTCGGTTATCTGCTGCTTCTGGTTTTCAACGTTCTGGTCGCTGGTGGAAACTCGCACATATCCGATCACAGTTGTCATGATGTTCTCTAAGTCTCAAAAGATAGTATCAAAATAATAGCTGTCCCAAAATAAAAGATCAACCTTTTGAGACAAGGCGAAGCCGCATTTTGCCGTTGTGTCGGTGTAGTCTTATAAGGAGATTGTTTTGAGACTGGATAATAGAGGTTTAGGACTCGGGACTGAGAGCAAATGTAAGTGGAAATGATAATCGCGAAGCTGGTGATAGGCTCAAATGCTCGTTGCGGTTTGATTGTTGGGGTCGAGCAAATATATAGGGCGTGATTACTCACGCCTTTGTTTACATCTCAGAGCACAGGCTGAGCGTGTAGACAGCAGTCTGTCCATCATTGTTTGTGGGGCGCATAACGAAAATAGGCTCACTCCCATTGTCGATGTATGTGACGGCAATCCCTCCGTCTGGCGTGGCGTACATCTTCGCAATACTTTTCTCACCCAAGAAACCGAGTCGCCAGGTTTTACCACCCATGTTCACCTTCATACTTTTGTCCTGCACATCAAGGCGAGTTTCGACTGAAGATTTTTGGCTACCAGAATCGATCTGCCCTTCCTGGATCGCCTTACAGGTGAATGTGGTTGCACTTGAGGCGAAGGGGAGAACGATCAGTGACGTGAGAATCAATCTTTTCATGGTCTTCCTTTTCTTGTTTGATTTGGTGACAAGGCGCTGTTAGCGCATTACCTTATCTTACCACTTTAATTAATTAAATCGATCTTATAGATCAGTAAAATCGATCGATGTGGGTGATACAATGCTATTGTACAAATACTGAGCACTGTGACATTCGGCGATAACAGTCAACTGGAGTGAGGCTTATGAAGAAATCAATATTGGTGATATCGGGACTACTGATTTCACAGTTGGTGATGGCAGGACAAATCACAATGACAGATCCGCAGCAGGAAAAAACGGAGAATGGTAAGACGCTTTGCACCTATGAGAACAGCCAGTATGTTTTCACCTACGTCACTAAAGGGCAGTGCCCGTATGCAAAGACTTTCAATACCAGTAGTTCAGAGTAAAAGTGGGTATAAAAATCGCTGGTTATTTTAACATCGCAAGAAAGAACGGTTGCTTAGTATTAGCACTTAATGATTCGTCATTGATTTAGCTGTAAGCCGCATAGAATAAGGCTTTGTTGAAAGTTGATGGAAGGATAAAAGTTTCGTAAAGGCGTTAGAAAATGAATAATAAGGGAGGAATTATGATAGGTTACATCTATCAAATGTGGTTGTTTATCGGTTATTTACATCCTGTTAGTCATGAGGAGTTTTCCGGCTTTCTGGAGTGTTGTTTCATGCGGAGCACTGCGACCATGAAAGGTATGCTGCATGAGTAGCATGTAATGCGGAGCATGGAAGATATCGATTACAGGAAAGTAACCTTTGTACCTGATGTTATTACTCAGAAGCTATTTTCCTGTAAAGAAAATCTGCTATGCTCGCAGTACTCACATAACGAACATTAATACCTAAAAAACCATTAACTACTATTTAAATAGTAAATATTGATTATTTCCTGTGTTATGTACTCGTACACCTCGTCCATGAATCCATTGTGCAAGTTACTCTTGTGAAAATGAGTTTATGCACCATTACACACTTTCAGTGTTTCATTGTAAGCCTCCATTTTTACCGAAGATGCAAATAACTCTAAAGTACCTTTAGACTTTTCTGCATCCTCTGTATCAGGTTACTTGTGCAAATGGCGTAGCCATAAGAGCGGCTTACTTGCATATTAAGCCGGAAATTTCATTGTTAATAATATAGATAAGATGGTATCCGAGTCAGTGAAGCTACCGGACATCCATGATGTATGTGGGAGAGCAACGTGACCATACGATCCTTGATAGTATCTTGTTGAAAGTTAATAAATAACTTGACAAAACGTTCGTTTCATGGTAAGGTGGTATTAAGTGAGGGATATCTTCACTTCTCTAACAAATGCCCACTCTAATGACTTTATCTTCATGCCTCCTCCGGGTAAACGGTGTGGGGGTTTTTGAATCGCCACGCGTTTAACAGACACCTCAG